>JBBQVM010000039.1:0-16332 GCA_038211525.1 Bacteroidia bacterium
AATATGATGTGGAAATATACTGAAGTAGTGGTTTAAGAATATTGTTATTACCGACATTTCTAATAAATATTTTATTCATGATATATTCATAATAGATATTTTAAGGAGTGATTATTTGGTACATAAAAGTTATAACATCTATTATTATTGAAAAATGAAATATTGGCTTGATACTATTCGTTGAGAAAGCAGTGTGCATACAGATGGCTCTAGATTTAGAATATTAGGCTGCTGAAAATTTAGTGGAGCGTATACTATGAATAGAAAGAATGTAGGCTCCGAAAAAATATTAATTTAGAGGTTCCCAAGAGCTTGAGAAGTTTACTTAATTGCAAATTCAACTAACAAACAATAATAACTAAAATTTAGTCAAAATGAAAAATCTGGTAATTATTTTAAGCAGCATCCTTATTTCAATAAATGTATTAGCGGGAACACCACCCGATGCCGTTGTTAAGGCATTTCAACAAAAATTCCCAAGCGCAACTAAAGTCAGTTGGGGAAAGGAAAATTCAACTGAATGGGAGGCCGAATTTAAATTGGGTGAAACAGGAATCTCTGCCAATTTTCTTAATGATGGCACCTGGGTTGAAACTGAAACGGAAATTCCAGTGTCGAAACTGCCTGAAACAGTCATGGCATCTATTAAAAAGGACTATCCTTCATGGGAGATTACAGGTGGCGACAGAATTGAATCTGCAAAAAAAGGAATTCTCTTTGAGGCCGATCTTAAATCCGGGATGAAGAAAAAGGAAGTTCAACTGAAGGAGGATGGGACGTTTGTGAAGTAACAGGAGATTTTGATCAATTCGAATTCACAGTGTAAAAATTTGTATTTTGGCACCCAACTAAATTAATATGAGAAAGCTGATTTCTCTTGTGTTTTTTTTAAGTTCGACATTAGCCGGATTTGGACAAGCGAATACGTTAAACTATTACCTTGAAGCTGCTATAAAAGGGAGCCCTCTTTTTGCTGATTTGCAAAACCAGGTTCATTCATTGACCCTAGACAGTCTGCTCCTGCGAGCCAGTTTGGGGCCACAGGTTAATTTTACCAGCAATAACTTTTATGCACCGGTTGTGAATGGTTATGGTTATGATGAACTTATTACTAACAGGGGCAATTACAATGCGCTGTTGGGAATTAATTATAACTTGTTAGGTAAAAATAGCATTGAAAACAGAACTAATACAATTCATATTCAGAAACAACTTTTAGAATTAAATTCGAAACTGAATGAACAGGATTTAAAGCAAAGTGTAACGTCACAGTTTATAACCATTTACGGTGAGCAGCAAATACTGAATACAACAGAAAAAGTGTTGAATATTTTTAAAGAAGAGGAATTTATTCTGAAAAGTATGGCAGAAAAAGGCACCTACAAACAAGCAGAGTATCTCACCTTTTTAGCAACCTACAAACAAGCACAACTTTCTTACTCACAATTAAAGTTGCAAACGCAAAACGATTTAAATGTTTTAAATTATTTATGCGGACTACTCGATACGAACTATATTAATTTGCAAGATCCTGCCATTCGGATCCGGCAAACTATTAGTAGTGAAAAAACGTACCAGTTTCAAAAATTTGTTTACGATAGTTTAAATGTTAAAAATTCCTTCGAACAACTAAAATTTAACTATAAACCTAAGCTAAGTTTATTCGGAGACGCCGGCTACAATACCACTTTCATGTACCACGCAGAAAGAAATTTTGGTGCAAGTGCCGGTTTCAGTTTTTCTGTTCCCATATACGATGGGAACCAACGAAAATCACAAGAGGGAAAATTGAGACTGACTGAGAACACGCGAACACTTTATGCGGAATACTACAAAAAACAATACAATATAAAGCAGCAACAATTATTGCAACAAATAACTGCATCCGAAAATATATTAACAGAGGCGCGTTCGCAATTGGAAGTTCAGGAAACCCTGATGAATGCAAATAAAAAATTACTCGAGACCGGAGATGTAAGGGTAACGGATTATTTATTCTCAATTACCAATTTTATATCTGCGCAAGCTACGGTTCAGCAGTTACAGACTAATAAATTGCAATTGGTAAATACCTATAATTTTTTGAACTACTAAAAATGAAAACAAAAGCAACCCTAATTATTATTTTTACACTGTTGGGCATTGATTTTACATCCTGCCAAAGCAATACAGAAACTCCTGAGTTAGATGTTGCACAATTAGGAACGCCGGTTACTGCTACTACAATTTCAAAAAATAATCTCACAGAAACCATTGAACTGAATGCAACCTCTGCATTTCTATTAAAGACACCGGTAAAATCGGTTGCGAACGGATACCTGCAAAAGGTAATCGTTAAAAACGGAGATTTTGTAAATAAGGGAACAACCATTATGCACCTTATCACTAAGGAGGCACAAAGTTTAGGTGCAGCCATTGACCAACTCGATACCTCATTTCATTTTAGTGGTGAAATAAACATAGTTGCGAATGGAAGTGGATATATCTCACAATTAAATTATAACAGTGGCGATTATGTACAAGATGGGGAACAACTTGCTATCATAAACGATTCAAAAAGTTTTGCCTTTATACTGGATCTTCCGTATGAGTTAACGCCTTATTTGAAACCCGGTAAATCGGTTGAGGTAGTATTGCCCGATAAAACACAACTTAACGCAGTTGTTGAACGGTCGATGCCCACTGTTGATGCAGCATCACAAACTCAAAGTTATGTATTAAGTGTTAAAAGTGATGTAATGATTCCTGAAAACCTGGTTGCAAAAGTTCTGCTTATCAAATCGGTGAAACAGGCGGCGAATTCTGTACCTAAAAGTGCGGTGCTTGCGGATGAAACTCAGGAACATTTTTGGGTGATGAAAATGCTGAATGACACAACCGCAATAAAAACAATCATTCAAAAAGGAATTGAAAACAACGATAATGTGGAAATTCTTTCGCCTGAATTTTCAGCATCGGACAGAATTCTTATAAGTGGTAATTATGGTTTGCCCGACACGGCAGCCGTAAGGATTCAAAACTGATACCACACAACGACTATGAAATTTTTTCAATCCTATAAAAATCCGCTTACCGTTGTCATTTTGATTGTGCTGATGGCCGGTGCTTTCATTTACAGCAAAATGCAGGTTTCTCTTTTTCCTGAAATTACCTTTCCTAAAATTAAAATTATTGTTGATGCCGGTCAGATGCCGGTTAATAACATGCTGCTCACGGTTTCGAGACCGATTGAGCTGGCCATAAAAAAAGTTCCTGAACTCAAATTATTACGTAGCACCACCAGCAGAGGAAGTTGCGAGATATCTGCTTTTATGGATTGGAATAGTAACATCGATATTGATCAGCAACGAATCGAGTCCAAAATAAATGAGATAAAAAACCAGCTTCCCGCAGATGTAAGTGTTGAGGTGGAACGCATGAATCCGAGTATACTACCGGTAATAGGATATACGCTGGAGAGTACTAACAGGTCGCCTGTGGAGATGAAGCAGTTGGCACAATATACCATAAAACCTTTTTTATCGCAGGTAGAAGGCGTGAGTGAAATTCGGGTTATTGGCGGGAAATCAAAAGAGTATGAGTTGTTGCTCGATGTGCGGAAAATGTCAGCCCTGGGTGTTACACCTGAGAATATCAGTAGTGCAATATCGGCGACTGGATTTGTTAAAAGCAATGGATACCTCAGCGATTACCGAATGATGTATTTGTCTGTTTTGGATGCGACCCTTGATCAAAAACAACAATTGGAAGACCTTGTTATCAGCAATAACGGCAAAAGGATTATACTACTTAAAGATATTGCAGAAATACGAATCAGTGAAGCAAAAGAATACATCCGGATTAACGCAAACGGAAAGGATGGTATACTGATAGCAGTGGTGAAACAACCCAATGCGAATCTTATTCAGCTTTCATCTGAAATGGAAAGTAAAGTGAAGGAATTAAGAAAATCATTGCCTTCGGATGTTACCATTGAACCCTATTATATTCAATCCGATTTTGTAACCGACTCTATTAAAAGTGTAACGGATAGTTTGTGGATCGGATTACTGCTTGCGATAATAGTTGCAATAATTTTTCTCCGATCGTGGAAGGCAAGCGCAGCTATTTTAATTACTATTCCGGTTACACTGTTTTTAACTGTTATTGTTTTTTATATAACAGGACAAACCTTTAACATCATGACTCTTGGCGCTATTGCGGCATCTATTGGGTTAATAATTGATGATGCTATTGTGGTAGTCGAGCAAATTCACCGAACACATGAAGAGTATCCGGAGATTCATTCGAAAGAGCTGGTAGGCAAAGCAATAAAATACTTATTTCCTGCTATGGTGGGATCTTCCTTAAGTACGATTGTAATTTTTCTGCCTTTTTTATTGATGACAGGTGTGGCAGGTGCTTATTTTAAGGTGATGACGAATTCAATGATCATAACATTGATTTGCTCATTTTTTGTGACATGGATTTTACTACCTGTAATTTATTTATTACTAACTAAAAAAGAGGGTACCGGAAAAGAAACGATAACAACGGCTCAAAATGTACGACAGCAAAAGTGGGTCAATTATTATTTGACCAGGCCCTGGATCAGTTTATTAATTGTTTTGATTTTTGCGGGAAGTATTGTTCTTATCATACCAAGGTTGGAGACCGGTTTCCTTCCGGAGATGGATGAGGGAAGTATTGTGTTTGATTACTCTTCGCCAGCGGGAACTTCACTGGAAGAAACGGACCAGATGTTACGGGAAGCGGAAAAAATAATTGTAGCGATCCCCGAAGTTGAAACTTATTCCAGAAGGACCGGAACGCAAATGGGATTTTTTATTACCGAGCCTAATCGCGGCGACTATTTAATTCAATTAAAGAAAAATAGAAATCGCAGCACGGAAGAAGTAATAAGTGATATAAGATCAAAAGTTGAAGCAACGCAACCGGCGCTGCGGGTTGATTTTGGTCAAGTGATTGGTGATATGTTAGGCGATTTGATGGCCAGTGTGCAGCCCATTGAAATAAAAATATTTGGGACAGATAAAAAAATGTTGCAAGAGTTGTCACGGAAAACTGCCGGAATTCTAGAAAACATTCAAGGAACTGCCGACGTGTTTGATGGCATTGTCATTGCCGGACCATCGATAAGTATTGAACCCAAAGCAGCTTACCTTGCACAATTTGGAATTACGCCGGCCAACTTGCAGAGCCAAATACAAACTTCATTAGAAGGAACGGTTGTGGGAACGGTGTATGAAACCAACCAGCTTACCAACATCAGAATGGTTTATCCGGGGAACGGTAAACGTAGTGTGGAAGAATTAAAAGACAACCAGGTATTTTTAGCGAGCGGGAAATTAAAACCCATTTCAAGTCTTGCAGACATTACCATTAAACCCGGAGATGCGGAAGTAGAAAGAGAAAATTTGCAATCGATGGGGATTGTGACTTCCCGATTGGAAAACCGGGATCTGGGAAGTGTAATGAAAGAAATAAAAACCAAAATGGCTACTGAGTTGAATTTGCCAAAAGGTTACCAAGTGGTATATGGCGGAACTTATGCTGAACAACAACAATCATTCAAAGAACTACTTCTAATATTAATCAGCTCCTGTTTATTGGTATTTGCAGTAATCTTATTCTTATTCCGCGACATAAAAATTTCACTGGTGGTGCTGTTTATAGGAGTATTGGGCATTGCGGGTAGTTTGTGTGCGTTGCTATTTACACATACTCCACTGAATGTGGGCAGTTACACCGGACTTATTATGATTACCGGTATTATAGGAGAAAATGCGATTTTTACTTTTCTTCAATTCAGGGAATCCATGCAGGGAGGGAAGTCGCACGATGATGCAATTATTTACGCTATTTCAACGCGACTTCGTCCTAAGTTAATGACTGCCTTTGGGGCAATAATAGCACTTATGCCTATAGCGTTAGGTATAGGAACTGGGGCACATTTGCATCAACCACTGGCAATTGCAGTTATAGGAGGATTCATTTTTGCACTTCCGTTATTGCTGATTGTTTTGCCTACGCTCATTAAGAAAATGAAAATTGTTTGATAGGTACCAATACTTATTTTGGTTGCCGCCCACGGCAATTATAATAAATCCAGAATATTTTTAATTGAGGGGAAATATCCCGAATAGAAAACCGTATTCCGACCCAATGCGATGAATTTTTCAGCAATATAATTTGCCTTTATTTTTAATAACAATAACGGAAATATAGGTGTACCCCGTTTGAAATATTTCGGTTCAATTTAATACCAGAACAACGCAGATTTGTAAGTTATCTGCCGCAAAGCGAGCGCAAAAACGCATTTGTATTTGTTTTATTGTGAGATTGAAAATAAATGAATTTAACAATCTTTCTTCATCTTAGCAACACAATAGACCCGCTACTTTGTATCAATTATCAATGCAATCGTTAATCATGGAACGAAAAGACTTCATTCAAGGAATTGCTGTTTGTGTGGCGGCAGGTACATTAACTTCCTTCTTAGCTTCTTGTCAAAAAAATAACAATACACCTAGCGCTCCGGTGGTAGATTTTACTCTTGACATGAATGCCTCTCCTAATACTGCTTTGCTCTCATCCGGCGGGGCAGTAGTAAGCAATCAGGTGATGATTATTAACAACAGTGGTTCTTATGTGGCGCTGTCCGACATTTGTACCCATCAAGGATGTTCATTGGGCTATGCTAGTTCTTCTCAGCAACTTCAATGCGGATGTCATGGAGGCACGTTCTCATTAGATGGGTCGGTCATAGCGGGGCCACCACCTTCATCACTAAAAAAGTATACTGTCAGTAGGAATGGTAATATTTTACATGTAAGTGGATGAAAAAATCAACAGGTTCCTGAAGTCAAAGACAACAGATAAGGTAAGGAGTCGAAGCAGGGGGTAGTTTGTTGATTTACCCAAAATCAGATAGAGTAGACCCACAAAAAATGCGCCTTCACCAAATTCTTTCTAATTGTTAATCAATTTGTTACCTTTGGTTTCTAATTGATCATCTGATGAAGACTCTAGGACTTTTAATGACGGCTAACTTGTCGTTCTCGATCCTTTCCTATTCACAAACAAGCATCACCCTACAACCAACACCTGCACAAGGAAAAGATGCTATGGTTTATAGTTGTGTGCCCTGTGGATACGACAACACTAATTACGGTAACAAAAAAGATTTTGATGCGATGGCATGGACTAATGGTGGGAATTTTGGAATTGCCCGTTCACTGATGCAGTTCGATCTTAGTTCGGTTCCAGCCAATGTTCTTATCACTGATGCACGACTCTCCTTGTATTACAACTCAACCAGTATTGAGGGTTACCATTCAGGAATTAATGCAGCTTACCTGCAACGGATCATAGCACCGTGGACCGAGTCGACGGTTACCTGGAACAACCAACCGGGTACTACAACATATAATCAGGTATTGATTCCAACCACAACCAACAACTCACAAAACTGTTTGAATATTAATGTTACCAATTTTATTTGTGATATGGTGAATAACCCCGGATCCAATCATGGTTTCATGCTTCGATTGGTTACTGAAAACGGTTTTAGGAAATTAATTTTTGCAAGTAGCGATAACGTATCGGCTTCGCTTCGGCCAAAACTAGTAATCACCTATACAACACCGTTACCTATTGAGTTGACTAATTTTAAAGTGCAACAGAATAACAACACCAATAAACTTACCTGGTCAACAGCTTCAGAAATTAATAATGATGGTTTTGATATTGAACGCTCAATTACAAACAACATGGATTTTGAAAAAATCGGATTTGTTCAAGGAGCAGGTAATTCCACACAGCCACACCGTTATGAATTTACTGATAATGCGTTCACACCGAAATCCGGCTGCCTATATCGTTTAAAACAAATCGATTTTGATGGAACAGTTCATTTTTCTGAAATTGTCCATGCAAGAGGGATCACTTTTATAACAAAAGCAACTGCAGGTCCAAATCCATTCCGGGAAAACGCGAAAATTAGTTTTTCCCTTTCTAGCATATCACAAGTTCAAATGGATGTTTTTGATTCCAGAGGTAACCATGTTAAAACAGTTGTTAATTCAAAGTTACCGGCAGGCAGTCAGGAACTTCTTTTTGATCCTAAAGCTATTGGTCTTGGTGCAGGCTTGTACCATGTAAATCTGTTAATTGATGGGGAACTTTCTGTGTTTAAGCTAGTTTACGTTAACTAAATTGGTGTTAGCGCAGAAGTAAATTGTTGATCCAGATTGAAATGCTATTAAAAATGAACTTTTAGTAATCTAAGTAAGACACTTTTGACCGAACCGGTGCCTTTTTCAGTCATGTATCTCAAATTATAACACTTAGCATTTTAAATAATTCAAAGAACTTCAATACAGTTACACTTATTTTTCAGATATTAGTGCAAAATAATGCAAAAAAGCAGCACAATGAAAATATTGAAACAGGTTAAAATTTTAGTTCTGATTAGTTTTTTATTTCAGTGTTCAAATGTCTTGGGCCAATCGGCAAAAGAAAATACTATAAAGCAACAGATTATTACTTTGGAGCAGGCGGGTTGGAAGGCATGGCAGCATAATGATGCTAGTTGGTTTAAAGAAAACACCTCCGAAAAATTTCTTTCTATTAATTCGGATGGGATCAGTACTAAGGAACAGGTGATTGCTGCAACGGCTTCGGAATGCGAAGTGTTGAATGTTTCGCTTGATGATTTTAACTTTGTGATGTTATCTGATGATGTGGTGATATTAACTTATGTGGTATCTCAACAAGGGGAATGTGATGAAATAGGTCTTACCCCAAAAGTTCGTGTGGCTGTGAATTATGTTAAACAGGGAAAGAAATGGATGGAAGCGCTTTATATGGAAACCCCTGCTAATAAATAGGATCCACTTCATATTGCATTCAACTCAATTTATTTTTAACTTTATATTTGAATCAGCAGCGCAATGGAAGGAATATTTAGTTTAAACTATAAGTACATAAATTATTTTTCATTTTTATTAATAGAAATGGTTTGGAAATCTAACAATTCTGTTTTTTATATCATTAGCCAAATACACAAAAGACAATACTGTAATATTTAGAACGATGAAAATATTTGCTGAAACAGAAAGACTCCTTTTAAGAGAAGTTATTCCTGCAGATGTTGATGGGTTTTTTGAGTTGGACTCTGACCCGGAGGTGCATAAATATTTAGGGAATAAGCCAATTTCAGAGAAGGAGCAAGCTCTGCTTACGATTGAATTGGTGCGCAGTCAATATGTTGAAAATGGAATTGGTAGGTGGGCCGTAATGGATAAAGAAACCAATGCTTTTGCAGGATGGGCGGGGTTAAAGTTGGTAAAGGAGCGCACCAACAATCACCTCAATTATTACGATGTAGGATACCGGTTGTTACGAAAATTCTGGGGGCGGGGAATTGCATCCGAATGTGCTAAGATTGCCTTAAATTATGGATTCGATATGCTATATTTGAATGAAATATATGGTGCTGCTCACTTTGAAAATAGAGCATCAAATAGAATATTAAAAAAAAGCGGACTTAATTTTGTTGAAACATTTGATTATTTCGGAGTAGAACATAATTGGTATAAAATTGACAGGCAGGAGTGGATGAGTCGCTGAAGGGATTAAACAAGTAGATGAGACCCAATAATTCTCCTCTCTTGCTAAGGTTTTCTATATTTGCATAGGGAATATAACCTTAATAATATGAGTGAATATATTAGAATAGGACTTAGAATTATCTGGATAGTTGTTTCAATTTATTGGGTTATTTCGGGACTAGGAACTAAAAAAGTGAAATCGCGGGAATCGTTACCGAAAAGATTTTTTCTGTATTGGTTACCAATCATTGTAGCGATATTATTATTAGGTCCCGGAGAATGGTTCGGTCATACTTTAATAAGAGAAAATTTTGTCCCTCATACTAATTTGGTAGGGTTTATGGGACTTTCATTTGCAATTGTTGGTGCAGGGATTGCGTGTTGGTCACGTAATGTATTAGGTAGAAATTGGAGTTTGTCGGTGCAGAAAAAGGAGGGACATGAATTGATTCAGCAGGGCATGTACAAACTGGTTCGACACCCAATTTACACCGGAATTTTATTACTCTTTATTGGAAATACTTTAATTGTGGGCGACTATCGGGGAATAATTGCTGTTCTTATTGTTTTCGTTTCCTTCTGGTATAAACTTAAAAAAGAGGAAAAGTTATTATTAGAAACTTTTGGTGTTAGATATACTGAATATATTAACAGCACTAAGGCATTAATTCCATTTGTACTTTGAAGGTTTCTTGTTAGAGAAAGCAATACCAAAAAACAAATAGAGGATCAAAACAGGGTCAATGTTGTAGTTATACTTCGTATCTTCGTTTCCAGGTGAGGTATTTTCACTACAGGAACTAAAGTAAAAATCAAATGAGAAAAATATTTTTTTACCCAATGTTGTTATTCTCTGTAATTTCCTGTGGACAGGATAAAGATAAACCTCAGGAAAGTACAAGTGATTATAAATTTACAAATAATCTTATTCACGAAAGTAGTCCCTACCTGTTGCAACATGTGCACAATCCGGTTAATTGGTATCCTTGGGGCAATGAAGCATTGGCAAAGGCAAAAGCGGAAAATAAATTACTGTTAATAAGTATCGGATATGCAGCGTGTCACTGGTGTCATGTAATGGAACACGAAAGTTTTGAAGATACGGCAGTAGCAAATTATATGAATGCTAATTTTGTATCAATAAAAGTGGACCGTGAAGAGCGCCCCGATATCGATCAGATATACATGAATGCAGTGCAACTACTTACCGGAAGTGGTGGATGGCCTTTGAATGTAATTGCATTTCCAGATGGCCGACCAATTTTTGGTGGCACTTACTTTCCTCCAGCGCAGTGGCTTTCAATGTTGGATCAAGTCTCGGCTTTTGTGAAAAAGAGTCCTGAAAAAGCAGAACAGCAAGCTGCCTCCTTAACCAATGGAGTACAAGGGAGCGAAGTAGTTATAGCTGCAACCGGAAAACCGGATTTCCAATTAGATAATCTTAACACAATTTTTTCTAATTGGAAATTAAATATCGATTATAAAAACGGAGGTCAATACGGTGCGCCGAAATTTCCTTTGCCTGTTGGATATCAATTTTTGTTAAACTACAATTATTTAACAAAACAAAGAGATGCACTCAATGCTGTTACAATCACTCTAAACAAAATGGCAGATGGCGGCATATATGATCAGCTAGGAGGAGGATTTGCCAGATATTCGACAGATTCCCTTTGGAAGGTACCACATTTTGAAAAAATGATTTACGATAATGCACAATTAGTTAGTTTATACGCTAATGCTTATCAGGCCACCAAAGATCCCTATTACAAAACCATAGTTTATGAAACCCTTGCCTTTGTAAATAGAGAATTAACCTCCAGTGGGGGAGCATGGTTTTCGTCGTTAGATGCCGATAGCGAGGGAGAAGAAGGGAAATATTATATTTGGAAAAAATCGGAAATGCAAAAATATTTGCCAAAGGATGCAGATTTGATAGCTGAATATTTTAATGTGACGTCTGAGGGTAATTGGGAAAATGGAAATAATATTTTGTTTAAAAATAAGTCCGATAAATTTATTGCTCATAAATATCAGATGTCCGACAAAGAACTGCAACAAAAAATTAGAGGAGCAAAAGAAATATTACTTAATGAACGCATTAAACGTATCCGTCCAAAGCTCGATGATAAAATAATTACTGCTTGGAACGGTCTCATGTTAAAAGGTTATGTTGACGCCTATAGAGTTTTTGATGACCCTGAATTTTTGAAAGTTGCTATAAAAAATGCTGAATTTATTTTATCAAATTTACAGAATAAGGATTATCGTTTGGACAGAAATTTTAATATCGGAAAATCATCCATCAATGGTTTTTTGGATGATTATGCTTTTACTATTGATGCATTTATTGCATTGTATCAAGCTACTTTCGACGAGAAATGGTTAGTAGAGGCACAGCAGTTAACGGCCTATGTAATCACCCATTTTTATGACACTAACAGTGGTATGTTTTTTTATACATCAGATATAGATCCTGAACTGATCGCAAGAAAAATGGAAATCACTGATAATGTTATTCCTGCAGCCAACTCGCAAATGGCTAAAAATTTATTTCTTTTGGGACAATATTTCTATAATGATGAATACCAGGAGATGTCAAAAAAAATGCTTAACAACGTAAAAAGCCAAGCAGTGAGAAGTGGAGCCTATTATGCCAATTGGGATATTTTATTGGCATGGTTCGCTAGTGATCCGTATGAAGTTGCAATTGTTGGAGATAATTTTATGAGTAAAAGAAAAGAATTCGATTCCTATTATTTACCCAATGTTTTTTTATCAGGAGGCAAGAATGAAGGCACCTTATTATTACTTAAGGATAAATATGTTGAAGGGCAAACTATTATTTATGTTTGTAAGAACAAATCTTGTATGCGACCCGAAACAGAAGTTAAAAATGCGTTGATACAAATTAGTAAGAAATAATTGACATAAAAAAGACACCTTTCTCAGCGAACCTTCGAACCTTCGATATGAAGTTTAAATTTTTTGAAATGATGATATTGATTGAAAATAATTAATATTTTTGAATTGATTTTAATTATCTACCATGCATTATATGAAATTCACTTCAATTTCTGAACTGATTTCTTTTCTTCCGGAGCACGAAAGAATCATGGTGGATGTTTTAAGGCAAATTATTTTAGGAGAACAACAACGGTATTGCAAGGAAAAAATATCGTATAATGTCCCTTTTTTTTATCGTAACAAAGGTATAGCGATCGTATGGCCTGCAACAGTTCCTCGTGGGGGAATCAAACACGGTGTGCTTCTGGGTTTTTGGTATGGAAATAAGTTGGCCGATAACGATGCATATTTAACTCATGGCACGAACAAACAAATATTTTATAAAATCTATCAAGCTCCTGAAGAAATAGATGATAAACCAATTAGAAAACTTTTGCAGGAAGCAGTTGCGTTGGATAAAAAGTTTAAAAAAAGATAAATTATAGTAACTACTGTAAGTGATATTAATACCTATTTTATGTCAATAAAAAAAAATTTAACTTTCGTATTTGGACTCATTGGATGGTTTGCCATCGTTGGGCAGTATTATTTAATGGTGAATGCCCGAACGACTTCCGTGTTAGAGACAACCATTCGTTTCTTTAGCTTTTTCACTATCTTAACGAATTCTATAGTCGCGATTTATTTTACCCGACTATTTATATCGCAACTCAAAAACACAATTAATCCCAGCAAACCCGGAACGCTAACCGCAGTTACGGTGTACATAACCATTGTAGGATTGGTTTATCAGGTAGTTTTACGACAGGTATGGCAACCGGAAGGATTTCAGAAGCTAGTAGATGAACTGTTACATACGGTGATACCTTTATTGGTAATTCTCTTTTGGTATTTATATGAAAATTGTTCTACTATAAAATACACGCAAATAACAAAGTGGATCATCTATCCTTTAGTTTACCTGTTATGTGTTTTATTGCTAGGGAGTATTTCTTCCTGGTACCCGTATCCTTTTATCAACGTGGCTGAATTAGGCATGGCCAAGGTTTTACTTAATTCTGCGTTATTAATATTGCTGTTCGTCTTGATTTCTTCAATCTTTCTTTTCCTTGGTAAAAAAATTGCAAGAAACAAGACCATATAAATATATGAAATGGTTTATTTTTCAAAAAAAATTAATAAATCATGAATGCCACACCAATTGTAATTGAAAAAGTATTTACTTCTGATTTTAAAACTGTTTGGAACGCACTCACCGAAAGAGATTTGATGAAACAATGGTACTTTAATCTTCCTGAATTTAAGGCGGTAGTCGGATTTAAATTTGAGATTAAGGGCGGACCCTCCCCGGAAAAACAATATTTGCATCTTTGTGAAATTTTAGAGGTGATCCCATATCATAAACTGAAGCATAGTTGGAGATACGACGGATTTGAAGGAATATCTTTTTTGACGTTTGAATTATTTCCATTAGACAACCATACTAAATTAAAAGTTACTCATGAAGGGCTGGAATCATTCCCTGCAGATCAGCCGGATTTTGCTCACGAAAATTTCGATGCCGGTTGGAACCAAATTATAGGAACATCGTTGAAGGAATTTTTGGATAAAAAATAATTCAGATCGTAGTTGCTATGTTGTAAAGTTCTTGTTACTATCGCGTTACATTTATTTTGAATGAAAAGTGAGTTGATAATTTTTTTACTGCCCATTTTCATTTAACTTGCCCCCAACTTAAACATTAACTAAAACATAATAACATGCAATTTAAATCAGGATTATTAGCAATTCTAGTATTAATGATGGCAGCTTGTTCCTCTCCACCTGCACCGGAAGCTCCTAAAGCAATTGATATGGATGCACTTAAAGTTGAAATTCAAGGTATGGAAGATGCCTATGCAGCAGCTGAAAAAGCTAAAGATGGAGCTGCCGTAGCTGTCTATTACAGTGACGATGCTGCTAGTTATAATCGCAATATGGAACCACTTCAAGGTAAAGAGGCCATTCAAAACAGAATCACAGAGCGATTAGCAAAAGATACTATTCAAAATACCAATGTTTACAAAGTAGTAGATCTTTATGCAGATGGAAATATGGCAGTTGAAATTGGTTCCTGGAATGAAATAAATGCAGCCGGTGAAACAGCCAACAAGGGATATTACATGAGTTATTTTCAGAAGCGTGATGGCAAATATGTTTGTGTACGAGATATGAATGTTACCGCAATGCCAGAAAAGGCAGCCGCGAATTAATTTTGCAATGAGATTTGAAAAAAACGGAGCCGGTTATGCCGACTCCGTTTTTTATTTCTAAATAAATTTTTAATATTTGGTCATTCAAAATCCTTGATTCGAAATTTTATCATAATGTCATGCAAAAGGAATATTTTTATGACCGGGTTTAATGAAATAAAGATTATTTTTGAACCTCATTATTCTAAAAAATAAAAATTAACGTGAAGAAATTAGCTATTCAATTGATCGTTTTGTTTTTGGTTCAATTCAATGGCTTTGCGCAACAGCAAGGACAAGAGGGGGTTGATTCTTTGCAGTTATTGCTTCCGAATATTCATGAAGATACTTCACTTGTAAATACCTGGGTGAAAATATCAATAGAATTTAAAAATGTTAACCCTGACTCAGGAATTTATTATGGAAACCTGGCACTGGAGAAGGCTAAGAATATTAAATGGTTACCCGGGCAAATACATGCATTAAGTACCATAGCAAGTAATTATTCCCGCAAAGGAGTGTTTGAGAAGGCTCTGAGCACTTATAATCAATCAACGGGACTTGCCAGAGAAACCGGAGATAGTGCTTCCATTGCTAAAGGTTTATTAGGAATTTCGACTGTATATAGAAATCTGGGTGATTTTAAAAAGGCTATTAAAATTGCTAACGAGGGGCTGCTAATTAGTAAAGCAAGTGGCGATAAATTTCAAATGGCATCTACTTATAATTTGTTAGGTATTATTGCAATGGGTCAGGAGAAATATCGCGAAGCATTGAATCATTTCGACTCATCACTTACTGCAGCCCTGGCGTCTAATAACCTCACCATTGTTGCCTATTCCTATTCTAACTCCGGAAGCGCATTTGCGAACTTGGGGGATTTTTCGAAAGCATTAGAGTTTCAGTTTAAAGCACTTGAAATAGAAAATCAATTAGGCGACAATTATGGTATAGCTACTGAATATGGTAGCATTTCAGAAGACTATATGGGAATGTATCGTCAACAATTAAAGCCAGCATATATCGATAGTGCCATTAAATATTCGGAGATTGGAATCACTATGATCAGAAAATGTGACGATTTACTGGATCTAAGTATCATGACATTTTCATTATCGGAAATTTATAAAACAAAAAAAAATTATCAAAAAGCGCTGGAGTTATTTAACGATGCAACCATATTAAAGGATTCCTTATTCTCACATGATAGCCAGAAAAAAATTAGGGAAATAGAATTAAAACAACAAGAAATAATTCATGACAATGAGATAAAAATACAGGAACTGGAGATTAACAGACAAAAAATATTTAGAAATTTTTCGTTGGCTGGAATTGCCATTTTATTATTATTTGTGATAATTGTAGTTCGGCAACGAAATAGGGTTAAGAAAGAAAAAGCCCGTAGTGAAGAGTTGTTATTAAACATTTTGCCCTTTGAAATTGCCGAAGAATTAAAGAGCACCGGAACTACTACCGCTAAGGATTTTTCTGAAGTAACCGTTTTGTTTACGGATTTTAAA
>JBBQVM010000040.1:0-16302 GCA_038211525.1 Bacteroidia bacterium
GTGATAGCAAGAAAATATATTCCGGGCTGCAAATGACTTACATTAATTTGGTTTTTACCGTTAGTGGAATTTAACAAACCTTCCATAACCTCCTGCCCTGTTAAATTGCTCATACGGAACTGCGCATTTAATAAATCAGTCTTGCTGATGGTTGAAATAGTTAACAGATCACTAACAGGATTTGGATAAATGCTAGCTTCGATGTTATTATCAACTGCTTCATCAATTCCGGTAGAGTTAAAACAAACAATATGACTGGTACTATCAAGCAATCCTACTACAGTTAAAGGTACACTTACCCATGATGGCGAAATAAAATTGCTAAGAACTGTTGAATCTATAGGAATTGGTGTATGATAAGTTATGGTAGAAGCAGCATTTTGAAAGCAGTTACTGTTACCCAATGAATCGGTTTTTACTACATACTGGTATCCGGCTCCAAAACTTCCTGCTGCACCTGATGCAAGATATCCGCCATCAAGCGTTTGACTTACTGCATTAAACTGATCGTATTGATTTCCGCCGTACGTTTTACTCCATGAAACTACTCCGTTAGCATTTGTTTTTATAAGGTAAGCATCACCCTGCCCCGCACCATAACTATCTGTGAGTCCGGCAATGATAAACCCTCCATCAGTGGTTTGTTGCGCACGTCCAATATCATCCAAGCCTACTCCGCCATAGGTAGCAGTCCACAAAGTATCACCTGTGCTGTTAGTACGGATAAGAAATAAATTATTAAATAGTCCACCTGCAGGAATACAACTTCCACTCATTGCATATCCACCATCTGTGGTTTGGATAACAGAAGCTACATTGTCATTTCCTGTTACTTGGTAGGTCTTATTCCATTCAACATTTCCTATGTTGTTTATTTTTATCATATAGCTGTTGTGCAGAAATTGTCCGAAGCTGTATTCCCCACCTATAACATATCCTCCATCAGTTGTTTGCACAACTTCACGGGGTACCTCGTAACTGGTAGCTCCGGGTGCGCTCAAAACGGTAGACCACGTTGAATCACCAGATGCATTCATTTTATATAAGAGTAAAGAGGTATTAGGGGGGGTAGAATTATCAGTGAATGTTCCGGCAGCGAGATATCCACCGTCTGTAGTTTGAATAATGGAATTTGCGCCTTCATTACGATAGCCACCAAAAGAACGAGTGAAAAGCGTATCTCCATTGGCATCCGTTTTAACAAAATACATGTCGTAATTAAATGATTGACTGGTAAACCCCGCCATCATATAGCCACCATCTGTTGTCTGAATGGCAGCGGATAAATTTTCGTTTCCGGCAGTACCATAAGTTTTTGCCCATGTGATCTGTGAAATGGAATACATTTTTACGAGGTAGAAATCATAGGTGAGGTTTTGTGAAAACCCCGCCAGCATATAACCATGGTCACTAGTTTGTTTGCACACATTGGCATAACCGGTAGTAATGCCACCAAACTTTTTCTGGAAGGTGATTTGTGCCGTCAGAAAGGAACTAAACATTACTAAAGCCGCTAATAAAGTAATTTTTTTTTGCATGATGATTTTTTCTGGTAACCTAAATTATGATGATTTTTTGAGTAGTTTATTCCTAAAACTGTTCCTAATAAATAGTCACAACAAAAGTATTCCCTCTTTTGGGATGCCGCAATCACCATTTAGTAGTAAAATGGGGATCTTCAGGTTTAGTGTGAAGCAAGATTTCCGGGATAAACAATGACTATAATAGAGAAAAGCCATATAAAAAGCCCATCCTCTCCTAAATAAGATTTAAATTTATGAAAATCGTGTTTTTTACTATGGCTAGTCAACATACCATGTTTTGCAATGCGAATTCGAAAAATGGAAAATTGATCAATGCAAATCGTTTTTGATTTAGAGTTAAAGTCTCACTTAAACAATTGCCTCCTTGTTGTATTTATTTCTGTAATCAAGAGGCGACATGCCTGTAATTTTTCTGAATACCTCACGAAATGCTTTTACATCGGAGTAGCCAACTTCATACATCACCCCGTTAATGGTTTTACGACTTGTTTCCAATGCTTTTTTAGCAACTTCTACCTTTACACGTTGCGAATATTCTAATTGAGTATTTCTTGTTACTTTAATAAACCTTCTGTCAAAAATTCTTCGGACCCACTGCAAATTTTGATGACAGCTCTTCAACGGATATTTTTTCACTTAATTTATTTTCAATAAAGGATTGGGCTGCTTTCACCATTTCATCTCCATGCAATTTCTGTTGGGTAAAAATTGTGAATCCCGACTGACAGTTTCTATTCATTTCAATCTGAAAAACTTTGGAGCAATAGATAACGGTGTGTCTTTCGTAATTCTTTTCAATTAAATAAATTATTAAATTTAGAAATGAATTTGCTCTACGATTAGTATAAATTCCATGCTCATCAGTTATCAATTTATTGGTTTATAAATGAACGTTTGGATACCACCGCATCTTTCATTAAGTGAAAGGTGAACGTCAAATGCAACCTATTTAATTAATTCCGGCGTCTTAGCTTTATGAATATAAGGTTTTGTATAGCAAGAATCAGCATTTTGTTATTTGTATTTTGTATTTCGTTTAGCACCAACTGTGTATCTCAGGGTCCTGTTCTGGAATGGGCCGGTAGAATGGGTGGTGTGGGAAATGATCATGCAAACGCTGTTGTAATTGATACTGCCGGTTACCTATTTGTGGCTGGTAGCTTTGAATCTATTGTTGATATGGATCCCGGAAATGGTATTATCAATTTAATTTCCGCAGGGGAAACGGATGTTTTCATATTGAAATTTACCCCTGCCGGATCATTGGTATGGGCAAAACAAATGGGAGGAGCAGGAGCCGACAGTCTCACAGCCATGAAGATTGATTCACAAGGGAATTTACTCCTCACCGGTACTTTTACAGGAACGGCTGATTTCGATCCGTCTTCCGCAGTGTACAATCTTGTTAGTTCCGGATTCTCGTCACAGGCTTTAAATGCATTCATTGTAAAAATGGATAGTAATGGAAATTTAATCATGGCAACAGCAATTCAATGTACTTACAATATTATTAGCAACTCAATTGCATCCGATTCATCGGGGAACATATTGGTGAGCGGACGATTTATTGGTACTGCGGATTTTGAATTGGCAAGTAATTTAGTTTACAATGTTACCGCATCAGGATTTTCTTACGACATTTATATGATTAAAGTAGATCACTATGGAAATACCATTTGGTTCAAAATAATCAGTAATTCCGGAGGTGCCATCAACATCAACGCAATAACTATGAATAGTAACAACGATTTAATTATTGTCGGCTCATTTGCAGGAATTGTAGATTTTAATCCGGGCGCCGGGATTAACAATCTGGTTGCATATGGAAACGATCTGTTTGTTTTGGCACTCGATAATGATGGTAATTTTGAATGGGCGAAAAAAGTGACCGGAAGCGATGATCAATTTGGCGGAGGGATAACTACTGATTTTAATAATAATGTGTACATCACAGGGTATTTTGAAAATGTAACGGATTTTGATCCATCATCTGCTACTTACAATATCCAGGCAGTTGGGTACCGTGATGCGTATGTGTTGAAATTAAATCAGTACGGCGGATTTCTTTGGGTGAAGACTTTTGCAGGATACGGTAATGAAACCGGTTTTGCAATCACCACAGATAATTCAGGTAAGGTATATTCAACAGGTTCCTTTACCGATTCAACCGACTTTGATCCTGGTGCCGGAACCTTTTGGTTGAACGGAATCGCTAACGCATATATTTCCTGCCTTGACTCTTCCGGAAATATGTTATGGACTGAAATGATTGAAGGGAATCAGACAATGGCAGGACAAGATATTGCGGTTTATTATGGGCTGTATATATATACTGTTGGATATTTTAAGGGCCTTATAGACTTGGATCCCGGACTCGGGAGTATCAACAGCTATTCAAATGGAATAAACGACGGTTATGTTCTAAAGCTGAAACCCGCAATATCGTCTTCTATGAATCAACCTTATCAATCAAATGCGCTCATTTATCCCAATCCGGCAAATAATTCTATTACGCTTTCGCAGATCAGTTCAAAGTGGATCCGGATATTAAATTACCTTGGTCAAGAAGTATATTATCAAAAAATTGCGCCCGGAACATCCGCCGTTAATATAGCTATTGTTCCATTCATGCCCGGTATTTATTTTATTGTTGCAGAGAATTTTACTTTCAAATTTACAAAAATGTAATGTCTTCTCCCTTTTTTTAACTGATTGAGGTAGCACATTATGATAAGTAAGTAAAATAGGTATCTGATTAATTTTGATTAGGAAGTGCATGCTGGTGGTGCTTTCAAATTTCCTGAATTGACCAACAAATTCTGATTATTTTCTTCAACTTGTATTTCCATAAAAAAACTTCTGGTTTCTTCTGGATAACTCATGTTTTAGTTACCAGCTCCTTCCTTTCGATGAATGAACTAATAGTCTCTCTAAAAGTTAATTAGTGGGTAAATCATTTAAAGTATTTTCAAATAAGTGTAATAATAATTTGAAAACAGAATGGTAAATTTTTGCTATCTTTACATAACAGCAACAGAATGGTTGAGAGAACAGTTCTAATTTACAATTTAAGTGCTGAAAATCAATTTTATCCGTAAAAATATCAGAGTTTAAACTCGAACATTATTTTTGAAAAAAGAAACGTTAAGTATCCATTATAAAAAGTCAACATTTTACATGATTACGGTAGCATTGAAATCCTTCTTTATGTTAACAGCTTCATTATTGGCAACGTGGCAATTTAAACTTGAAAAAGTATACTTAGAGCTATTGATGTGGACTCGACTAACATGGTTGAAATAAGTTGTTTAAAAATCAGTTTTAAATAGAAAGATAAATAAATTTGGTAGCATGAAAACAAAAGCTCAATTAGATCAGGATATTATTAATATCACCATGAAAATAAATGCGGAATTTCCGGAATTGTATAAATTTATACCTGAAATGCCGATGAATTTTTCTGAAAATAGAAATGATACAATAAGTTCCAAAAATTTGGAAGATTACTATGATTCATTGGTGAATCTTTACGCTCATTATACTAAAACCCATACAATTTCGAAAGATGTAGAGGACAAAGAAACTGATCAATTGCCCGGCTATCCTATTTATCCCTCCTCAGAGGATATTTTCCAAAAAGGTAAGGAAGAAAAGGATATAAACCCTGAGGATCTATCAAAAAAGAAATCGCCAAATGAAAAAGAAGGCACAATGAATGAACACAGTTTTGAAGATGATTTGTCTGGCGGTGATTTAGATGTTCCAGGATCAGAATTGGATGATCAGCAGGAAAGTATTGGAAGCGAAGATGAAGAAAATAATTATTATAGTTTAGGTGGTGACAACCACAATGATTTGGAAGAAGATAAAGGATAAAAATAATAAAACATTAAAATTCAATTATGAAAATTCAATTTAATACCGACAAAACCATAAGTGGGGAGCAAAGAAATGAGCACTATTTTACTTCTTTGATAGCAGATGAGTTAAAAAGGTTTGATACTAATATTTCAAGAATAGAAGTCCATTTATCTGACCAAAATGGCAAGAAGGAAGGAATGAATGATATCCTCTGTTTATTGGAAGCAAGAATTGAAGGCAGGCAACCCATTGCTGTTTCCTGTCAGGCAGATACTGTTGAACACGCTGTATCATGCGCGATTGAAAAACTGAAAGCATCTTTAGAAACTATTTTTGGTCGAATTAAAAATCATTAATAAATTTTCAATTACAAGAATCCTGAGACACTAATTAATATCAGGAAAATAGACTGCAAATAATTTCAATTTTGTTAGCTATATTAATATCTAATGATTATACAGGTTGAGGTATCACCAATTTTAATCGAGAACGAATGAAAAGGCTACTTAAGTTTATATCGTTTTTAGCTCATTATGGTAGTGAACTTCTTCAGACAGAAATCATCTATATTAATCCGGAACGAACACAGTATTTTGCCAACCAAATGAACGTTTCGGACATCATGTTGGCACAATCAAAAATGATTACCTTGATGTTGCATTAGGAAACCTGTGGTATACGATAAAATTTGGATTCAACGAAAACGGTAATCGCGTAACCGATGTATTCAATACATAAACATTTTAATTTTTGCAACAGTCTTTTTTGAAAAAATTTCGTAAATATTTCAACAACCTTTTCGGGAAAGAAAGTGAATTATTTTGATTCTTATTCCGAGTAATAATAACTTTCAAAATTATTCCTTAACAAAGATTTGGTTGAGAATACGTTTGCTTGATTTTACTTGAATAAAATATATTCCTTTGGTCAATTCGGCCACGTCTATAGTTAAGTAGCTAGCGTTTACGATATTTTTTTTCATTACAATTTCGCCTAAAACATTTAACACATTTATTACGCCATCTGAAATTTTGTTGGTCAATTGCACAAATAAATTATCTAAAACCGGGTTGGGAAACAGTATAAGATCCTGATCAACTGAAAGCGGGAAAATTCCGGTAGTAGTAGAAGTATCAATCACTCTAAAAGTCCCCATCATGCCATCATCTTCATGATGTAATAGATGACAATGATACATATAGGGTACAGAATCGTTAGCAAAGTCTTCGAATTTTGTAACCAGCTCTACATATTGAAATGGCATCACCAAAACCACATCTTTTTTACCTTTCTCCCATTTGGGTACAGCTGCACCATTTATGTTAATAATGTCAAATTGAATATCGTGAATGTGAAATGGATGTGCAATACTGGTATTGTTTTGAATGCGCCACTTTTCAGCATCATTCAAATATACAGTCTCGTTAATGATATTCATATCGAATACTACCCCGTTAATATCAAATGGGCCGATCAACATATTACTTGGACCCATTGAAACAGGTGCAAGAGTGAATGTTCGCTACACAGTAAATGCAGGAGTAGCATTGTTACTTACAAGTGTGGTTGGCAGAGTTGTAATGGGATTGGCTGAAGGCGGCACAATATTTAGCTGCAGGACAGTAAAATCGGTTCCGTTTAACGGATTTAAATTATAGTCGAGTATTGTTGCGCCTCCCATTCCTGAAAGGTTCCCTGTTCCATAAATTCCATTTGGAAATTCGCTACTAAAACTATAAAGGTAAATAGTTTGACCAAGCATACCTTGCAAATCGAGTAAAATTTCTGCACGCTCTCCAGGACTTAACTGTAAACGGGTAAGAGTAATAGCACTATCTAGTAGACCTCCATCAGTTGCAATCATTTTAAATGGTTTATTACCAGTAAAACCAAAATTGTACGAACGCATGCTGCTGCCGTTGAGTAAGCGAAGCCGAATAACTTGAGCTGGGGCATTCAGGTAAGGGTTAGGCGTTCCATTTACTAAAACTAATGTATCTAGCTCAGTGGAAATGGCTATCTGGTTTAAAATGTCAAATGCTTTAGTTTGAACTACTAAAGGAAAATCATCAACACCGTAATCACGTGGTAAGTTTAAGGCTGCTTCCGCACTGTCTTTAATTATTATCATTCCTGCCAATCCTTTTGAAACGTGAAGATCGGTTTTGCCATGACCATGTGGATGATACCAAAATGTACCGGCATTGTTTAATATTTGAAAATTTGGACTCCATGTTGCACCTTGAGCTATTATTTGATGCGGACCCCCATCATCCACAGCCGGAACGTGTAATCCATGCCAATGCATAGTGGTTGAATTACCAGTCCCTGTTAAATTATTGGTTACGTTCATGGTTACCCAATCCCATTTATTTACAATAAGTGTAGGCCCGAGAATGTTCCCATTAATGCCATAGGTGGGGGTGTTAATTCCCGGCCAGAATTGTGTAATTCCGTTTTGAATATTTAAATTAAAAGTTGTTCCCGTGAGTGCCGGTGGAATAGCTAATGGATTCTGAGCCCATGCAAATTGACTCATAAAGAGCAATACTAATGAAATGGGTTGAGTTAGACGTAATTTCATTTGTGATAATATATTTTTTGTTTATATAAATCCTGATTTCCTGATAGCTGAACGATATATATTGAAGGCTGTATTTCTGGTAAATCAATTTGATTCTTGCTATTAATATTTGTGGTAAAAACCAAATTGCCTGACAAATCAACTAACTGAAGGGTTGAAAATTGACCAGAAATATTTTGTATATGAATTATGTTTTGATTGAGCCAAATTTTGGGTATTTCAGAGGTATTATTTTTTATTCCTGAATTAACATCTGCAGAAATAATCCAGGTAAGCGTATCTATTTGTTGAGGAGTGTTTTCTTCCCAAATGGTGTATTGAATAATTGCTGTTCCTGAAATTGTATAAGGATTTATCCCAACAGACATTAAGCCATAATCACCATTAAAAACTGTATCCATTGTGCCACTAACAGGAAAGCCGGCATAGCAATTTCCATTGTCGCACAAGTTGGCATCCCAACCAGCAGGGATAGACAAACCAATTTGTTGCCAGCTAAAAACTAAAGGGGTAGAAGTAAGATTTAGTTGCTGAATATTGAAATGAGTCAAATTATTAAATGGAGTAGTATCCATTAGTGTATCATTCGGAGTGATTATATAACTTTGACCACAAACAAAAGTGGTGACAACAGCAAATGCTGCTGTCAAACCAACTTTTATTTTGAATATCCACAATTGAAACATCAATGATTTACATTAAAATTAAAATTCTTAGAAACTCCTTCAGCAGAAATCTTTAAAAAATAAACACCATTTGGTAATTCTGACACTTCAATTTCTCTTTTTAAAGAGCCAGCTAAGCTAACATTGTTGTAAACGCTTCTGATAAATTTACCGGAAACATCAAATAATTCAATTTGAACTTTTTGAGATTTAGTAACAGTCAAATCAACAAATGTTTTTGATTGAGCCGGATTTGGGTAAAGTTGAACCGAAGCGATATTATTTTCGAATGAATTAAGTCCTGTCGAAAGCAAAGCCATAATCGAATCGCGCATTATGGAAGTATCGCTAATTGCAAAACTTTGTGTTGAAAACATTACACGATGATCTAATCCGCCTAATAATACAACAGTAGGCATACCAAAACCGCCATAATAAGCTACCTGGTACGCGCCGCTATCCATTGGAACATAAATTGAAGATAAGCCATTTGTTGATACCCATGATGATGAATAGGCACATGTAGTTGAATTTTGAAACGGAAAGGCATAGCCTTTAACCATGCCCGGATGTGAAGCGTTTATGGTATTTGCCATTTCCTGAATTGCCTGGGCAGGGGGAGGACAAGAACCACAATTAGGCATATAGAAATGAAGTGCAACAGCTTTGCCTGCATCCAGATCTGTAAATAAATCATGCATTGTTCCATTACAATCGACCCCATTAAATGGTGCGGCAACAGTTTGTGCTTTTGAAATAGTTGCAATAAGCACGAATGCTAATACTACAATTGAAATTTTTTGAATCATTTTGGATTTGATAGTTAGTATTATTGTTTAACAAAATTACGTGTAATGGTCCCTTCTGTTGAATAGATATTCAAAACAAAATTTCCTTTAGGTAGCGTAGAGATGTCTATAGTGTTTTTGTCTCTAACTTCCATTGTGTTGATTTCAATTACTTTTTTTCCTCCAATATCAAAAATTATTATTGACACATTTTTGTCTTTTAATGCAGATAACTCAAGAAATAAATTTTCAGTGGCAGGATTTGGATAGAAGGAAATTTTGGCATCAATATTATTTTCAAAAATGCCTGTAACTGTTCCTGTAAAGTTTAGATTGTCCACCCACAAATAATCATTAGCTGTAGGAGTACTTCCACTAGCTGACATAGTAATAATGCAACTATCTGGATTGTTACTGTCCAAATATATAAGCGGAATAGTAAAAGCAGCCCAACTCATTGCCATTCCGGTAAGCATCCTGTGGGCAGAAGCAACGGGAAGACGTGATTGCGATCCTGTGTCCCAGCGGGTAAGTACTACATCAATATAACCCTGGCTATTACCAAAAATCATATGCTGCCAATTGCCTGTAAGATTGGCTGGGCGCGATGCAAAAGGAAAACCACTCTCTACTTGCATCGTTGTGGTATTCATAGTGCCGCAAACTGCCATCCCAGGCACTACAGCCATTCCTGTTACTGATTTGCTGGTAAGTTTTAAGTAATACGAACCCGGATTTCCAGGTGTTCCCTGGGCACAGGTATAGGTACTCATTGGAGCGGTCATGTCATTGAGACTGGTCCAGGAAGTAGGATTGTTATAACTGCCCATATTATTCCAGGCTTCGAAACCGGAATTTGGAATTTGAGCCGATGAAATTGTAAAGGTAAAGAACGAAACAATTAACAAGTATATGGAGTTTTTCATGATATTTGATTTAGAGTAGATTGTTTTTTTTAGAAGAAAAAAGAAGTCCGTTGTCAATAAATGGCACGTAACTACTAAGCCCGCAATTCAACACAATGAATGGGACAAATTTTATTAGGATACTATTAAATTAAAAAGGTGTGTAGTATTAAATAAACCGGTGGTTTGATTTTAAAAGGGGGCGAGTGATATTGTTTAAAATTAATATCTTGACAAAATGCAGGGAGAAAAATAAAAGAGAAAACAGGAAAATTCAATAATTGATTAAAACTATTATTTGATGGAAACTGGTAATTTGCGACTTGTTTGTGATAAGAAGAAAGTTTAAAACTGATGTATTTATCTTTACAGCATCCCGGTTTCATTTTCTGTTTGCAAGCACAACGCTTTTCATGTGTTGAATTTATTGAAACAAAATGCACTTTTTTGCCGCACCAATGCAAATCGATACCGAAACCAATCGATGGTATTAAATAAATGAATGTAATAAAAAGAAAGAGGGATTTTTTCATTAATACACAAATGTACAAAATAGGTTCTTCAATTCGTAATGATATCGATCATAAACGATAAGTTGCTCATTATTAACAATTTAGGTTAATGGCTTGGATGTTCATTATAGCTTTGAATATGGCGGAGAATATTGACTATTAGTACATTGTATGAATTCGTTTTGTTTATTTTTATATATTTACCAGATCGCAGTTCAATTTTCAATAAAACTTTACTGCTAATTAATCCGCTATATGACCGTTTTCCACGAACAAAATTTACGTACTAACAATTGCATTTTGGTCTTAACGGCAATCTTGTTTATGTTTTGCAAAAACCCTGCAGTTGCCCAAAACAATGCTATCAAATTTAATGGTAGTAACGATTATATTTCTTTTGGAAACGATTCAAATTTAAATCTCAAACAGTTTACTGTTGAATGTTGGTTTAAGCGTACAGGTCTCGGACTTACCACCAGCACAGGAAACCTTGGTGTAATTGCCTACCCGTTAGTAACCAAAGGACTTGCTGAATCAGATGACAATAACAGAGATCTGAATTATTTTTTGGGGATTGACTCAGTAACGAATGTACTTACTGCCGACATCGAAGAGGGCGAATTACAAACAGCACCCGGATTAAATCATCCTACATTTGGTAACACTCATATTTCATGGAATGTATGGTACCATGCAGCAATCACTTTTGATGCAAATCAGATGTCGGTTTACTTAAATGGGCAGTTAGAAATGTCTATTGGCTGGGGAGTGGAAACACAATCGCAAAGTATACAACAAGCCGGTGTGGCATCCGGTATTACTTCGTACGGTTTGGCAAAGGGGTTTTTTCAAGGTCAAATAGATGAAGTTAGAATTTGGAACTATACTCGAACTATTGATGAAATTCAGGCCAATATTAATAATAGTTTTTCTTCTCCTCAACCAGGCCTTGTTGGAAACTGGACCTTTAACGAAACAGCGGGAGATAGTGTTTATGATGCTTCAGGAAATCAAATTACAGGCGCCTTATTTGGAACTGGATTTTTGCGTGTTTCAGGTGCGCCTCTCAACATGGATGTGAATGTTATTCCCGATTATCCAAGTACACTTGCTCCATTAAATAACGATACCTGTGTGGCGGTGAACAATGCGCAATTAAGAGTTCATGCAAATGATACAGGAGGTGATACACTTGTAGTGAAGTATTACGGTCGGCCTGCACATAATTCACCACCACCATTTACTTTAGTACCTATGCCCGATACGCAACATTATGTATCCAATATGTTCAATGGAAATAATGAACATTTGAAATCGCAAACCAACTGGATCGCTACAAACAGAGCAAGCAAAAACATCACTTTTGTAACAGAGCTTGGCGACTGCGTGCAGAATGGCAGTAACATCAATAACGAAATTGAATGGATGCGTGCTGATACTGCTTTTTCAATGTTAGAAGATCCTGTTTCAACAGGACTTCAGGAGGGAATTCCCTATTCTGTTAGTGTAGGTAATCATGATCAATCCGGAAATGGAAATCCGAATGGAAGTACCATTATGTTTAATCAGTATTTTGGTGCTGCACGCTTTAGCGGAAGGAGTTATTACGGTGGGTATTATGGAAATAATTTCGACAATCATTATACACTTTTTACAGCATCCGGAATGGATTTTATTGAAGTAAGCTTGGAATTTGATACGCTGGCAAATCCTCTTGTAGTGAGTTGGGCCGATAGTATCGTTCAGCTTTATTCAAACAGAAGAGCCATTGTTACCAGTCATAATTTTTTAGAAAACGATGGTACGTTTGGCAATCAGGGACAAGTTGTTTATAATGCTTTAAAACACAATCCAAATTTTTTTATGATGCTTTGCGGACATCATCACGGTGAAAATTATAGAACGGAGGTTTATAATGGCAATACTGTTTATGCTATACTTTCAGATTATCAATCGAGACCGTATGGAGGTTATGCCTGGATGAAATTACTGGAGTTTGTTCCCGCTATCAACAAAATATTTGTAAAAACATATTCACCTTTTTTAGATAAGTATGAAACAGATTGGGATAGTGAATACACGCTCGATTATAGCATGACTCCGGCATTTCAGTTTTTAGGAAGCACTACTGTTACTTCGGGGATTGAAGCATCTTTTGTTTGGTCAGGGTTAGAGATGGATTCCACCTACGAGTGGTATGCAGAGGTCAGTGATGGGAAATATAAACGGGTTACAGAACTAAATCGATTTAAAACAAATAATAACGAGCAGGTTTATATTGGTAATGATATAACTCAATGCGGTGGACAGGTTAGTATCGGTACTGCTGATACCAACTATACCTACCTCTGGTCCACCAATAGTACAAATTCATTTATTACAGTAAATCAAACCGGTAATTATACGATCACTGCAACAAGTATAGCAGGAAACTGTTCCGTGAAAGATACTGTATTAGTTACCATAAATCCAATTCCTGAATCTTATCTCGGGCCGGATACTGTTGCATGTGATCACCTTAATTTAGGAGCAACTATCGGAGTAAACTACGTTTATACCTGGCAGAATGCTAGTAACAATCCTGATTTTATAGCAATCAACTCTGGAACATTTTCGCTTTACATTCAAGATAGCATAACAGGATGTTTTAGTTCAGATACTATCGATGTAATTATTAATCCTTTGCCTGTTGTGAATCTGGGAAGCGATATTACGCAATGCGGAGGAAGTGTTGATATAGGAGTGAACACTCCCGGAAATACTTATTTATGGTCTACAGGCAGCACCAATGCAATCATCACTACTTCAATAACCGGACAATATATTTTGACTGCAATCAGCACTATTGGTGGGTGCATAAACGCAGATACAATAATTGTAACTATTAATCCAATTCCTCCTTTAAATTTGGGTGTAGATACCGCACAGTGCGGCCAATACATTTTGAGTGGCACTCCGGGCTCCAACTATTTGTACACCTGGAACGATGGCAGCAATCAACAAACGTTAACCACAACAGCTTCCGGAACATATTCTCTTATTTTAGAAGACGGTTTAACCGGATGCAATACTTCTGATACTGTTAACATCACCATTTATCCTATTCCGGAAATAAACCTCGGCTCCAATATTGTTCAATGTGGTGGTGAAGTAATTATTGGGAATGCTGACCCATTAAATACCTACCAATGGTCGACGGGAAGTACGAATTCTTTAATTACGGTGAATCAATCCGGAAATTATTCGGTAACAGCCACAAGTAATTTAGGCGCGTGTATAAAAAGTGATTCCATAAATGTTACTATCAATTCACTTCCTGTTATTGATTTGGTAAGTGATACTTCAGGTTGTGGAAGTGTTAACCTGAATGTTGATTTAGGTGGGTTTTATCAATACAATTGGCAAAATGGAAATAATTTTCCACTGCAAGTGGTAGAACAAAGCGGGCAGTATATTGTAATGGTTGAAAATATCCTTACAGGATGCGTAAACAGTGACACCACTGATGTGGAAATTTATCCGTTGCCTATAATTAATTTGGGTAACGATACTAGTTGTGTACAATGCGATTTTAATCTGTCGGTGCAGGATGGGTACCCGATTTATCAATGGAGTAACGGTTCAACTAATCATTCCATTCATGTATCTGCTCCTGGAATATACGTAGTATTTGTTACTGACATAAATGGTTGTGTGGCTCGTGATACTATTTTAGTAGGAACATCATCTATCATTTATCCGAATCCGGTTACCGATTATCTGGTTGTGAACTTACCCTATTCCCCAACAACTGCAACCTTAAAAATAGTTGATGATCGTGGAAGGTTGATTAATTTCAAATTTGTAAAAAACGAGACTAATTATATTATTGATTGTAGTAAATTTGCTAAAGGGGTTTATGTTTTAGAAGTTTTAAATGGTGAGAATAAACAGAAATTTAAAATTCTGAAACAATAATTTCGTAATAAAATACTTTTCAAAAGCAACACCTAAAAATGAGCACTATTTATAATTTACAAAATTAACATATACTCATGCCTTACGCACAAACTCCGACTTAATAGCCATCGCACCAAAGCCTTCAATACGGCAATCGATATTATGATCACCGTCGGTGAGTTTAATGTTGTTCACTTTAGTGCCTGCTTTAATGGGTTTCGGGGCACCTTTTACCGGTAAATTTTTGACGAGGATAACGCTGTCACCATTTTGCAAAACAGTTCCGTTGGAATCTTTAATCACCAAAGGGCCATCCGTTTCATCGGCAACAGCCTCCACAACCGCATCAGCACTCCACTCATGTCCGCACTCCGGGCACATCAGCAAAGAGCCTGATTCATAAGCATAAACAGAATTGCACTTAGGGCAAGTAGGAAGGGTGGACATAAAAATAAGGGTTTGAATTGTGGAGGTAAAGGTATTAAAAAAGAGGTAGGTAATGACGTCATTTCTATCGCTGTATCCCTAAAGGAAAAACCTTGAATTTTTTATGAAAATCTTGTTTTAGAGGTGGTAATGGGTTAGTTTTGGGTGTGAACGGATTTTCTTTGACGAACCATGTAGTTTGGTGGTGTTGGGTAAAGGATACCGGTGAGCTTCCGGCTATAATAACGTAAGACACAGCCTGACCAAATAGAAAAATAATGGACAATAAACTCCTTAAATATTTTCAAAGAATTATGCCTCTTTCAGACGAAGAGATTAACGCTATTGTGGAAACTATGAATATTCAACTGTACAAAAAAGGCACTGTTTTACTTAATGAAGGGCAAATATCGACAGAAGTATATTTCGTTTTAGAAGGTTGTGTTAGGCAATATTATTTGGTTGATGGTGAAGAAAAAACAACTAATTTTTTCACAGAGGAACAGTGGGTAATATCGCTGAATAGTTTTAATCAAGGCGTCCCTTCAAATCACTATCTGGCTTGCAGTGAAGATTCTTCTTTGGTTGTAGGTAATAGTAAAAAAGCGGAAGACTTGTATATAAGATTTCCAAAATTAGAAACCGTTTCAAGAAAAGTTATGGAGAAAATATTTGCAGAGCAGCAGGAAATTATTGGGGCTTATTTTACAGATACACCGGAACAACGCTACTTGAAATTATTGAAAGCGAGACCCGAATTATTTCAGAAAATACCCCAGTATCAAATCGCAAGCTATATAGGCGTAAAACCAGAATCTTTGAGTCGTATTAGAAGAAGAATAGCTTTCAAATAAAATTTATATTCCGCAAAATCTAAAGTTTCAGATACTTCTACACTTCAAGTGGTATCCATTGTTCAATTTCGTTAATAGAAAAAAACTTTGCCTTTTTTATTTGGTTTATCGAAGTTTTTTTTGTTTCATCTTGCAAAAAAGATGCTGCTAGTAGCAAATGAAACAGTATTCTATTTTCTTTTTCTTATAAAAGTTAGCAAAACATTTTAAGTTTGATATATAGC
>JBBQVM010000041.1:0-16193 GCA_038211525.1 Bacteroidia bacterium
CATGCAATTCTCCCAATAACTTTTTCTTTTTAATATCACCAATAAACTGACTCAAATAGCCGAACGGTTTGTGAATGATGAAGTGTCGGTGGAGATTAGTCATTTGGTCATTGGTCATTAGTCATTAGTCATTGGTCATTAGTCATTGGTCATTGGTCATTAGTCATTGGTCATTGGTCATTTGGTCATTGGTCATTGGTCATTTGGTCATTGGTCATTGGTCATTTGGTCATTGGTCATTGGTCATTGATCATTGGTCATTAGTCATTGGTCATTGGTCATTAGTCATTGGTCATTTGGTCACTGGTCACTGGTCACTGGTCACTAATTTTTCACTGCAAATATGAGTATTGTTTTTTGAATATTTGTGAATGAAAATTGTTTGCATCTTAAATAGAATTACCTTTGTAGGAAAATAACCTAACAGAATGAGTATACATGTAAAACATCCATGGCATGGGGTGGAAACAGGAGCCTTGGCGCCTAAGGTTGTTCGTGCAGTTATTGAAATTCAAAAAGGAAGTAAGGCGAAATACGAACTGGATAAGGATTCCGGTTTGTTGAAGCTCGATCGGATTCTTTTTAGTGCAGTTCATTATCCTGCTAATTATGGATTTATTCCTCAAACCTACTGCGATGATAAAGATCCACTGGATATTTTAGTGATTTCTTCTCTGGAATTTCAACCATTGAGTTTGGTGGATGCTAAAGTTATCGGCGTTATGAGAATGGTCGATAATGGGGAACAGGACGATAAAATTATTGCTGTTGCAAACTATGACCCTTCGGTAAATCATATTAATGATGTTTCTGAACTTCCTCCTCATACAGAAGGGGAGATGCGACGGTTTTTTGAGGACTATAAAAAATTGGAAAAAAAACAGGTGACCGTCAGGAAATTTCTCGACAGAGAAATGGCATTTAAAATTATTAAAGAAGCTATGTCACTTTATAAGAAAAGTTTTAAAGGACATATGTAATTTATTCTGTGGTTGATTTGATGGTTGATTCAATGGTTGATTAAATGGTTAATTCGATGGTTGATTCGGTTGTTGATTTGTTGATTTGATGGTTTCGATGGTTAATTCTGTGGTTGGTTCGATGGTTGATTCGTTAGTAAAGGGTTAAATTACGGTTTCGATTTCTACAATTTTTTTATCAAGCAATTCGCACCAAGCATCGCGGCTATTTCACAATTATTTTTCTGACTATTTGTTCTTTCACAGTTGTAAAGTTGAGGAAATAAATACCTTCAACAACGGGCAATTCATTTTGATATTCGATTCCACCTAAACCATTATCTTGTTTTGTTACTTTACCTGTTTGTGTAGTTACAAGTTTACCTAATAAATTGTAAACTTCCATCGACCAATTGTTTCCGGAAATGCCGCTTGCAGTAAAATAAACTTATTTATCGGAATAACATCCCAACAGCCGCTTCCAACAGCCGCCGCCCCCGTTGCTGCAGCTGCTGCCGCTGCTACCCCCGCTGCCAACTGCCAACTTTTCACTACCTTCGCACTTCTATAAATTTATTATGATCAAGATTACTTTTCCCGACCAAAAAGTGCGGGAATATCCTAAGGGAACCAGTGCCATGGAAGTGGCCAAAAGCATCAGTGAAGGACTGGCAAGAAATGTATTATCAGCTAAGGTAAATGGTGAGGTTTGGGATGCTTCCCGACCCATTACCACAGATGCTACACTGGAACTTTTGACTTGGGATTCCCCGGAAGGGAAATCAACATTTTGGCACTCTTCAGCTCACCTTCTGGCGGAAGCCTTAGAAGCTATATATCCCGGCATTCAGTTCGGTATTGGCCCTCCAATTGAAAATGGTTTTTACTATGATGTAGACCTTGGCGAAAGAACTATTTCCTCTGATGATTTTAAGATGATAGAGGAGAAAATGCAGGAGCTGGCTAAAAAAGGGAGTGTTTACCAACGTAAAGATGTTTCGAAAAAAGATGCAATAGCCTATTTTGAAGAAAAAGGTGATAAATACAAACTGGATCTGTTAAAAGATTTGGCCGATGGAACTATTACCTTTTACACTCAAGGTGATTTTACCGATTTATGTCGTGGACCACATATTCCCGATACCGGCTCTATCAAAGCAATTAAGCTGATGAACATCGCCGGTGCCTACTGGAGAGGTGATGAGAAGAGTAAGCAGTTGACCCGAATTTATGGTATTACTTTTCCAAAACAGAAAGAATTGACCGAGTACCTTACTATGCTTGAAGAGGCTAAAAAAAGGGATCATCGTAAGCTCGGTAAGGAATTGGAGTTGTTTACCTTTTCGGAAAAAGTAGGTATGGGACTTCCCTTATGGCTTCCCAAAGGTGCCATGCTGCGCGAAAAACTGGAAAGCTTCCTGCGAAAGGCACAACTAAAAGCCGGTTATTTACCGGTAGTTACTCCTCATATCGGACATAAGGATTTGTATGTTACCTCGGGTCACTATGAAAAATATGGTGCCGATTCGTTTCAACCCATCCGCACTCCGGCCGAAGGCGAGGAATTTTTCCTGAAGCCAATGAATTGTCCGCACCATTGCGAAATTTATAAGAGTAAACCGCACTCCTACAAGGAACTGCCAATACGTTATGCCGAGTTTGGAACCGTTTATCGTTACGAACAAAGTGGCGAGTTGCACGGTCTTACCCGAGTGAGAGGTTTTACTCAGGATGATGCCCATTTATTTTGTCGCCCCGACCAGGTGAAAGAGGAATTTATTAAGGTGATTGATCTGGTGTTGTATGTATTTAAGGCATTGGATTTTAAAGATTTCACCGCCCAAGTATCCCTTCGAGACCCTAATAATAAATCGAAGTACATTGGCTCCGATGAGAACTGGGAAAAAGCGGAGCGGGCAATTATTGAAGCTGCGGCTGAAAAGAAACTCGACACTGTGGTTGTTACCGGAGAAGCTGCTTTTTATGGTCCGAAACTCGACTTTATGGTAAAGGATGCGTTGGGTAGAAAGTGGCAGTTGGGAACTATTCAAGTGGATTACAACCTTCCCGAAAGGTTCGAATTGGAATATACCGGTGCCGACAACCTCAAACACCGTCCTGTTATGATTCACAGGGCTCCATTTGGTTCTATGGAAAGGTTTATTGCAGTTTTGATTGAGCATTGTGCCGGAAATTTCCCGCTTTGGCTGTCGCCGGAACAGGTTATCGTGCTCAGTATCAGCGATAAATTTAATGATTATGCGCAAAAAGTTTCCGAATTGCTAAAAAATTCCGATATTCGCGCCTTCGTTGACGAAAGAGACGAAAAAATAGGACGTAAAATCAGGGACGCTGAAGTTAGAAAAGTGCCCTATATGCTGGTGGTGGGAGAGAAGGAGGCGATGACCGATACTGTTTCAGTTCGTAAGCACGGACAAGGCGATTTAGGGTCGATGAGCATAGCTGATTTTGAAGAATTAATTGCGAATGAAATTGCTGCTGTTATGAATGGAACAGCGCTTAAATAATTGTTTAACTAAATTAGAGGGAGGTAACTCATTTCAACATTTTTTAAAAAGCCGGGAGGCAGCTATACACCCGGAGGTGGCAACAGGGTAAACAGGCCAAGCAGGTATCAGAAGCGGGAGAATGAGCATAATATCAACGAAGATATTGCTGCTACTCAGGTGAGATTGGTAGGCGAAAATATCGAACCTGATATTTATCCCATTGAAGTAGCGCGTCGAATGGCGAAAGAACAGGAACTAGACCTGGTAGAAATTGTGCCTAATGCAGATCCACCGGTTTGCAGGCTCGTTGAATACCAGAAATTTCTATACGAGAAAAAGAAAAAGGAAAAAGAGGCTAAAGCTAAAACGGCTAAGGCTGTGATGAAAGAAGTAAGATTTGGACCGAATACCGATGAGCATGATTTTAATTTCAAAGTAAAAAATGCAATTAAATTCCTCGAAGATGGTGCTAAGGTTAAAGCTTATGTTCACTTCAAGGGTCGTACCATCGCGTATAAAGAAAAAGGTGAAATCATCCTGCTAAAGTTTGCACAGGAATTAGCCGATTATGCTAAGGTGGAACAATTACCAAAGCTAGAAGGAAATAGAATGTTCCTTCACTTAGTTCCGCTGCCGAATAAGAAAGTGAAAAAATAGAAAGTAAAAATTTCTATTTTTTAAATTAAAATTTATATTCCATTATCCATCATTAAATATTACATCGGGCCATGCCAAAAATGAAATCAAATTCCAGTGCAAAGAAGAGGTTTACCTTAACTGGGACTGGTAAAATCAAAAGAAAACACGCTTACAAAAGTCACATCTTAACCAAGATGAGCACCAAGCGTAAAAGAGCACTTACACACACAGGGTTAGTTGACAAATCTGACCATGCTCGTGTTGCAAGAATGTTATCTGCTTAACAAATAATTAAATTAGTATTAACCGGGGAAATAGCATTCAAGGTTCCGTAAAAGGAAACGCTATCACCAAAAATTGATTAAAAAAAATGCCAAGGTCAGTCAATTCAGTAGCATCGAAAGCCAGAAGGAAGAAACTTCTTAAGCAGGCTAAAGGAAATTGGGGTGGACGCGGAAACGTGTTAACCGTAGCCAAACACACCGTTGAAAAAGGACTTCAGTACGCTTACCGCGACAGAAAAGTTAAGAAAAGAAGCTTTAGAGCTCTGTGGATTCAACGTATCAATGCAGGAGCAAGGGAACATGGACTCTCTTACTCTCAATTGATGGGTAAACTTCACGAGAAAGGTATCGATTTGAATCGTAAGGTTCTTGCCGATTTAGCCATGAATCACCCCGATGCATTTAAATCGGTTGTGGAGTCAGCTAAGTAACCTTACACTTCTTTGAAATTATAGAACCACTCTTTTTAGGGTGGTTTTTTTTTGGATAAATTCGTCACTTCGCAGTTTCCGATTTACCTCGTTTTTGTTACTTTTATCCCTCATGCAATTAAGGAAAGCAAATTTATTATTAGCCGGCTCATTAATTACATTCGTGTTTTGCTATGCCGTTATTGCTTTCTTTAACAGATATGCATCGGATGATTTTGAGTTTTTGTACCAGTGCCATCAGCATGGATTTAAGGGATCGGTAAGTTATTTTTATAATTCCTGGAACACCCGATGGATTTCGATAGGGTGGATGAATCTGATCTTTCTGTGCACCGCCAAAATCGGTTCATTACTTCCATATCACCTCGTTTCATTTTCGCTGTTGTGGATTTCCTTTTATAGATTGGTAAAATCATGTTACTTAAATTCTTTGCTTTCCGGTATAACGATATCGGGATTTATGTCGATCTCTTTTTTTTACTCCTGTTTTAGTGTTTCAGATGTCTTTTTTTGGATCAACACCTCCACCATGTATCTTTATGGCAGCATTGCTTTCCTCTTTGCATTAGGTGAGGTGCTTTCGCAGAAAAAAAATAAACTTGGTTTTTTATTGCTCATAGCATCCGGATTTTTTCTTGGTGGTTCCTATGAGCCCCTGGCTTTTACGGCAATGGCTATCAGCGCATGTTACCTCATTTATATTTTTCGAAGAGAGGGATCCATGGCAGCAGCAAGAACTGAGGTAATTAAGATAATTATTTTCCTCAGTGTATTAATGATTGCCTTTGCCATTTCTTATGCAGGCGAAGGACATTTAATTCGATCGAATTTTCTTCCCCAAACTACATTTAGCTTCAAGATTATTGTTTTGTTGAAGGCAATTTTTAAAATGTTTATTTTATACCTTCCGGGGAAGATTTTGCCGGCACTACTTTTTGCGTTTCCCTGGTTTTTTATTGGCATGATAAATCCTTTCCATCAATTAACGAATAAGAAAATAAAATTTGCAACAGTCCTATTCATTTTGCTCATAATTATTTCTTTAGCACCACTTGCATTGATTATGTCTGAAATGGGTCCTGAACGAGCATGGACACAAATATCCATTTACTTGGTGCTGTACACTGCTCTGGTAGCAGCTTATGCCGGCTCCGTGCTAAGAGGTAAGTATCGGGAGGAAACAGTGCTGTTATTATACAGTGTTACAGCATTTTTATATATTCTGGCTACCTGTATTCCACAAATGGTGCAGTCATTTCAATACAGTAAAGCTTACGATATCCGGATGAAAAAAATTGAAATGATGAAATCGAATACTATTCTGAATCAAGTTCAATTTCTAGAAAAATTACCTGCGTCGGGTTGGCTGCATTCCGCTGAAATAACAGCTTACCCAAAACATTTTACCAACCAACATCTAAAAAAATATCTTGATCTCAATTTTGATGTTGCTATTGTTGAGGATCGACCGGTTAAATAACTCATTAATGAATCAACACAATTTTTTTACTGAACACCTTATTTGCCGAGATAATTTTAATGAAATAAATTCCCGAAACTTGTTCTGTAAGATCGACTTCATTTGTGTTTTCATCGACATACCAACTTTTAAAAACAACTTGCTTTCCTGAGAAATCGTAAATCATTATTTCTGAATTTGTTGGTGAAAAAACAGTTAATTTACCTGTAACAGGATTTGGAAAACAACTGATTTGAAATTCCAAATCGGAATTTTCTTTTACTCCGGTTCCTATGTAACAAATAGAAACTGTTCTGCTACTTTCATCACCATTAAGATAAGCGGTTACATTCATTAGGTCTCCCGGACAAAAACTGCCATTTAACATAGTGAATTGTATATACACGATTGGCGAATCTAATACCAATGGTTGAATACGATATGATGTAAATCTTAAGGTGGAATCGTTCAGGTTGTAATGGTATAGATAGGCCAAGCCATTTGTTAAATTAATGATGGTGTCAAAATCTACATTAACTTGTTTGTATTTGAGTGAAAAGTCTAAAGATTGTATTACTTCAGTTGAATGAAAATAGACAGGCACATTTGCAATATTATTTAAAACAACTGCATTCTGAATATCAAAAATAACGGTATCCAACGTATCTATTACCTGAGATGATTTTAAATTTTCTAAAACAGTGTATTCTGATTCTGAAATAAAATTAAGTAAAGAATAATTGCTTGTAAAAGATGATGGTGCTCTTTTAATTTGGAAATAGGAATCATTATATCTTCTCTCATTCCATAAACCATGAAAAAGCATAAAAAATAAAATTATTGATAACCTAAATAACATGCAATTTTTAAGTTTGGAATGACTAAAAACATTTTAACATTTTTTAGTTTGAAGTTTCACAATGATACGAATAAATTCTTAATTCATATACAATGTGTAAAAGTGAAAAATATATGTAGTTTTTTAGTTATTTCAACATTATATTTTAATCAATTGGAGGTTAATTCTATTGCATATCAAGATTAACCTTATTATAATATTGTCTTTACAGTTATTGGAAATTGTTTATCTTAATTTTGAAAAATTATTTATTTAATGTTAATTATATATGAAAATCGAGTATTGTTTGAGAAGAAGCTGTTGGTTGGCACTTGTGTTGATTGGAATTATTTTTAGTACTAATTCATTTTCACAAGGGCTGGATAGTATAATAGTGGAAAAGTATTATGTTTCAGACAAAGTCGATTCAAAATTAACCAATGGTTCGCTACCAGAGGGTTCTGTCACTTATCGTATATATGTTGACATGGCTCAGGGTTATAATTTGCAATCGGTTTTTGGTTCTCCCGGGCATGAAATGATATTAAGCTCTTCGACCAATTTCTTTAACCATTCCGAGCATGGAAGTTATATTGCAAACCTGGTATTCGACGAATACTTAAGCGAGAATGATCTCATGCTTGATAGTTGGATTTCTATGGGAGCAGGTTCTCAGTTAAGAAATGCTATTCTAAAAGCAGAGGATGATACCGCGGAAACATTCCAAAATACTAATTCTCCGAAAATGCTGCAAAGTAAAAACCCGAAGGCAGGCATTCCACTTATTGACAGGGATGGCTTACTATATTTACCTGAAATGCCTCCTCGGGTTACTCAAGTTGGATTAGATTCATTGTTTACACTATTGGATAAAATGTGCACAACCGGTAAAGGTTTTAATTTTATAACTTCAAACGGTGGTTGGGGTTGTGTTGGTGGAGCTAAAGGTGTCGATTCGCACACAAATCGTGTGTGTATTGGGCAGTTTACTACAGATGGCGATTTTTATTTTGAACTAAATATACAAATAGGTTCACCGGAACATGGCGTTGAGCAGTATGTAGCAAAAAATCCCCAAGGAAAGGAAAGACTTTTTACGGGATTAATTTATTCTTCGAAAAAAGATTAGATAATTAACATTAATATACGTTGATTGCTTTTTTGGATAAAGATGTACGTGTATTTAAATTAAGATACAAAAGTTATTTAATTAAGATTATAGTAACAATTGTTTAAAATTATTGAATGTCAATTATGACGAATTTTGACCCCATCAAGAAAACTTGAAATTATTAATTAAAATCATAATCTTCTTTAAAACCTTATCAAAATGAAAAGAATCTTACCAGTTATTTTATTTCTTGCAATTTTTGGATTAAATAATACGCAAGCTCAAGGACTAGAAAATATAATAGTTGAAAAGTATTATATTTCAGATGCAAATGATGCGACAGTAAACTCTGTAGGTGGTGTTTTGCCTGTTGGGTCTGTTACTTATAGAATATATGTAGATATGTTACCTGACTATATTTTCCAGGATGTTTATGGTGATCCTAATCATGAATGTCGTATTGAAACATCCACCTTGTTTTTTAACAATGAGGATAGAGGTGCTGTGCACCCAACATTTAATTTCAACTATTGTAGTGATAATACAGTGATGCTTGATTCATGGCTTTCTGTAGGTGGTGCATGTGGAAGTAGAATGGGTATCTTGAAGGACCAAGATGATGGTGTTGGAACTGTTATTAATAACGATGGCGTCTTGCAAAATATTGACCCTTTGGCAGGTATTCCATTAACTCAACAAGATGGACTTATTGCAGGAACTCCGGAACCTGTTGTATCTGTTGGATTAGGCACCGAGTTGATGGTGTTTGATTCTCAAAATGATGGAACAAATGGACCGGTGTTTTCAACATTTAATGGGGCTTGGGCTTCTCTTAACGGATCTGTCGGACCTGATCCGGCCTTAAATCAGGTGCTGGTTGCTCAAATTACCACAGATGGCGATTTGTCTTTTCAATTTAATGTTCAAATCAGAAATCAAACAACATTGACAGTTGAAAATTATGTTGCTTCTAATCCTATAGGGAATGAGATTCTTTTTACTGGACTTAATTATACTGTAGGATTAAATAATGTTGCAGATCATAAGTCTACTTTCGGGCTTTACCCTGTTCCTGCTCATGATGCAACCACACTTTCTATTTCTACCAGCCAAAATCAACAAAAAGCGGATTATATAATTTATGATATTTTAGGAAATGTCGTTACCAAAAAATCGCTTGGTTTAGTTTCTGGAATTTCTAAACATCAAGTTGATATTTCAGCACTCGCAAATGGAATTTATTTCCTGGAGTTAAATGTTAATGGTACGACTTCTTCAAAGAAACTAATCAAAAATTGATAATTATTGAACTCCCTTTACTCAATTCGAAACTAATACAAAGAAAGTTTAATTTTATATAAAGCTCCACTGGCAATAGTTACCATGTTAAAGCGAAAAAGTTATTTGTTTATTTTATTTTCATTTTTCCCTATCTTGGGATTTTGTCAAGGGATTATCAGGGGGAAAATCACTGATAAAAATGGTGAGTCTTTAATTGGAGCTGCCGTTGTTCTAAAATCTGATCGGGGATATGGAGTAACAGCTGATCTTGATGGTAATTATTCAATTAAGATTAAGGAAGGTAAAGGTCAAACACTTATTATTTCATACGTTAGTTTTAACACTATTGAATTTGAAGTTTTTCCAAAAAACAATGAGGTGATTGTTAAGAATTTTGTGATGGAAACTGCTGCACAAAATGTTTCTGAAGTTCAAATTACCGCTAAAGCAATTAAATCTAATGAGCACTATACTGAAAGCATGAAAAAGAAGTCGGCAACGACTATCGAAATTGTTTCTGCTGATGTAATGAAGAAATCAGGAGATGCCACGGTAACTGCTGCAGTGGCACGAGTAGCCGGTGTTTCTACGAATGGTGGTTTTATTACAGTTAGAGGTATCGGCGACCGCTATGTAAAAACCACTGTTAATGGATCAAGGGTTCCAACGTTAGATCCATTCACTAACAATATTAAACTTGATCTTTTCCCGTCACATCTTATTGATAACGTAATCATCACCAAAACGGCTAGTCCGGAAATTCCTGGTGATTGGGCTGGAGCTTATTTGTCTGTTGAAACAAAAGATTACCCTGACGAACTTAGCATCAACATGGAGAGTTCATTTGGATATAATGCTCATGTTACCAACAAAGAGATTATTTCATCTGAGCGCAGTATAACTGATTGGCTTGGATATGATAACAGTTTTCGCGATAGAGAGCACAATAATTTTGTGAATGCAATTCCTTCCCCCAGCCAATATCAGCAATTTGTTGCGTTGGGTTTAGGAAATTACTTTGCTTCAATAGGCGTAAATGAAGAAAATTGGTACAAAGGATCAACGGAATATTATAAATTAGGATTTGTTCAGCTAGGGCTATTGGCTCCTGCATTATTTAATGATCCTCAAGCAATAAGTAGTGCCTCTAGCCAATATGTTAATGGCTCCTATGCTTCTGATGCTTTCAAAGTGCTAAATGCAAATGTTCCCGCTACGGGCCAATCATTCCCTGCAAACTGGAATACAACAACAAGAAAGGCACCATTAAATTTCAGTCAGAATTTTAGTATAGGCGATCAATTGAATCTTTTTGGAAGGCCTTTGGGTTTTCTGGCAGGTTTCAGGTACTTCACAGTAAATCAATATGACCCTGAAGCAACGGCGAACAGAGCAGGTGTAGCTGCTGATAGCACAGGTGAACTTGTAAATAGTGTAATTTCAGTTCTGAAGCAACAAAGCTCAATTGAGACGAATGGCTGGAGCGCATTATTTAATCTGGCATATAAACTAAATAATAATAATAGTATTTCCTTTATGTTTATGCCTAATCTCTTAGGTACAAACAGAGTACGAAAATCTTATGATACTCAGGAACTCATTACTGTTGTTACCTTGAGTCAGTTTTATGAACAAAGAAAACAAATGATTTATCAATTTAAATCAGAACATTTCTTGCCCTCTTCAAAAATTAAAATTGAATCAAATGCTTCCTTTACCAAAGGTAAAAGTACTACCCCGGATTTCAAAAATTTGCAATACTGGATTAATCCCGATTCTACTTATCAAATTGGTGGAACAATTGGAGATGGTATTCACAGATATTATCGGTATTTAGATCAAAATATTTTTGACTCTCGCCTATCTGTCGAAATTCCATTAGGAAATAAACCGGAGCTTGTGAGGAAATTAAAAATAGGAGGAACCTACCAGTACGACGATCAGAAATTTGATCAATATGATTATTTTGTTTTAACCGGACCCCAAATTGGAACGTTTGAGAATGGAGATGTAGATGCGTTTTTAAACTTAAATCAGTTTGGAGTCAGCAGTGGCATAGGTGCTGATGGTATTGCTTACAGTACTCTGAATGCCTACTATCTTGAATTGGGTAATCCTGCAAATCACACCTTTGGAAATAGTTCTATACTTGGTGGATTTATGATGGCTGATTATAGCATTACCCCGCTGTTGCGTGCATCTGGAGGTGTGAGAATTGAACATGCCTTTATTTATACTGATGTAGACAGATTTGATTCATTGAACTTAAAGAAGAATGATCCCCGGAGAGTTTATTCAGATGCTTATCCTCTTGCTAACCCAGGCGAATTAAATGAAACCTCATTTTTGCCAAGTATTAATTTAATTTATAAATTGAAGAGTAATGATGACGCTCCTATTAATGCAAGAGTGAATTTTAGTAAAACTATTGCGAGACCAAGCATTCGAGAATTATCCGATGTTGCTGTTTATGACTATGAACTAAGATCTTTCGTTTATGGTAATTCATCACTAAAACCAGTCACCATATTTAATTATGATTTCCGAATTGAGTCCTATTTCAAATCTGGTAATAGTGTTTCTTTAAGTTTATTTTATAAGAATTTTAAAAATCATATCGAATTGGTAAATTCCAATGGATACACCTGGCAAAATGTAGATAAATCAACTGTAGTTGGGATTGAATTGGAAGGTAGAACAGTTATTACTAAAAACTTGAGTCTTGGAGCGAATATAACATTTGTAAATTCATCTACTGAGTTGGTACGTACCCGATATGAAATTTCCGGTGGCATTCCACAGAATATTCCTTTAGATACAGTAAAACGTACCATGTTCGGACAAGCTCCATATACTTTAAATGGAATACTAACCTACAAGTCGGATAGCCTTGGACTCTTACTTACTTTAAGCTATAATGTACAAGGACCAAGATTGGTAATTTCGTCAAATAATAAAGAAGTTCCTGATATTTATGAACGATCCAGAAGTTTGTTGGATTTTAAAGTCAGCAAGACTTTAGGAAAACATTTTGGAGTAAGTTTTACGATTAAAGATATCTTAAACGAACCAATAAGAAGATCTTACAAATATGATGATGGCGGCTATGATGTTTTAGATTATGATAAATTCACCTATGGAACCAATTATAATTTGGGGATATCTTATAAATTGAAATGATGAAACCATTCACGAAAATTAGCCACTTTTTTATTCTTTCTTTATTTTTTTTAATTCTTTCAATCTCGTCTTTTGCCCAAATACAGAAGGTATTTGTAGAGAAATATTACATTTCCGATGCTCTCGATGCAACTGATACTATTGGAGGTCTGCTCGAGGCTGGTTCAACAACCTATCGTGTATATGTAGATCTGTTTCCAGGATCAAAAATCAAAAAGATTTATGGTGATGCAAACCACATGTTAAAATTTGCAAGTACCAGCATGTTTTTTAATAATATTTCTGAAGGTCAAACATTTGCTAAGGATATTACCAAGAGTAGATTGGGTGAAAATACCGTTGCATTAGACAGTTGGTTAACTATTGGTTTAGTTACTAAGCCTTCGTCAAAGGTTATGGGTGTTCCTAAAATTTATGATGGCAGTGGTTCTTTTGTAGGTGGATTGAATAATGATGGAGGAAGTGCAAACATCCCGGGTGGTTTGTTAACTAACACAGATCCTTTGGCAGGAATTCCGCTCACTGTAAGTGATGGTAACGATACTTTGTCAGTACCCATTGGGTCGTGGTTTGATTATGGTTTCTTAAGTTCTAACAGTGATGATTCAACTATTTTTGGTTCCCTTGTTCAAGATACGATTCTAGAGTGTAATAATTGTGGATTGCAATATTCAGGTATCTCCGGAGTAAACCCTGATAGTAATTTTGTTTTGGTTGCACAACTTACTACCAAAGGTGATCTCAGTTTTGAATTAAATCTTGAAATAATTGATACCACTGGTTCCGTAATCAAATATGTAGCAAATGATAATGTGTTGCTCACTGATGAAAAACTAAGTAGGTATCTCAAGTATCCTTTCACTGAAATTTGTGGTTGTGGTGATTCCAATTATCTCGAATATCTCGCAGACAGAGATTGCGATAATCAGGATTCATGTAAAAATATTATAGTTTTTGGTTGTATGGATCCAATGTCGTGCAATTATGATATCAATGCCAATGTAAATATACCATCTTTGTGTTGTTATCCCGGAAAATGCAATGATCGTGATTTAGCTCTGGTGTGTCCTCAACTTGTGGTTACCCGGGATGCCGATTTCGATTTCTACCCAAATCCGGTGAAGGATATTTTGAATGTAACTTCAAAAGACAAATCAAGTTCCGCAAAGTATATTGTTTATAATGCTGTTGGCCAGAAAATGATGGATGGTGGCATTGCCGATTCTGAAAATTCATTTCAAATTAATGCCTCTGATTTTGATAGTGGAATTTATTTTGTCAGAATATTTAACGACACAATGAGCAGCTATAATACTTTTATTAAAGAATAGAATCTTACAATGAAGCCATTCAATCAGAAATCAATATTGCCAACGTTTTTAGTGCTGTTGCTAATTTCATTTGTATTTTCTTGTAAAAAAACGGACGATGAAAATCCTATGATGAATGAAACAGATTCCATGACCGACATAGATGGTAACATTTACAAAACTGTTAAAATTGGTAACCAATGGTGGATGGCTGAAAACCTTGCTGTAACTCACTACCGAAATGGTGATTTAATTCCTGAGATCAATGACTCTATTGGTTGGGTTAGTCAATTTGAAGGTGCCTATTGTACCTATGATAATGGTGCTGGCGGACTTGTTGCTCCAGGTTTACTTTATAATTGGAATGTAATTTCAAATTCATCTCAAATTGCACCAACAGGGTGGCACATACCCACAGATGCTGAATGGAAACAACTGGAGAAAACACTCGGTATGAGTGATCAAGAGGCTGATAAATTATCTTGGAGAGGTACGGATGAGGCAGATAAACTTAAATCAAATGACCAAAATGAATGGTCAACATTTGGGAATATTTTTTCAACTAATGAGAGTGGATTTACTGCTCTTGCAGGAAGTTGTAGATTGTTCAATAGTGATTGGGGTGATCCCGGATTAAAGCACACTGGATTTTGGTGGTCTGCTTCTGCTTTTGGTAGTAATCAAGCTTGGTATCGTTATCTTGATTACAAAAATGCAAACGTATTCAGATCTCATACTGATAATCGTTATGGTTTTAGCATCCGTTGCGTTAAAGATTAATAATTTATTTTTCCATCAATTTGATTTTTAAAATTTTGAAATCAAATCATTTTTATTTTAATGAAACTAATTAGTATTATCCAGGACCGTATATATTTTTTTTCGATTTTGCTAATTGATACCATCATAAATAAAATTTAGAGGCAAAACATTAATATTTGCCTAACTTAAAAACCTACCTTCTTTAACAATTTCATAAATTAAACTTACAGTTTACAACTTGTTGTAACTGGATATTTGCATTGTCAATCAAACTTGAATTCAAGCTAAGAAAAAATTATTTATTCACATTAAAAATTTAAAAACAACGAACAGAATTCTAACAACCAAAAAAAACAAAATGAAAAGAACAAAAACAATGTCAAAAATGTTTGCTACTCTAGCTTTAGCTATGACAGCAGTAACAGGATTTGCTCAGACTAATCTGGGAACTGAATGCGGATGCCCATCACCGGTGTCATCTCGTCCAACAGTATTATTAAGTACACTTGCCACTAATGGTGGAGCCGGTGATGGTGAATTAATTGCAGCTAACGTTATTCTTGATTGCAGCAAGACATGGATTCTTGACAAAAAAATTTATGTGGCACCCGGTAAAACATTAACTATCCTTCCTGGTACAGTTGTTAAAGGAAGGTCTGCGGCTTTACCTGCTGATGCTTCTGCATTAGTTGTTGAAGTAGGAGGAAAATTATTTGCTTCAGGTTCTGAAACTTGCCAAATTGTATTTACAGCTGAAGCTGATAACCTTGATGGTACTTATTCTATCTCTAATACAAGTAAATGGGGTGGTGTAGTAATGGCAGGTAAAGCTACTAACAACCTTTCACTTGCTGCAAATGGACCGTTCGTTGCAGGGTCAGGAAATGGAAAACTTTGCGTAGCTGATGGTCTTGGTGTATTTGAAGGTTTTGCTTCTAGCAACTCTAAAGATCAATTTGGAGTTAATCTCACTGCTGGTGGTGTATTTGACGATAACGATAATTCAGGAATTTTGAAATATGTTTCTATTCGTCACGCAGGTGCAATTTTATCTGTAGGTTCTGAATTGAACTCTTTAACTCTTGGTTCCGTTGGTCGTGGAACTACTATCGAGCATCTTGAAATTATTTCAGGTGGTGATGATGGTATTGAATTTTTTGGTGGAACCGTTAATCTTAAATATGCATCATTCTTATTTGGAAATGATGACAATTTAGATTGGGATTTAGGATGGTCAGGAAAAGCTCAGTTTGTTTTTATTCTTCAAAATCAATCCGGACAAGGGAGTCCTGATAATGATAATGGTTTTGAAATGGATGCTGATGATAATAAATCAAACAACACGCCTCGTTCTCATCCTGTTATTTACAATGCAACTGTAATCGGAAACTTAAAGCAAACCCTTACTTCTGATAACTCTGCTCTTGCA
>JBBQVM010000042.1:0-16130 GCA_038211525.1 Bacteroidia bacterium
GAATAGAACTATTGATTGACAATTAATAGTTGGAGATTTCATTTTGATAGCTTATTTCCAATTAAATTACCCTTACTTTTGAATACCCATTCTCATTTTTTTGGGTAACTTATATGGATGAATACAAAGGCTTAACAACATAACAAGTTTTAGAAAACCGGAAAAGTTTTGGTTCTAATGCACAGATCCATAAAAAATCGACCTGGTTATATGTCATCATTGATGTAGTTAAAGAACCTATGGCCATAATTCTTATTGTGGCCTGTTTCTTTTATTTTTTTATGGGACAGTTTCAGGAGGGAATCATTATGGCAATTGCAATATTGATCGTATCCGGAATGTCTATTTACCAGCAGGTACGGAGTGAGAACGCCATTAATTCGCTTAATAAATTAACGCAACAACTTACTATTGCCCTTAGAAATGGCCAGGAGATTACCATTCCTTCATCTGAATTAGTAGTTGGTGACCTGGTACTTTTTACAGAAGGCCAACAAGTAGGTGCCGATGCGGAGATAATTGAATTTAAAGATTTGGCTGTTGATGAGTCTATTCTTACCGGTGAATCATTTGCTGTTACTAAAACTGCTGTTGGAGAAAACTTATTTAGTGGCACCACCATTACTTCGGGAATGGCCAGGGCTAAAATTATTGCCGTTGGCACGAAAACAAAAATCGGTTTACTTGGTAAATCGATGGAAGAAATTACTAAAGAAAAAACCCCGTTACAGAAACAAATTTCTAATTTCGTAAAACGGATGGCCCTGTTCGGTGTAGGTGCCTTTATATTTGTTTGGATTTTCAATTACCTAAAATCCGGTGATATCGTTCAAAGTTTACTACACGGACTTACGCTTGCGATGGCGGTTCTTCCTGAAGAAATTCCGGTAGCCTTATCCACTTTTATGGCTCTGGGAGCTTATAGAATGATAAAGAATAACGTTCTCGCTAAACATCCGCAAACAGTAGAAGCATTAGGAACCGCTACCGTTATTTGCGTTGATAAAACAGGAACTATAACGGAAAACAAAATGAGTGTTTCGGAGATATGGGATTTTAAAACTCAGTCACTCAATTCAAATCCATCTGAAAACTTAAATGAATCTGAGAAACGACTGCTTTTGATAGCGATGCTTTCAAGTGAAGCCATTCCGTTTGATCCAATGGAGAAAGCCATTCATGAATGCTATAATAAAATTTCACCTGGTAAAAAAACCTTCACGGTCATTCGTGAATATCCGCTTGCCGGCATTCATCCGCGCATGACGCATGTTTATAATGACAGCGAGGGGAACAGGGTCATATCCTGCAAAGGAGCACCGGAGGGCATCATCAACAAATCGAACCTGACTGAAGATGAAACAAATGTAATTCACAAAGCACTTCAAGAGATGGCGGCAAGAGGTAACAGGGTGCTGGCTATCGGTGTTGGCATATATGATAAAAATAGTTTACCTGAAAACCAGGATGATTTTAATTTTGAATTTCTTGGATTGCTTGCCTTAAACGATCCTCCTCGTAAAAATATACCTGAGGTAATAAAGCAATTTTACGATTCTGGTATTGATGTAAAAATGATTACAGGTGATTATCCCGAAACAGCAATCAGCATTGCCGGAAGTATTGGACTTCTTCATGCAAAAAATTGTGTTACCGGAAAACAGTTACAAGAAATGTCCGATGAGGAATTAAAGAAAACTATTAAAAACTCATCCGTCTTTGCCAGAGTAATGCCCGAAGTAAAATTGCGGATAGTTAATTCATTGAAAACGATGGGTGAAATTGTTGCAATGACAGGCGATGGAGTGAACGACGGACCTGCCCTGAAAGCTGCACACATTGGTATTGCCATGGGAAAAAGAGGTAGCGAGGTGGCAAGAAAAGCAGCATCATTGGTACTTATTAATGACGATTTATCGGGCATGGTGAAAGCGGTTGAGTTTGGAAGAACCATTTATTCGAATTTAAAAAGAGCTATTCAGTACATTATTTCCATTCACATTCCACTCATTTCGATAGTAACTATACCATTAATTCTTGGTTGGAAATTTCCGAATATATTTTCTCCGGTGCATGTTATATTCCTGGAATTAATAATGGGCCCTACATGCAGTATCGCTTACGAAAACGAACCCATGGAAAAAGGATTGATGCAAAAACCTCCCCGAAAAATAACTGATTCATTATTCACATGGAGCGAATTGTCAAGAAGTATACTTCAAGGACTGGTGCTCGCCGGTGGACTCATGGCACTATACGCATGGTTGGTTCAGCAAGGATACAATGAATCATCAACACGAACAATGATTTTTACCACATTGGTGCTTGCTAACATCCTGTTAACATTAGCCGGAAGATCCGCAATAGATCCTATCTATAAAACCATTTCCTACAAAAACAAATTAATTCCATTAGTTATTGGTATCACGTTTTTTTTACTGGCTCTCTCGCTTTATTGGTCGCCGGCAATGAATATATTCGCATTCGAACATCTATCCATAGTGCAAATCTTATTATGCCTTGGAACAGCAATAGTGAGTGTGCTATGGATTGATATTTATAAAATATTAATCAACAAAAAATAAAACAATTACATCGTACCACCGGTTGCAACATTTAATTTCAAAATTATTGAAAAGAGGAGTTACTGTTGCTGGCGAAAATAATTATTCGTTCTGTTAATTGCGTTTTCGCGAATGTTAAAATAGAAAAGATTATAGTCAACAATGTGATAATTTTTAAAGTTAAAGAATGCTCTTCCACGAAAGTGTGGTTTATTAATTCGCAACACACCATCTTCCACCTGTGCATCACACAAATGATCAATCACTTTATCAAAATGCTGCAACACGCCTCCTTTATTTAACTCACGTGAAGCATACTCATGATTCGTTTTCCAGGTGAGTGGATTAGTACAAACGGTTTCACGTTTGGGCTTCACATATCCCGGCGGATAATATCCGACAGCATACGTTCGCCAACTCACATAACAATCGGTTTGATCGGCATTTTTACATGGCTGCAGCACGGTATAAACGCTATCATACACATCCATACCCACAACATAAGCAGCAACTAATTGTTGAGATAATTCTTTGCCATCAACAAACTCTTTCAGCAATTTTATTGCATGCGTTGATCCCTGGCTATGTGATGCAATAATAAAAGGTCGTCCGTGATTGTAATGTTCCAGATAATAAATAAATGCATTTCTAACATCGGTGTAAGCCAAATCAAATGCTTGTTTACCTTTTTCTTTTTCAGATGTATAATACGAATAAATAAAAGCTTGTCGGTAACGAGGTGCATACACTTTACCGGCACCATTAAATATACTCGCTTGGTTTAAAATAGAACCTTTATCCGTTTGAATATTTATTTCTTCATCACTGATATCGGCGTTCCAACCGGTACTCAATTTAGTTGTTTTAAGATACGAGGTGGGATGAATAAAAAACACATCAACACGAGCATCGTTTTGCATATCCTTCATTCCGCTCTGCTTTGGAACACGGTCGGCCGAATCTTTTTTGGTTGGCAAAGCAGCCCACGACGACTCCAAACTATAATCGGGAACAGGTGGTCCATTTTCAAACGGAACTGTCATAACAGGTGGGGTAAATCGCCCAAAACATCCTGATAATAAAATAGTTATGGTAATATAAAGAAATAGTAAGCTGCGTTTCATAATTAAAATAAAGTGCGAATTTAACAAACTAAAATGAGGGTCAAGTTTCAACGTTGAACTTTTCAGCAACTTAAAATCATTATTTTTGCCTTATGAAAACCACCCTACTGCTGTTTATAATTAGTTTCGCTTCAATTGTTCACCTTCGTGCACAAACACCAAGTCCGGAGGAGGGCCTGGTGAAATGGATGAGTTTGGAGGAGGCGATGAAGCTGAACGAAAAGGTGCAAAAGCCATTGCTGGTTGATTTTTATACCGACTGGTGTGGCTGGTGTAAACACATGATGAAAACCACTTATTCGGAACCGGGATTAGCGCAATACATCAATAATTATTTTTACCCGGTTAAGTTTAATGCCGAAGGAAAAGATACGATTGAATACCTCGGTAATATTTATAAACCTACCTCCTCTGCCCCAAAGGCGCCACATGAATTTGCTGTAAAAATGCTCAACGGAAGTTTATCCTATCCTACCACTCTTTTTATTAATGGATACGATAAAGAAAAAAAAGAATTTCGTTTGAACATGATGGCAGCAGGGTATTTGGATGCACAAAAAATTGAGCCGATGTTGGTGTTCACTGTTGAGAATGTTTTTAGGAATGCTTCCTTCGATGACTTCAATAAAAATTTTGAGAAATCATTTCGCGATTCTACACTAGATGATCAGTTAAAAAAATTAAAATGGCTTTCGCCGAAGGAGGCGTTTAACTTTCCTGCCAAAGAAAAGAAAAAAACTATTGTGCTTATCAATACTACCTGGTGCAATTCCTGTAAAGTAATGCAACGCACCTCATTTATTGACGATGATGTTTTTAGTTATGCCGATTCCACCTATCGTTTTGTAAATTTTGATCCCGAGTATAAAGATTCGATTAACTTCAAAGGACAACCTTTTATTAATCCGGGCGGCACCTCACCTTTTCACCAACTCGCAATAGCACTATGCAAAAACAACCTCATTCTTCCAACCATGGCGTTGCTTGATGAGGATAATAATTTAATGGATGCCATTCCTTTTTATCTCCCGCCGACTGTTTTGAAAAAAATACTTTTTTATTATGGAGAGGATATCTATAAAACAAAATCCTGGAAAGATTATTCGGAGAAATAAAAGTAGTGGCAGCAGGAGGTTGCTGATTTCTTAAGCAAAATCAATATTCAGAATTTAATTTTTTCTTCCTAATCCATTTTCATTAAAAAAACCGGTGGATACATTACCACCGGTCTCAAAATTACCCAAATCGATTTACAATCACGAGATGCTAATTGCAAACCGTCACTTTCCTGTTTAAAATTTCTAACCACTCTTAACAGGTCTCTTTCAGCAAAAGGCTAATTTTTCAATCTTCCATTTGTTGTTATAATATTGATTTTGTGTCTATCAAAGCCCGTATCAAAACAGTAAATAAACTCTTCATTTTTGTGGTTTTTAATGCATGGTTTCCAGCTCTCATCCTCAAAGTACCGGTTTCTACCTAATAGACTGTTAAGCATTTTAAAACGTTGCACAAGGCTACTTATAAAAGCAATTCAGGCTATTGAAAAGGTAAGCCACTTTAGGCAGTATTGCTAAATAGCCTAATTTAATTAGGGTAATTAGCTGGAACACCACTATTTAAGTTATTTTGAACAAGTAAGATTTTTAAAAATCTATCGGTATTCTAAGCGATTGGATTTTTAAATTTGAATTCGCATAGAAAATTGCTATCAGCCAAATGCATCATTTTGCAAATAAATTGAGTCTTAAAGTTGGTACTTTCACTTTAATTTGTACTTTCATATCTTAAATAAATTGACATCTGCTCCTTATGAAAAAAATTCTACTTGTTGTTGCACTTCTTTTTTCCATTCTGCCAAGCAAAATTTATGCTTCCTGCACACCGGGAAACAGTGAAATTATTGTAGTGATAATTCCTGATGCGTGGCCACAAGAAACTAGTTGGAACCTTTCAGATAACAATGGAACTGTAATTGCTTCAGGAGGTTTTGTAGGTGACACCATTTGTGTGCCTACCAATTCTTGTACGGTATTTACAATTTATGATTCTTTTGGTGATGGCATATATGCTCCGGGTGGTTACTGGGTGTATGTTGATGGCAATTTAGTAGCAAATGGAGACGCGTTTGGTTCTATAGCATCAACTCCGATTGCTTGTCCACCGGGAATGTTTTGCTCCTCACCACTTGCATTAAATTACGGAACTTTTACGGCACCATTTGACAATACATTTTATAGTATTACACCAACTGTTACCGGAACTTATAATATTACTACCTGCGGGATGAATACCTGTGATACAAAAATTTGGGTGTATGCAAATTGCAGCGGACAGGTTTTAGATGAGGGTCCTCCCGGCACTTACGCATTTAACGATAATGGTACTTGTGGATTACAAGCTGAATTAAATGTGGTACTCATTGCAGGTCAAACTTATTTTGTTCGTATAGGTGATAACCTAGATAATTGTCCGGGCACTGTTGATTTTACTTTTAGTTATGTAGGACCAATTACAGGTTGCACCGATCCACTCGCTTGTAATTACAATCCTTTAGCAACTGTTGATGATGGCAGTTGTATTTATTATCCGAATCCCTTATGCGCAGGTCCCGATTTGCGTTTTGATTCGCTGGCATTTGTGAATAGTCTCATGTTGATGACCGTTAATGCAAGTACTTGTGATGTTTCTGAAGGATGTGTTACAGGTTATGGAACCCGATATGTGATTTCATTTACTTCTAAAATTGATAACATTGGAACACTTGATTATTATATAGGAAGTCCTTCAGCAAATCCTTCTATGTTTAATACTGTAAATTGTCACGGACATGCGCACTATGAAGGTTATGGTGATTACCGATTGTATGACACCAATAATCAGTTAATACCTGTGGGTCATAAAAATGGTTTTTGTGTCATCGACCTATGTGGTTTCGGTCAATATAACTGCGGCAACATGGGCATATCAGTCAATTGTTATGATATTTACGGAGCAGGTACCCAGTGCCAATGGGTTGATATTACTGATGTACCGGATGGACAATATCGGTTAGCGATTATTGTAAATTCCCATCACCTGCCTGATGCATTAAATCATTATGAAATAAACAGCGCTAACAATGCCATTCAGGTATGTATGAATATTACACACAATACTGCCGGAGTGCCCTCATTCACTATTTTACCCAATTGTACTCCATTTGTTGATTGCATGGGAATTCCCGGAGGAGTTGCAATGCTCGACTGTAATGGCGTTTGTGGTGGTCCCGGGATTTTTGGTAACATAAATGGTGATCTAACTCTCGACTCTGTTGATGTGCTTGATTATATCGATTTACTAGAAAACGCTCCTGTAACTGCATCTACTTGCAATGATTTAAATGGTGATGGAGAATTAACAGTTTATGATGCTGCCTTGGCACAATGGTGCGTTAAAACCCCTCATCATCCACATCCGGCAGGTAGTGGTTTTAACGATTGTAATTTCCCTCACAATATTCTCAATCCCAATGATTCTACCGGCTTGGCTATTGCCGATGTCAATTTTAATTCGGGATATGTTGATATTGAACTCTCAACCATTACTGCCGACATAAAAGCCTACCAGTTTCAAATGCATGGCATTACCATTACTAACGTAGTGAGCCTAAGTGATCCTTTAGAATTTCCTGTGGAGATTAGAAAGATGGGAAACACCAATCAAATTTTCGCACTATCAACTCAAGATTCCGCTTTAACCAGAAGCAATTCGCCTCAATTACTTTGCAGGATATTCTTTTCTTCTATTACTGATACTGTAATTTGCATTGAGTCTATTCGTGAAATTATTAACCAGAATTATGAGAGAACCGTTCCGTACATCTACGGCCCTTGTTTTAGCACATCAACTACCGGTCTTGCAACCATTACTTCACAAATTCCGGTGGTATTAATTCCTAATCCCGTTACTAATATTGCTTTTATTCAGGTTCCCAAGGATGTTGTGCCGCATGAAGTTGAGATTATTGATGTAACAGGACGAATTACCCGTGTTGAAGTAATTGCTAAAAACAATACTTACCAAGTGGATCTTTCCACTTATAACAGCGGACTATATATCATTCGGATTAATGTAAATAATAAAACCGGATTTACTAAATTCTTGAAATTGTAATTGAATAAAATAAATTTTCATAATTAATTTATTGAAATTTGAAATATCCATAAAGAATACTATTTTAATTCACCAAAACTCTTTTGAAATGAAAAAAGCCTATCTATTATTCGTAATGTTACTTGCGAGCTTTTGCTGTTATGGACAATTTCCATTGGAGCATACCTATGATACCTGTTCTACCACAACAAATAATGGCAGATTAGTTATGGTAAATTTGGAAAACTCGGGCTATAAATACATTAAGTATAACAAATTACAAAATAAGGTTATTATCTACTCTTTAAATCATATTCTTGAAAAAGAAGTAACTCTTCCAATTACTCCCAATCTTACTAATCATGAAAGCTTTACACTATTTTATTTTTCTGAGCATCTTTTTAATACTGATAATTTAATGGAATTTATACTTGTGAGACAAGGCAGTAGCCCGGGTGGTTTTTATTGCAGCACTCATATTATTAATGAAAATGGGGTAGTTTTGTTTTACCGCGGCAATGAAGCACCCTTTGTAGAGCCCAATGTCCTTCAGCAGCAATATCCAATCTACAACACACCTGCCGGAACAAAATTATTGTTAAGTAATTTATTGGGGCAAGTAAAAGTTTATGGCTTGCCAGGAACGCTTCCTACAAATATATCACCTGATCCGATAAGCGATGAAAAGATTTCAAATTTATTCCCTAACCCGGCATTCAGCGATATAACTATTGAATATGAACTTCCTGCAAAAGTTAATTCAGGTAAAATAAGAATTTACAAAGAAACGGGGCAATTGATAAAGGAATATCCAATTTTTTCTTCAGTGCAATTTATTCGCATCCCTAACAACGATTTCGAACCCGGCAACTATTTTTATGAAATAATTACAGAGGAAAAGTTATACAAGGGAAAACAGTTTGTTATTTTGAAATAAAACCAATTTATTATGAAACCAGATATTGTGAGATTCAGATATTTTTGAAAAATACGTTCTGGTTTGTAATAAAAATTTCTTCTATGGTAGAAATGGGCATTCTCAAATAGCGCTATTAAATTAGTTATTAAAAACCGTAACTTTGTGCTGAAAAATCAATAAGTACTATCATTCATTTATTCAACTAAACATGAAAAATAAAATCAATAAAACATTTATCTTTTTATTCACGTTTTTGGTTATTTCTTCACTAATTACATCTTGTAAAAAAGATGATGATAATAATAGTAATCCCATCACACCTTCAGGACCAACATTAAAAACCTCTGTATTGGGAACAATCACCAACACTGATGGATTAGTTGTACCAGGTGCTACTGTTCAATTGGGAGCTTATACAACAACTTCCGATACCAAAGGAAATTTTCAATTTATTAACGCTGATGTACCTAAAGACAGAATGGTGCTTATCGCTAGCAAGAATGGTTATTTTAATTGCATTCGTGCTAAGAAAACACAAAGTGGAGACGCAAATTATCTGAATTTGTTAATGGAGCAAAAACCGTCATCAATAAATATTTCTGCAGTAGCAGGTGGAGCAGTGAACATTCCAGGAGGAGCAAAAATTACATTTCCTGCAAATGCTTTTGTTGATGCTTCAGGAAACACTTATACCGGAACCGTTAAGATTTTTGCTAGACATATTAGTCCTGGTAACGATAATTTTGAAGCCATTGTACCTGGTGGTGATCTAATTGGTATGAATGCACAAGGGCAAATTCAATCGCTTTATTCCTTAGGTATGATAGATGCTTTGCTTTTTGATAACTCCGGCTTAAATGAAGTTAAATTAGCACCAGGAGTGACTGCTGAATTAAAGTTTCCTATTGATGTTTCTCAAAATGGTTCAGCCCAAAACACCATCACTATGTGGCACTTAAATTCCACCAATGGAAAATGGATGGAAGATGGTGAAGCAACTAAGTCAGGTAACTTTTATATAGGAAATGTTTCTCATTTTTCAACATGGAATTGCGATTATTCCGGACCAAAAACCGATATTCAAGGTAAGGTGGTTGATTGTTTAGGATTACCCTTGCCGGGAATTGTTGTTACTATTAATGGTTTTCAAAATGTTACCACCAACAATACAGGAACTTTCAGCACATGGGTGCCGGCAGGTTATGTAATAACTTGTCAAGCATTAACCACCTACAATCAAATGTTAAATGCAAATAGCCCAATTCAAACCATTACAGCTGTTGCAGGCATTCTTAACATCATTCCGGATATTGTTGCTTCTTGCGAAACTAGAATTATGGGTTCAATCAAAACTTGCGATGGTTCACAATTGTCTCCAGCAATGATTTACAGCTCTTGGAATGGAGGTAGCTCTATAATTTATACATCAACAGGCACCTATTCCCTGTATTTACCACCAAACACAAAGGTAAATATTGTTGCGCAATCAGGTTCAATGAGTGGAAAAACCTCTAAAGTAACTGGAGTTCTCGGAACTACAAGTACTGCAGGAGATATTCTCTTTTGCAACTTGAGCACCAGTTCCAAAACTGCATTTACAATTAACAGCGTAGGTGGTTCCACTTCTTATGAGGTTACTTCATCAAATACCACTTCCAATTTTATTGATACCAATAATGATGGAACATTTGAATCAGCCTATTTCACTATTCAAGGGATTGCAAATCCAGGAAATTATAATTGTACCATAAATATTAGTTTACTAAATGATACGTTAGGTAATTACTCCCTTTTGCAAGGCAGTGCCAACCATGTTGAAATTTCGATGGACAGTATATGGGCTTATGGCAGTGGAATGCCTTCCGGAAATACCTTAAACCGATTAACATTTACCGACTATTCAAATCCGGGTGGAAACGCAACCGGATTATTTGAATTCAATGTTAACACAGGATCAATAACCAATGGTGAATTTTCAATTCTCAGAGTTAATTGATTGCAGTAGTTAATTATATTTTGAAATGCAGGATTGAGATATAATCGAATATGCCTTTTAATAAATCCCGATATTCTCAAAAACCGTAACTTTGTGCTGAAATTTATCCTTCAGCACCATGCAAAAGATCCTCAATTATATTAATGGCCAACTGGTTGAACCGGTTGGTCATTCGTTTTTTGACAATATTGACCCTGCCATGGGTGAAACCTACAGCCTTATCCCCGATTCCGATGAGCGGGATGTGGAAAATGCAGTAGCGGCAGCTGCGGCGGCCTTTCCGATGTGGAGCACCACTACAGTCAACAAACGGTCCGCTATTTTAGTTAGAATTTCGGAATTAATTTGCTTGAACCTGGATAAATTGGCTCTTGCCGAATCAATTGATAATGGTAAACCACTGAAGCTTGCCAAGACGGTAGATATCCCACGTGCAGCACAGAATTTTTATTTTTATGCAACCGGTATTTTGCATAACCATACCGCTGCTCATGATATGGAAGGGTCGGCGATTAACTATACACTTCGACATCCAATAGGAATTGCAGGTTGCATCTCTCCCTGGAACCTACCGCTCTATCTTTTCACTTGGAAAATTGCTCCCGCATTAGCTGCCGGAAATTGTGTGGTAGCAAAACCATCTGAGATAACTCCAATGACTGCGTATATGCTCTCTCAGTTATGTATTGAAGCGGGGTTGCCTGCAGGTGTTTTGAATATCGTTCATGGAACAGGACCTAAAGTGGGATCAGCAATTACTGCACATCCTCAAATTCCTGTTATTTCATTTACCGGTGGTACTAAAACCGGAGCCGAAATATCACGAGTAGCCGCGCCCATGTTTAAAAAATTGTCGCTCGAATTAGGAGGCAAAAATCCGAATATTATTTTTGCCGATTGTAATTTTGAAGATGCAGTAAAAACGTCTGTTCATTCATCATTCTCCAACCAAGGCGAAATTTGTTTATGTGGATCACGTATGTTTGTTGAGAGACCCATCTATGAAAAATTCAAAGCTGCTTTTATTAAAAAAGTAAATGAATTAAAAGTGGGTGATCCGTTAGCCGATGATACACGTATTGGTGCCATCGTTTCAAAACCGCACATGGAAAAAATTCTCTCGTATATTGAACTTGCTAAACAAGAGGGAGGAAAAATTCTTGCCGGTGGTAAACAAGTGCATTTGGAAGGTAAATTAGCCAAAGGATTTTATATCCAACCAACAATCATTGAAGGACTCACCCATGATTGTCGTACGAATATGGAAGAAATTTTTGGACCTGTTGTAACCATGATGCCTTTCGATACCGAAGAGGAGGTATTACATTATGCCAATAGTACTACCTACGGATTGGCAGCAACCATCTGGACCCAGAATCTTACTCGTGCACATACTGTTGCCGCAGCACTTCACAGTGGTATCGTTTGGGTGAACTGCTGGCTCCTCCGCGATCTCCGTACTCCCTTCGGAGGTATGAAACAATCAGGGGTTGGACGTGAAGGCGGCTTCGAGGCTTTGGATTTCTTTACGGAAGAGAAAAATGTGTGTATTTATCTTAAGTGATTGTTTTTCATATATTTAAAGTTTACTTGGCGATACAATTCTGAAAGTATTGAGTCTCTTTTGTCACTTTACTCGTCAGTTACTTTTCGTAAATTTGCACCTGCAACAAATTCTATCCGTTTTTAACGGTTGAATTTATCATTTAATGATTTAAGTCGAGGAAAACTACTATCATCTATCATTTATAATTCACTATTGGACTTTTATCAAAATATAATTTTAACAAAATAGCACATTAGCAAATCATTAAAAATAACTACCCATGTCAACAACAACTTTAGCAACACAGGATTTCGGTATCAGCGATGCATTAAAAAGATTAGGTATTCATGAAATAAATCAGGGTGCTTCCACCGGAACTAAGTGGATGAAAACTTCAGGTGAGTTAATTGAATCCTACGCTCCCGCTGATGGAAAACTGATTGGTAAAATACAACAAGCTACTGCTGCCGATTACGAAAATATTATTACCCTTTCGCATGAAGCATTTAAAACATGGAGAACCGTTCCTGCTCCTAAACGCGGCGAACTGGTGCGTCAAATTGGTAATGCTTTGCGCGAAAAGAAAGAAGACTTAGGTAAGTTGGTTTCTTATGAGATGGGAAAAATTTATCAGGAGGGATTAGGTGAAGTGCAAGAGATGATCGACATCTGTGATTTCGCTGTTGGTTTATCACGACAGTTGCACGGGTTTACCATGCATAGCGAACGCCCGAATCATCGTATGTATGAGCAATATCATCCGCTTGGAATAGTTGGAGTGATAAGTGCATTTAATTTTCCGGTTGCAGTTTGGTCGTGGAACGCTATGTTGGCTCTTGTTTGTGGTGACACTGTAGTGTGGAAGCCCTCTTCAAAAGTGATGCTTTGCGCGATTGCTGTTCATAATATTATTGCTGATGTATTAAAAGCAAATGATGTACCCGAAGGAACTGTTTGTTTAGTTGCAGGTAACTCCAAAAATGTAGGTGATAATTTCTTAGGTGATAAAAGAGTTCCTTTAATTTCTGCAACCGGATCAACCGCAGTGGGAAAAAGAGTTGGAAGAATAGTTGGCGAACGATTAGGAAGAAGTCTTTTGGAATTGGGTGGAAACAACGCTATTATCATTACTCCGGAAGCCGATTTTGAAATGGCGCAGTTAGCTGTTTTATTTGGTTCGGTAGGTACCTGTGGTCAACGTTGCACCAGCACACGACGATTAATCATCCACGAAAGTGTTTACGATACTTTTAAAAGTAAACTTATTAAAGCTTACCAACAAATTCGTATAGGCAATCCGTTAGATCCTAAAACTTTAGTTGGGCCACTGATTGATAAAAATGCTGTCAAAGATTTTACTAACGCTATTGCAGAAGTGAAAAATGAGGGCGGTACTATTGCTTGTGGGGGAGAAGTATTATCAGGGGAAGGTTACGAATCGGGATGTTATGTGACTCCTTGTATTGCTGAAGTGAAGAATGAGTTCAAAATTGTTCAGCATGAAACATTTGCTCCGATACTTTATTTAATCAAATACAAAACTATCGAAGAAGCGATCCATTTACAGAATGATGTTCCTCAAGGATTGTCTTCTTCTATTTTCTCCAACAATATGCGTGAGACCGAGATGTTCCTCTCACAACGTGGATCCGATTGTGGTATCGCGAATGTAAATATTGGAACCTCCGGTGCTGAAATTGGTGGTGCCTTTGGTGGTGAAAAAGAAACTGGCGGAGGCCGCGAATCCGGATCAGATGCTTGGAAAATTTACATGCGTAGACAAACTAACACCATCAATTATGGTGTTGATTTACCGCTAGCGCAAGGGATCACTTTCGAACTATAAAAAAATAGAACACGGATTTAACGGATTGGATGGATAAATAACGGATTTTACAATAATTTTTTAAATACTTTTCACTTATGGAATTACTATTAGAACATCTAACGGCTCCTACTATCAGAGCCTATTATAATGTATACAATAATTTAGGTTTTGGATTTCTTGAAAAAGTTTATGAAAACGCCATGTGCATTGAATTAACTAAATCAGGGATAAATTTTAAAAAACAATTCCCAATTGAAGTGTTTTATGAGGGCAAAAAGGTTGGAAATTATTTTGCAGATATTTTGATTGAAGAAAATTTAATTATTGAAATTAAAGCTATGGAAGGGTTGCGAGAAGAACATGAATTTCAATTGACAAATTATCTCAGAGCAACAAATGTTGAGGTCGGCTTGTTAATGAATTTTGGAAAAAAAGCGGAATTCCGACGTAAAATATTTGAGAATCACCTAAAAAAATCCCTCTTCCCCTAAATCGGTGCAAATCCGCCCAATCCGTTAAATCCGTGTTCCATTAAATTTTATGACGATAGATATCCACACGCACATCCTCCCCGAAAACATCCCGAATTTCAGAGGCAAATTTGGTTACGGCGGGTTTATACATCTCGATCATCACAAACCGTGTTGTGCGCGAATGATGGTGGATGATAAATTTTTTAGAGAAGTAGAACAAAATTGTTGGGATGCTGAAACCCGTATTAAAGAATGTAATCATCACGGTGTACATGTGCAAGTGCTTTCAACAGTTCCTGTGATGTTTAGTTATTGGGCACAGCCAAAAGATTGCCTGGAAGTCTCCCAATTTCTTAACGATCATATAGCAGGTATAGTCGACCGTTACCCAACACGTTTCGCAGGATTAGGAACAATACCTCTACAAGATCCTGACCTCGCTATTCAAGAACTGGAACGCTGCATGAAGATTGGTATGAGAGGGGTGCAAATTGGTAGCCATGTAAACGATTGGAATTTGGATGCACCGGAATTATTTCCATTTTTTCAGGCTGCCGAAAAATTAGGTGCCGCTATTTTTGTGCATCCCTGGGAAATGATGGGACAGGAAAAAATGCAGAAGTACTGGTTACCCTGGTTGGTAGGAATGCCAGCAGAAACATCACTTGCTATCTGCTCGATGATATTTGGCGGAATTTTCGAACGGTTGCCTAAACTAAGAGTTGCTTTTGCACATGGGGGTGGATCATTCCCGTCAACAATAGGTAGAATTGAACATGGATTTAATTGCCGCCCCGATTTAGTTGCTGTCGATAATAAAGTTAATCCACGGGAGTACATCGGGAAATTTTATTTCGATTCACTCGTTCATGATAAAGACATGTTACGTTTTCTGGTTAATCTTGCAGGAGCGAACAGAGTGGCGCTTGGATCAGATTACCCATTCCCGTTAGGTGAAGATGTTCCCGGTGCACTAATTAACAGCATGGATTTTGACGCCGCTACAAAAGCACAATTGCTTAGCGGAACTGCATTGGAGTGGCTTGGAATGAAGAAGGACGTTTTTTAGTTTATTAGTTTATTAGTTTTATAGTTTAGTGGTTCATTGGTTTGTTAGTTTTATAGTTTAGTGGTTCGTTAGTTTTTTAGTTTTATGGTTTTTAGTATTTAGAATATTCGTGTTTGGTTGAGAGGCATAAAATAATATCATACTATGAATAAATTCATCTTTACTTTCATTTTATTTTTAGATTTAATCAGTGCTGGAATAGCGCAAACAAATGAAAATAAAAAAAGCTATCCTGGAATTGCAGTAGTGGAACTTTTTACTTCGCAAGGAGATATTAATTCTCCAGTTGCCGATGATTTACTTCGTGAAATTATTGCAGATGCAGAAAAAAACAGCAAGCCAATTTATTGTATTTCCATGCACGTCGATTTTTGGAACCGTTTTGGTTGGAAAGATCCATTTAGCAGCATTATGTACACCCGTCGACTAACTAACTACACCTCCTTCCTTAAAGAAAAAGAAACCTTTACACCATAC
>JBBQVM010000043.1:0-15961 GCA_038211525.1 Bacteroidia bacterium
GGAATAAAAAGGAAAGGCTACACTGGAAGGTGAAAGACGTAAAATAGAAGATCCAATTATAGGGCAAAACTTCGGAGCGAGAAATATAGGGGAAACACTCTAGAAGTGCCCAGAAATAACCGCCGCATAACCATGAAATACCGAGGCTTAAACCAAGACCTAAATAAAGTCCTTTCACAAACATCGCGCGTGATTTTCGATGCATCCAAAAATAAAAAACAAAAAAGAGAATAAACAAATAAAAGGTGATGATCATAAAGGCCGGATAGCCACCTAAGATAGTGAGGGAAGTAAATACGATCAGCATCAATCCATCGGGCCAAACAGGGCACCGGTATAGTTTTATGAAATAGGCTAGGAGGTAGGGGAGCCAGGTAGCCCCGATGACAAAGGGGAGGATTTGAGCCGTGCCAACCATAAAGCCCGAGAAGGTGTAGAGGAGACCTAGAGCGAGACTTGGCCAAGCCTCAATTTTGAGCGTCCTGCCCAAGGTAAACATGCCCCAACCGGCTAATAAATAATGAAGCCATAGTTCTATGTTGAAGGTAAAAAAACTGTATCCGATCAAGCTAAACAACCAAGTAAAAGGATACCAAACTCCTCCCTGCGGATCGGCATATTGCGGGTATCCGAGATTTAAAAAGGGATTCCAAAGCGGTATTTGACCTTCCTTAAAGGAATAGTTGATGAAAAAGCGAAAGGGAAAAAACTGATCGATGTTATCCCACTTGGCTTCGTAAAAAAACAAAGGCCAATAGCCAATGGCTGCTACCAAAACAAGGACCCCAAAATAGGGGTTTTGTTTAAGGTAGGTGATGATTTTATCCAAAATGCTCAGTCTTTGATGATACGAAATAATCGTTCTCCATTTCCAATGCGTTGTTTGCTCATTACATTGATCAGCAAGGTACCTAAAATAAAAAAACCAAGACAGATTAAGGCGGTATTAAATAGGTTGCTGCTGAGGGTGCTGGCCCAACCCAATACGGCTTTGTCAGTTAATAGCTTTCGGTATAAGATGTAACCAACAACGCTGGCCAAGAGAACTACAACCAGTAAAAAGAGCCTGAAAAACACCATCAATAACTCCTCGCCGTACTCCACAAAGCTTTTAAAGGCATGATTCATCAGGGAGGTTAAATTCATTTTTGCTTGTCCGCCTAAACGCTTTTTTCGGTCGGCGCTTATATCGCTTCTCTTTAACTTTAATCGGGATAGATAAGCAGGGAAATGAACAAAAGAGGTGGCAGAAGCAATGGTAGCGACCTTTTTGCTCACTAAGCAGTAATGTCCAAAATTCATGCGTTTGCCGGTGACTAACTTAAACAATATCCGATAAAAATGATACAAGACCATAAACAAGATATTATTTTCTCGGCTTTTCCGCAAAACGTGAATAATATCGGCACCGGTCTCGATTTTTTTTTGAATGAGCTCCGGAATAACTGTTGGGTCATCTTCCCCATCGGCATCCATCACAATCACCTCATCTACCTCCAAATCTCTTACATATACCAACCCTTGATAAATAGCCACTTGGTGACCCATATTATAGTCCAGAGAAATAATCTGCATCTCAATGTTTGCAGAAGCAAAGGTGTGGCTCTTTAAAATAGACAAGGTATTGTCAGTAGAACCATCATCTACCATCACAACCTTAAAGGACGCTTCAAGATCTTTTAAGCTGGTGTCTAATGAAGATAAAAAAGCGGGTAGAGAGCTTGCTTCGTTAAAACAGGGAGAAATAATTGCAATGGTTGACATAGGCGAAGCCAAAGATACAGTTTATGTGTTATCTTTTTGCAAGATCTCTTAATGAACCTATCGCTGATAAATTGAGTTTTATTCATTTTTGTTGATAGTAGTGGTTCACAGTATATACTTTCTATGTCAAAAGTTTTTGATGTATTTAAATCATAGCCGCTTACCCAAATCCAAAACCAATTCTAATCCGTAAATATCCTTAAATACTGCCAATTGAAAATATACAAAATGCGTTATAAAAATTTTATTTTGTTATTGATGTTCTTGCTACGAATACAGTTTTTGGACGCGCAGTCAATAGATAATACCTCCATTTACAGAACTATCACTCACGACAAGTATTTTAGGTTTTATTACGACAATGATTATTTTACAGCAACAGATAGGTATTATTCTCAAGGCATTAATTTAGAGTATGTTCATCCTAAAATCAACAATTTATTTTTAACAAAAATTTTAATTCATCCGGATCGCAATGTAAATAAATATGGAATAGCAATTGAACACCTTGCTTTTACACCTAGCAGCATTCGCCATACTGAAATAATTTTGGGCGACAGGCCTTTTGCAGCGTGCCTGTCAATAAAACTATTTTCAATTTCTGTTGATACAATAAATCATTCCAGAATAGCAACAACACTTCGTACAGGAGTAATTGGAAAAGCAGCAAGTGGAGGGTGGATGCAAAAAACTATTCATCGAAATCTCAATAATATTGAACCATTAGGTTGGGATCATCAAATTCATAATGATTTAATAATTGACTATGATTTTGTTTATGAAAAATTGCTCTTATCTCACAAAAATTTATATTCATTAAACTCCTATAGTAAAATAGGTGTTGGTACGTTGTATGATAATGCGAGTATAGGATTAAATTTAATGGTAGGTAAATTTGATAATCCGTTCAAAAAATTGAATTCCGGTTTTTCAGTTAGTAAATTCCAGATAAAGTTTTACAATCAACCTTCAGTTAATGTTATTGGTTATGATGCAACATTGCAAGGAGGGATATTTAATCGCACCAGCCCATATAAGTTATCCTCGAAAGAAATAAAACATATCACCTTTGAAGATGAGACAGGAATTACTGTGCAATTTAGAAAAATTTATCTCGAATATTTTCAACACATTATTTCTAAAGAATTTAAAACAGGACTGTCCCATCGTTGGGGCGGAATACGAATAGGTGTTGCATTTTAGGGTTAAGTGATATTTCTTGGCATCAACAAGAATTCAATCTTGTGACTTTTGCATTCTGTAGAATAACAACCATGTAACTATTCAAATTAAGTTTTGAAAAGCATTCAGCAAAATTGAATTTTAGCTTTTAGCCGGTAGTAACTGAGACTTTAAAAAAATGGCGATTCCGCTTGCAGCTTTCACTGAAAAAAGTAAGAAGCTTGCCTGCAGCGGGCAGGCAAGCTTCGTTTAACTAAAGAATCGTTAAAGAAATTAGCGATTTCCTGGTTACTTTCAAGTTAATTTATTTGTTCAAGTCGTAACGGTCTGCATTCATTATTTTCACCCAGGCGTTCACAAAGTCGTTCACAAACTTTTCTTTGTTGTCGTCTTGTGCATATAATTCGGCATAGGAACGCAATATAGAATTTGAACCAAAAACTAAGTCAATTCTGGTTGCTGTCCATTTAGTAGCACCTGTTTTTCGATCAACAAGGTGATATAAATTTTCAGAAACAGGTTTCCAGGAATATTTCATGTCAGTAATATTTACAAAGAAATCGTTACTAAGAACACCTTCTCTTTCCGTAAATACTCCATGTTTAGTTGCTCCGTGATTTGTTCCTAAAACACGCATGCCACCAATTAATACAGTCATTTCAGGAGCGGTTAATCCCATGAGTTGAGTTCTGTCAAGCAGAAGAGCTTCGGCTGTTGCATCATAATCTTTTTTAAGCCAATTTCTGTATCCGTCGTGCAGGGGTTCTAATACAGAAAATGATTCTGCGTCGGTCATTTCTGGTGTTGCATCACCTCTTCCCGCATTAAAAGGAACTTTAATAGTTACACCTGCATCTTGTGCTGCTTTTTCAACAGCCGCACTTCCGCCTAAAACAATCAAATCAGCAATACTGACTTTTTTATTTAAGCCTGATTGAATTTCTTTAAGCTTAGTATAAACTTTTTCCAAACGTTCCGGCTCATTGCCTTCCCAATTTTTTTGAGGCGAGAGAAGTATTCTTGCGCCATTAGCACCACCTCTGTAGTCGGAACCACGAAACGTTCTTGCACTATCCCAAGCTGTGTTGATAAGCTCTGCTTTAGTTAATCCGCAATTCAATAATTTTGATTTTAGTTCTTCTATCTCCGTTTCGGAAAGTGTGTAATCAACAGTTGGAATTGGGTCTTGCCAAATTAAATCTTCTTTTGGAACATCAGTACCAACGTAACGACTCTTCGGACCTAAATCTCGGTGTGTTAATTTAAACCATGCTCTCGCAAAAACATCTTCAAAATATTTCGGGTCTTTATAAAATTTCTCTGATATTTTGGCGTATTCAGGATCCATTTTCATAGCCATATCCGCATCGGTCATAATTGGATTTCTGCGAACACCTGCTATATGGGCATCGAAAGGTTTATCCTCTTCTTTAATATTGATTGGTTCGTACTGATTTGCACCGGCAGGACTTTTTTTCAATTCCCAATCATGATTTAATAATAAATGAAAATAGGTATGATTCCATTTGTTGGGAGTTGTTGTCCATGCTCCTTCCAGCCCGCTAGTAAAGGTATCTTCTGCATTCCCTTTTCCTTTTGAGTTCATCCAACCGAACCCTTGGTTTTCTGCATTACCCCCCTCTGTACTCATGCCTATCAAGGAAGCTTCACCATTTCCGTGAGCTTTACCAACGGTATGTCCACCTGCTGTAAGTGCAACAGTTTCTTCATCGTTCATTGCCATACGCTTGAATGTAGTACGAACATCTTTTGCAGTTTTTAATGGGTCAGGTTTTCCGTCAACACCTTCCGGATTTACGTAAATTAATCCCATTTGTACGGCTGCTAAAGAATTTTCAAGTGATTCACTATCTGCCACGTTTGAGTAGCGTGATTTACCTAACCATTCTTTTTCTCCCCCCCAATAAATATCTGTTTCTGGATTCCATATATCTTCTCTACCGCCGGAAAATCCAAAGGTTTTAAATCCCATTGACTCATAAGCCATATTTCCTGCTAAGATCATTAAGTCTGCCCATGAAAGTTTGTTTCCGTATTTTTTCTTAATTGGCCACAACAATCTTCTCGCCTTGTCGAGATTTACATTGTCAGGCCAACTGTTAAGAGGAGCGAAGCGTTGGTTTCCAGTGTTGCTCCCACCGCGCCCATCCGCTATGCGGTAGGTTCCTGCACTATGCCATGCCATACGAATCATTAAACCACCATAGTGTCCCCAGTCGGCGGGCCACCAGTCTTGGCTATCAGTCATTAATGTTTTGAGGTCACTTTTTAGTGCTTCAAAATCAAGTTTTTTAAATTCTTCTCTATAATTGAAATCCAATCCTAATGGATTTGTCTTGTTGTCATGTTGGCGCAAGATGTCTAGATTGAGTGTTTTTGGCCACCAACTCATTACGGAATTATTTGTTTCCGTATTTCCTCCATGCATTACAGGACATTTTCCCTTTGTTGTTTCCATTTGATATGTTTTTTTAGTTTTTAAATTCTCCTGTTATTTGAAGTGTTATGTCGTTAATTTTAAATCCTTTTATTTTTTTCTTTGCAAAGTAGCTAGTTATTATTTTATTTAACTCAAGGTCTTCAAAATCTTCAATCCGTTCTGATTCGATGCAATATAAATGGTGATGGTGCTGCATAACTGCATCATATCGCATAATGTCTTTTTCGTTTTTTACCCTTTTTAACAGCTGATTTTCTACTAAGGAATCCAATACCTTATAAATAGTACCAACTGAAATGTTGGGATGGTTCTGCTTGATGTAGTCCAAAATATGCTCAGCAGTTGGGTGGTTTTTTAATTTTACGACTGCCTCATAAATAGCAATGCGCTGAGGAGTAATCTTTAATCCTTTTTGCTTTAGCTGTTCTCTAATATATTCCATTGTTAAATAAGGTAAATAAGAATAATTCGGTAAAGATAATGATTCTCTTTTAGAATTTATTCAGTTTCCATGAAATAGTTATAAAACTTGTAGCTGGTACTAGTTCCTCTAAAAACGCACTTCTCCTATCTGATGGTCAACTAAGCTTCCCTATAAAGCATGCGAGTTGGACAAAAATTTGATCAAATTAGGTGAAAACCAATTTAGTTTGGTATCGGGAGGTGCATTTGACCAGGGTTCGACTACTAATTTAATGGTTTCTGGAAGCATTAATTTTTATTTTTATAATTGAACAATTTTAAAAAATCTTTAATGGTCCAATCATTACTTTTTTCAAAGAAGGTACAGGCTTTTTCCCAATGATTGCCCTATTTTTTAAGTCTAATTAATACTTATCAAACACCGAACGGATATGTTCGATGTTTGATAAGTATGTTATAAATTAATATTATTTTTTTAGAAGGTCGCGTATTTCTGAAAGTAAGGCCTGGTCTTTTGTAGGTGCTGGAGGTGCAACCGGTGCAGCTACTTCCTTTTTCCTCATTGCGTTCATTGGCTTTACAACAAAAACAAAAATTGCAAGGGCAATGATGATGAAACTGATCGCAACCTGAATGAAGTTTCCGTAATTGATGGTTACTGCATCTACGACTTTTCCTGCTGCATCGGTTGTGGCGGCTTTGATGATTAATTTTAGGTCGGCAAAGTTTACGCCTCCAATCGCTATTCCGATAGGGGGCATAAGAATGTCCTCCACCAAGGAAGTTACAATTTTACCGAATGCTGCACCAATAACAACACCGACAGCTAGGTCAACTACGTTTCCTTTGGAAACGAATTCTTTAAATTCAGATGTGAATGACATGATTTTTGTTTTAGCGGAACTTTGTCCTGATAGTTGCCAAAAGTAAAACTATTTTTAAAGTTTCAATGTGAGAGCCCCAATTTTTTCTTTCAAGTAAGAGCTAAGTCGCTATGGTGCGAACAGATTACGAATAGCGGTTCGTCAGCTTCCGCTAGGACGGATCACCAAAATTTAAGCAAAACCAGCCTGCTTTGGGGAATACCGGTATGGGCGCTCCCCGATTGAGACTGGTCTGCCTATGGCAGGCAGGTCAGGCTCATTTGAAAAGGAAAGGATATTGAGGAGCAAACCAAATTATTAGTTGTTGTTTTGCGGTTTTGGGATGAAGGGCGTTTTTAGTACTACAGTTCATACGAAGCAAAAATGTTCGGGCTTGCACAATTGTTTCTGCGAAGCACCGACCCACCACCATTGCAAAACTGCTGTACCGGCGGTTTTAGATTTCAATGTCTCAACTCCTCACCAATGAATTTATCCTCCAAATATTTTGCAACTATAGAATTAAATAGATCGGGATTATTTTTTGTAACGTAATGATTTTCTCCGGTAAGGATACAAAGATTACTTTTTAAAATATTACGATAGATGAATAGAGTATGTTCTTCTGGAATAATGTCCCTGTCTGTTGACATTACTAATACAGGACATTTAATTTTACTTAAATCTTGCTTAGTAATGTGTGGTTGAAATTCCATCATCCGGTTACGTTGCTGAATCACTTTCCAATTTTGAGTTGTGTCATTTTCTGAAAGCATTTTATCAGCATGCATTCTGTCACTTATCACTTCTGCATAATTCCATGGATAGAGTCCTATGGTGTCTGGTGTAAGATTAGCCGCAAAAGCAACAGCCTTCTTTACTTTCAGTGGATAATCGATAGCAAGCAGCAAAGCAAGAATTCCTCCATCACTTCTGCCAACTACATAGGTTGAATCCAAATGCAAATAGTCAAGAATACCAACGATGTCTTTTGCCATCTGACTATAAGTAAGGCTGTCTTTTCCCATTTCACTCTTTCCTCTTCCTCTGCAATCCATAACAATCACTTTATATTTCATAGCAAAATATTCAATTTGGGGTTTCATATAAGCAATATTTCCACCATTGCCGTGAATCAATACTAGAGGTTCACCTTGTCCATAAACTTCATAATATTGTTTTGCACCATCAATAGTTACATAATTACCTTTTTCTGAATTATTCCCAAATGGAATTTCATTAGCATTTGTCTGGGCATGTGCCTGTATTGAAACCAAAATACTTACCAAATAAAGTCTGTAAAATTTGCTCATATATTGTTTGTTTTATAATTTATAGATGTTGATTAAATTTAGTGCTTACGGTATGGTGATTTGTTTAGCAGCGGAATTCGAAGCCTGCCTGGTGAATGCTGGAACAAAGCTTCATTTAGTTTACGAGATGGTCGTATGATAAATGCTTTAAATGTGTTGTTCTGTTTCTATCAATTCTTAACATAGCGGTGGAGATGAAGTGCATTAAGGGATTTCAGGGACCTTTCCTATCTAACTACTACGAAGTTGAAACGGGAACAATGTTCCGTAAACTACTGAAACTTTTATTGAATATAACCTTTGTTGTGCATTTGTGCTTTAATATCTTTAATTAATTTATTTGTAAAAATCTCAGACCCATTTTTATTAAGATGCTCAGCATTATAAAAATACTGCTTTTGCATAGATAGTTCATCTTTCGAATAATCGAGAAAAAGTAAATTGTATTTTCGGGCGAAATATTCATATTTTGATATTATTTCTTGTCTGTTCTTTACAAATGACTGCCCATCGATAAATTCTGGTGAATATACTAGAATCAAATTAATGCGTTCATCATGACATTCATTTATAAATTGTTCGAATAGATTGACACTAGCAGAATCAAGTTTGATTTCATAAGCGTCAACTTTAGATTTAGCATTATCTAAATCATTATTCCATTTTTTTTCCGTCCCCATATATCCTTTAATTCTTAAATTGGTGTTATGATAGTTTGTAAAACTTTCAAGTGCAGCAATTAAGGCCTCCAATTCATGAGAATATCTAATTAATGGTATATTATAATCATAAGTTGAAAAGCCGGTATAAGAAGATGTATATTGGTTTATGTCCTTATTCCACAAAAGAAATGGCAAGAATTGCTGGTAGTTATACAATTCAGTCCTTTTTTGTAATGTGAATATATCAACAGATAATATTATGTATTTTGGTTTTTTATTGAATTGTAATAATTCTTTATGTCTAAAGTACTGTAGCCAGAAATTATGACCATCCATCCCAAGATTATAAGAACTAATTTGCAAACTGTCTTCAATTATTTTTGGACTAATATGGAGCCATGCTCTCGAAGAACCATATATTACTAAATCGGAATTAATTTTACCGGAATAAATATCTTTCCAAATCTTTATTTCACCTATACCATAGTTGTTTGATTCAGATAAATATTTTGAAATTAAATAGTCTATTGGGTATGCTACTATTAATATCGGCAAAGTGAAAACTAATATTCTTAACAGAAATTTTCTCATGATTTAAAATTGAAAATAAATAAATTGTTGTTTATTTCCGCCAAACAAAATAATTGCAATAATTATTGAATAATACATTGCATATCTTAATGGTTTGTTCCATTTTAAACCTAAATGAGCAATTGCATATTGCTGTTCTCTGCCAAGCCATTCAATAATTAAAAATAGAATAGTTAGTAGAATTATAGGAGGTGTTAGTCCAATTCCGGGAAAACTAGGAATTGAGATTAATGAACTTGAGAAAATCATTGAAATATAGCTGATTGCATGCGTAACATTGGCGGCACGAAAGAAAATCCAAGCAAATACTGTTAACCCAAAAGTAATGCTGATTGATAAAAACTCTTTTATTGTTGGAAGAAATTTACCTTTTGCTACAATATCAAGGTTATTTCTGTGTGTATTGAAAATTATGGAAGGCATAATATATAAAGCATTTAGAAAGCCCCAAATAATAAAAGTCCAATTCGCTCCATGCCAAAAACCACTTATAATAAAAATGATAAAGGTATTTCGAATTTTCATCCACATTCCCCCTTTACTACCACCCAATGGAATGTAGAGGTAGTCTTTAAACCAAGACGACAGTGAAATATGCCAGCGCCTCCAAAATTCGGCAATGTCTCGTGAAAAATAGGGAAATGCAAAGTTCCTTAAAAGATCTATCCCAAATAATCGGGCTGTACCCAGTGCAATATCAGAGTATCCTGAAAAGTCACAATAGATTTGAAAAGTAAAAAATAATGCACCTAAAACAAGCGTACTTCCAGAATAGTCAGCAGAATGATTGAAAATTGTATTTGCATATTCTGCACAGTTGTCAGCTATAACAATCTTTTTGAATAAGCCCCATAAAATTTGTCGCAAACCATCAACAGCTTTTGGATATTCAAATTCCCGCTTTTTAAGAATTTGTGGTAAAAGATGGGTTGCTCTTTCTATTGGACCTGCTACAAGCAAAGGGAAAAAACTAACAAAAACAGAATAATCAACAAAGTTTCTTTCAGGTTTAATTCTGTTTTTATAGAGGTCCAGAACATAGGATAACCCATGAAATGTATAAAAAGAAATGCCTACGGGTAATATTACTTGTAAAGAACCTAAATTTGCTTTAAAACCCAATAGGGATAGTCCATCTGCAAAAGAAGCAGCAAAAAAATTATAGTATTTAAAAACCCCAAGAAAACCTAAGTTGATGCCAATACTAAGCCACAACCAAAATAGTTTCTTTTTCTTGTTTTTAGCTTCGTATATTTTAATCCCGGTAAAGTAATCTAATAAGGTTGAAAAAATAAGTAAAAACATAAACCGCCAGTCCCAACAAGCATAAAAAAAGTAACTTGAAACGAGAAGTAAAATATTTTGTCGTTTAAAATTTCCACTTGTCGCAAACCAGTATAATATAAAGACAATCGGTAAGAATATTGCGAAGTTTATTGAATTAAAAAGCATATTGTCCGTTTCTTTAATGTTTATTGATAGCGCTATCTTTTGCTAAAGGAACTAATAAAACACTGTCTCCATTTAACATTAAGGGATGGTTTATCCAACTTCTGATACAAGTGTATTTAATTTTATGTCTTATTTATTGTTGTGCTCATGTTTATTTCTTGCAGGCCTTTTCAAATTGCTGAGGCGCTAACTGGTTATTAATAATGTTTTTTGGCTAGTGCAATGTTAGCAGTAGTTTTACTTATCCACAACCTTCTTTTAATTTATTTATATCAAAGTCTTTAGGAACAGGGATTGTATTGATAAAATTAAGCCAGTCTTTTTCCAATTGCACAATTGAAAACCCGTAAATTTCATTAAACTTTTCAAACCCGCCGGTCCAAAGGAGTTTCATCTTGTCCACACCATATTTTTCGTATAAATAGTTGAATACACCCGCACTCTGTACATAAGCAATTACATCACTTTGCTTAAACTGCTTATCAAAACTGTTTATTAAGCTGTTTAGTGAAAATAATTCTTTATGCTGGCCATAGTAGGCATTTATAGTATACACAGGATTGTCATAAAAACAGTAGTTGTCGGTATAAGTAGCCCCTCCTTCGTCTAGCAAGCGATAATTCGTCACTCCCCAGGTTTCATAAGAAATGAGATGAAATATTTCGTGTTTAAATTGTGGTCTTATGTTCTGGTTATAAACAAAAAACACCAAGTCGTGCCCTTTTGCAGCACCACCTTTAATTTTATAACCCATTACTTTTTGCATTTCTTCTTTACTGACAACTGCCAGCAAATAGATGTCATTATTGTAAGTAGGTATGTTTAATACAGATAGAATTTTGCTATAAGAAAAATCTAGCTCCTGTTCAATTTTATCGAAGTGAGAGGCTGTATAAGAACTGTCTCTAAAATAAATACGAAACGCTTTGTAGTTTATAGATGAGAGTTCGATCGAATCATTCCCAATAAAACCAACTACATAGCTTGATGGCTGTCTGAAAATTGTCTGCTGACTATAACTATTTAAAGTCACAAGCAAAAACATAAATATGAATATAGTTTTTCTCATGTTGTCTTAATAAAATTATCTATAACGTAAAAGATATAAATGAAGTTTTTAAAAGAAGGGATTCGAAGCCTGCTTGCTACAATCAGGCACAACTGTTCGTTTATCATTGAAAGCCTTTCTTTTAAATTTTGCATTTAGTAACCTGAAAATTTAGTTCCTAATCCTGCGATTATACTCAATATTTCAATCATGCTCAATACTTAATTTCTTGCAGTAATACTTCTCTCCATCAAATATTTTCAAAAAATACATTCCCGAAGAAAATTGTTTTACGTTTATCGTTTCTTGATTGTTATTAAGTACTGCGCTGTAAACTTTCTCGCCAAACGCATTATACATTTCTACCTTTGCATTTTTCGCTACTTCATTTATTCTTATGGTGAAATTATTAATCGCAGGATTGGGATGAACCGATAGTTCAGAATTGTTCATTGAAACTTCGACAATACCTACTGACAATGCAAGCTTAAAAAATACCCCTAATGAATTTGTGCCGCCAAGCCGTGTCATTCCATATAAAAAGTTACCATCAGAAAAAAGATCGCCTTCAGGGTCATTTCCACTTGTGGCCTCTTCAAAGTCCAATAGTTTAACATAACCGTTCCCATTTGGTTGTATTTTAAAAATTGTCCCATTGCCATATATGCCGCCAGCCGTAGTCATTCCATACAAAAAGGTGCCGTCAACAATAAGTGAGCCCCAAGGAATACGTCCGTTTGTGTTGACAGCAAAGTCCAATAGTTTTACATAGCCGGTTCCATTTGGCATTATTTTAAAAATTGTTCCATAATCATTTGCGCCGCCCGCCTCAGTCATCCCATACATAAAGGTGCCATCATAAAGAAGAGAGCCATAATGAGGACTCCTCCCATTAGTGGCTCCTGCAAAGTCTAATATGTTGGAATAACCGGTCCCATCGGGCATTATTTTAAAAATAGCTCCCAAATTATTTGTTCCGCCATACTTTGTCATTCCATACAGAAAGGTGCCGTCAGAAATAAGTGAGCCGGAAGGAACCTTTCCTTCCGTCGCACCTGCAAAGTCAGATAGTTTAATATATCCTGTTCCATCTGTCATTATTTTAAAGATTGTTCCTACACCACTTGAACCGCCCTCCGGAGTCATACCATAAAGAAAGGTGCCGTCGAAAAATAAAGAACTGGTTGGATAACTTCCGTTTGTAGTGCCTGCAAAGTCCAATAGTTTAACATATCCTGTTCCATCTGTCATTATTTTAAAAATAGTTCCATAATTAAATGTGCCACCCTGATAAGTCATTCCATAAAGAAAGGTGCCGTCATAAATAAGGGAGCCGAAAGCATTACTTCCGTTTGTGGTGCCTGCAAAGTCTAATAGTTTAACATAGCCGGTTCCATCGGGCAGTATTTTAAAAATGGTTCCTAAATTATTTGTACCTCCATAAAATGTCATTCCATAAAGAAAGGTACCGTCAGAAATTAGATTACCGGAAGGATTTCTTCCGTGTGCAACGCCATCAAAATTTAAGAGAGGGGTATATTGAGCGAAAGAAGATGGGCTGAGAAGCAGAAATACCAGGGTGCAAATAAGATGAAGCCTTTTCATTTGGTTTTTTATTTTATTTTTCTGCTTACTCTATTCGGTTTTCAGCGCCCCCGTTTTTTGAAGTATTGTTTTAAGTCAAATAAATTCAGAATAATAAATGTTTTCTAAATTTCCCATGCTTATCCGCTAAAGTCAGTTACCTTCCAAAATGCCCAGGGCCGAAAGTGAAATAAACGAAGTTCAAATTTGTATTAGTCACCACGATTACTAAAACTTATTCATAAACTAATCTAAGATTATTTTCCTGCATCCATTATTTTACATACTGATTTCCAAAATTAATAAAAAATGCCTTTCTATGACCGCCAGACAATAAAAATGGTAAAAGGAAGTCAGGCCGGCCCGCCTTGAAAATTACTATCCAGTCGGGGCCGTATGCGTGACCCGCTTGCTGGCCCTGCTGGCCCTGAGCATGCCGATGTGACCTATGTCGAAGTGGTACGGTGGTCAACCTGCATTTTATTCCGGTTGATAAATTTGAGAGCCTCTCCCCACTGAATGAAACCTGGGGGCAGGCTACTCAATTAGCGGTCGTTTTTGTTTTCATTTTTTCATAAAGTGCTTCTAGCTGCTTTTTACTTTCAATTAATTTAACTCCTGTTATAGTTGCTTTTTTTGCATTCCATAACTTGGGAATTGAAAACTTGTCTTGGGAAATAGAATACATCCAAATTAAGTCTATGATATTTACAAAAAGGTTTACTCTATAAAACAATGATGGTTTTATAATATCAAATCCCATTTTATGCAATGTCCTGTCTTTGAAAAAATAAGATGTACCAACAATATTAACTGTTTCAGGTATGTTTTCATTCTCGATATGTCTAAGTAGGGAGATTAATCCCTCCAATTGAAACATCAATAACCTATTTCTCATTTCAATTCCTACTTTATATTTTCTCATTACAAATAAGTAGTCAAAACTAGTACCGCTATGCAAATCTATTTGTTGTCCGTTTGCCATATAGCCAAGTAACATTGGAGAGTAATATTTGTAAATACCTACAAGTCGAAAAAAGGGGGTGAATGCAAATTGTACGATAGGGACATAAATCAGGAATAGTAAGTAAAATAGAGGTTGATAATATCCTTTCTCAATTATCACAAGTGCTGGCACAAAACCCAAAAACAGCAATAAAATTGCTTCAATCCATTGCAACAACTTTGGTTGTTTATAGAAGTCATTCATATTCGTGATTTCGTTTTTCTTTCGTTAATTCGTCCATAGAAGTATGAAATCTTGTTTTCAATTTCGTCATAAGTCACAACTTGTTTTTCCTTGTTGAATTCGAAATAACTCAACAGTCCAAAGTCTCCTGAACACATGGCAGTATGAGCAAGTAAAACACTTGCAATTGTCAAAGTCCATTCTGAATTTACAATAAAAAGTAAAATTGTCAATGCTATCGTGATAATAGTAAAGGGGGCTAAAGCAACGACCTCAAACTCTTTCTTATTGGCAACAAACTTATCCGCCAGTGCCATAAAGTAGAATTTTTTAAGATTAGCATCATATGAAGTAATTGTCGCACCTTGAGATTTATAGGCTAATACGTGTATGTATTCGTGCAACGGTAATAAAGCAAACGCAACGGCAAGCCCATAAGAAAAATGGGTAAACCGGTCACCAAAGTTATAATCTGGTAAGTTATAATTTTGAACAAATAAATATCCAACAAGTCCAAATACAATTAAATTGCTGAAATAATAGATAATGGAATATTTTGTCCATTTTTTCATATATGTCTGAATGAAAGGAACTAATTCTTTATGGCCTAACTCGTCAAGTTGCACATAACCATTTTCTGCTAAGTCTTCGGGTCTAATTTTCATTGCTTGATTGTCGTTTTAAAATACCGTTAACGGATTGCAGCTACAAGAAGTTGGCGATTTCGGAGACGAAAACTGTCGGCCACCACAAAACTTGATACGAAGCACAAAGCTTCATTTAACCACTGAACCGCCAATTTCTTGTAGGTGCTGTGTGCGTTCGTGCTACTGTTCGTTCGGAGTTCGTATGCCCGAAGTTCACACAACTGTTTGTTAGAGGTTCGTTATACATCCGTATTCTCGTTTTGTGTTTGAATAGTTTTATCTTCTAACTTCTCAATCGTCTTTTTTGCATTCGCCAATCTTGTCGCCTTGTTATTCTCCACCAGTTTTACTGTTGTCCACTTTTCTAATTTGTGGTGCAAGGGCACAAGCAAAGCTGCAATACAAACTAACGCAAGCAACATTAAAATAGGTGAGTGATGAGTAATTCTTTCTAAGAATGGATGCAGTAATAGATTGAGAAATTCAAAAACAAGTAATAAAGCAATAACTCCAAAAAAAGAAATCAGTTTGGTGTTAGTAATGAAACTTCTGCTAAGAAAAAGGAATAGGATTATAAGGGTAACAAGTCCGATTGCGATTAATGCATACTGTATCTTTTGATTTCGCTCTTCCTCGGCTGCAATTTTAACGGATGACAATTCCTGTTGTCTTACCTGCTCATTAAATTCAAGTGTTAGTAGTCGATTAACTTTTTCACGACTGAAAATGCTTTCTCTTGTGTCAATCATTATTTGTTGATACTTGAAAGCACTGTCAATTTT
>JBBQVM010000044.1:0-15798 GCA_038211525.1 Bacteroidia bacterium
GCTAAATATGAACGGTCATTAACAAGTATGCCGTCAGCCGGAATTGATGCCTCAAATAATATTTATCTCTGTTATTCAAGTATCAAAGAAAATACATCTTCAGGAAACGTTCCATCCCAGAGTTTCAGAAATACCTATTGTATGGTTTCTCCTGACGGAGGAAATAGCTGGTCGCTACCTGTGAATGTTTTTGATTCTGATTTTGATGAGATAGTATATCCTTCGCTTGCACGAAATGTAGGTCCGGATTTACATTTAACAGTTCAGGTTGATGGCGAGCCCGGAATTTCATTTTTTAATGGAAATTCAATTGTCTATAATGATATTAATTATATCTCAAAAAATGTGAACACTACTTTTGCAGGAGTGCCGGTAAGTCCAATATTCAATCGTGGTCTTTCAGGAAATGTTTATTATGATCAAAATTTAAATGGGGTAAAAGATGCAGGAGATTTTGGATTGAATAACTTTAACATTTCAATTTCACCAAATGGCAATACAGCAGTAACAAACAGTCAGGGTGATTATTTTTACAACACCCTATCAGGGAATTATGTAGTATCGAATACAATACCTGCTAATTGGCAACTCACTTCAGATTCGGCTAGCTATTCGGTTAATCTTGTGACCGGTGTTGTTGACAGCCTCGATTTCGGATTATTCCCAACTGCATCAACTTATATGGTGGAACCACTTTTAATATCCGGCATTCCACGCTGTAATTATGAAATTAATTATTGGATTAATTATTTTAATTCAGGAACAGCCATGAATGCGGGCACAGTTCGGTTTATAAAGGATCCCCAATTGAGTTTTGTATCGTCATTCCCACCTTATAATTTTGCTTCAGCTGATACATTTGAATGGAATTATTTAGGCTTATACGCTTTTGAGCAAAGGACCATCAGAATCACTACTAACAGTATTGGATTGTTTCCCGGAGATACTGTTGTAAATCAAGCCGAGGTAGTTTATAACACTAGCGGTTCACCGATGACCAATTCAACTAGCCTTGTTCAGGGAATAGAGTGTTCATTTGACCCCAATGACAAAATAGTAAACCCCGAAGGAATTGATGCCGCTCACTATACTGTGAAAACAGATACTTTGTTTTATACAATCAGATTTCAGAACACCGGTAATGATACCGCATTTGTGGTTAAAATTCGTGATACATTATCTTCCTATCTTGATTATTCTACATTTAAATTTGTTGGAAGTAGTCACCCTGTGAACATAGTAAGGCAATTGAATGGAGCAATGCTTTTCACTTTTAAAAATATACTGCTCCCCGACAGCACTACTAATTTTGCCGAAAGTAATGGATATATTACCTATTCGGTACGTGCCCTTCCCGGTGTAATTTCAGGGTCCGTTATTGAAAACACTGCGCATATCTTTTTTGATTACAATCCTGCCATTGTAACTAATACTACATTTAACACTATGATAGATGCTGTAGGAATTTTGAATGTTGGAGCTATTGAACTTCAGTTGAAAGCAATTCCCAATCCTTTTTCAAATGTTGTGATTATTAAATTTTCTAAAACTCTTACAGAATCAAATTCGCTTCAGATTTCAGATATGACAGGAAGGGTGATATTGGTGATGAACAATGTAAAAGGACAGCAAGTACGATTACCATTAGAAAATATTGCACCGGGAATTTATTTTTGTGATTTAATTAGCAAAACCGGTATGGTGAAGAACAGATTGAAACTCATCAAAAAATAAATTCATAATATCTAAAAAGGCCACAAGGTTATTGTAATAGATACTGAAGATCAATTATTGTTGCAACCCAAAATATATCAACATGAAAAAAAGTCTACTCAAAAACATTTTACTATCATGTGCTGCATCCTTAGTATTTAATTTCTCATCAGCACAACCGGGTACACTAGATGCCACATTTGGCACGGGAGGGAAAGTTATCCAACAAATTAATAGTTTAATTTCATACGCCTATACCACGGCGGTGCAATCAGATGGAAAAATTCTTGTTGCAGGAAATGCAAAAATTAGTAATACCACGCTTCAACCTTGTATTGTTCGGTACAATAGCAACGGTACGCTTGACAATACCTTTGGAACAAATGGGCAAGTGCAAACACCTTTCGGGAATGATACCGTTGTGGATATTCATTCCATAGTCATTCAACCTGATGGAAAAATTATTGGTGGTGGTTCTTATGGACCCGGTGTTTTGTTTTCTTACCCTCAAAGAAATTTATTTCTAATTCGCTATAACACAAATGGAACCATTGATCCCACATTTGGCAATGGTGGCTATACTCAAGTGAATGTCTCGAACGGAATATTTGGCGATGTAATCAAAAATATCGCATTGCAACCCGATGGAAAGATTGTAGCTTGCGGGGTAGCCAATGCAGGAAACAATCCTAATTATCATTATGATTTTATGACGGCTCGCTTTACCGCTTCAGGTGCTCTTGATAATACGTTTGGAACGGGAGGTTTTGTTATTACCGATTTAGGAAATGAAATAGAGTATGCCACTTCAGTAATTGTTCAGCCGGATAATAAAATCCTGGTAGCAGGTACTTTCGCAGCCCCAACTTATGCTTATGTGGTACTTCGTTATGAGTCAACAGGAGTCTTAGACAATTCGTTTGCAACCAATGGAAGATTTAATACAACATTTGGGAGTAATGATATCTGTAATGCTATGGTATTACAAACAAACGGCTCAATAGTTCTGAACGGTTCAGCCACTCAAGGTTCATTAAACGGGATAGGAATGGTACGCATCACAAGTGCGGGTGTTCTGGATAATTCATTTGGAACCGGAGGAAAATTCTTCCACAACATCAATGGGAATCTAACATCCGGTTATGGATTATTGCTGCAACCTGATGGAAAACTTATTTCATGTGGAAGCGTGAATGCTGCAACTTATGATTTTGCCTTAACACGCGTTAACAGTAATGGGACTATTGATAATTCTTTTGGTACAAATGGAGATGCAACTTTTGATTTTGCCGCTGCTGTTGACGAATCTTATGCAATGGCATTTCAGCCCGATTTAAAAATTATTGTTGCCGGCATTGCAACCACCAGCTCTGGAATATCATACGGCGTTGCTCGTGTTGCATCAGGTTTAACTGTTGGAATCGAAAATTTAAGCGCTGATGAAAATAAATTTATCGTTTATCCGAACCCCGCCACTGAATACATAGCTCTCAGTTCACCATTTAAAACAAATACAAATTGTGAAGTAAAAATATTTGACATTATGGGAAAAGAAGTTCAACGTTTAATTGTAGAAAGTCCTACTCTTAAAATTGATCTACAAAAATTAGAAGATGGAATTTATTTTTTACAATTTAATACTCAGGATGAAATCAGTACGCAAAAGTTTGTTGTCCATCATTAGAATAAATTTTGTTTAAACAATCAACCCGTTTCACCTTAAACATTATCAATATACATTGAGAAATTGGATTATAAATTCGATTTTCTACCATTTGCAATGATTCACCTTGCAAACAGCCTCCGCTTGTCCTTCTACCCCCAGAATGTTTACCTACCTCCCTACCCCTACTATGCTGCACTTTTGGTGATCGACAGCGATGGAAATGCTATGCAATAAACCGAATCGGAGCTTAAATAATCCAGCGGCTAATTATGAAACTCCTCATTTTATTTCATTCTTGTGGGATCATATTGATGATGAATGGGTTAACGATTTAATAGTAGCTATATTAAAGAATTAAATTTAAAGCATTAAAAGTTTCAAATGAAAATATCAATTAAAAATAATTTCGGACATTTATGTCCACTATTAAAAATAAACGCTTATATTTGCACTCAAAATTGAGACTATATGTTTTCTAAGGCTTGTGAATATGGGATAAAGGCTACAATTTACATTGCGAAGCAGTCGCTCCATGACAAAAAAGTGAACTTGAGGGATGTTGCCGCTGCAATTGAATCACCGAAGGCATACACTTCAAAAATATTGCAGCAGTTAACACGCAACAACATTATTAACTCTAACAAAGGACCAACAGGGGGATTTTCAATGGACAATGACGCGTTAAATAAAGTTAAGTTAAGTACTATTGTTTTTGCCATAGACGGAGACAACATATACAATGGTTGTGGTTTAGGATTAAAGCAATGTAATGGAAAAATACCGTGTTCGGTTCACAACGAATTTATGGTGATCAGAAACCAGCTTAAAAAAATGCTTGAAACCACTGCTATAAAGTCATTGGCTGTCGACTTAACGAATGGTTTATCATTTTTGAAACGGTAAAAAAAATTTAATTTGATAGTGGACAATTTTGTCTAATATAAATAGGTATGGAAACTCAAAACGTATTTAACGAATCAGGAATTATTATCACCCTAATTCTTATCTTAATTCCAATTGTTGTAGCATCAATTATAATAATAATTCGAGCCTATTCAGCAATAAACATTTATCTTAAAAAAAAGGAATTAGAAAATTTTAATATTGAACTGAAAGAACTCAGTCCCGAACAAATTAAAAAACTAGAAGAACGAAAAAAAGAACTTCAATTTACCTTAAAAAATAACGAGTTGGGAGGGGAATCTTTGCCTATTGACAACAAAGGTTTAATAAATAATGTTTATGGAGTTGAATCAATTCGCTTTATAGAACAAAAGAAAAAGAGCCAACCACGGCCCTATATAGAAACTGATTTAACTAAACTTATTTTATGGTATTTAGGGTGTGCTATTTTCTGGTTAGTATTTGGTACAACTATTGGCGAATATTTAGGAATTAAATTCGTGACGCCTGATATTGATCACTACAGTTGGTTGAGTTTTGGCAGGTTACGACCAGTTCACACAAATGCTGTTTTTTGGGGTTGGTCATCATTAGCAATGTTGGGTTTAGCATATTATGTAATTCCCAGAGTGAGTAATGTTCCGATAGCCAATATAAAAACAGGATATCAAACACTTATACTTATTAATGCATCAGTTATCATTGGAAGTATTTTTTTAATGGCAGGAATTAACAATGGGGGTGGCGAATATCGTGAATACATCTGGCCGGTGATGGCATTGTTCGGCATTGGAGTGATTATATCGTTAGTAAATTTTTTAAAAACCATCGCCAAGCGAACCACAAAAGAAATTTATGTATCTAATTGGTACATTATAGCTGCCATGATGTTTTTACTGGTAATTGCAATCGTGGCCTATGTACCTATCTGGCAAACAGGATTAGGTGAAACAATTGTGCAGGGCTACTATATGCATCAGGGAGTAGGCATGTGGTTTATGCTTTTTTCACTTGGGTTAATGTATTATTTTTTACCGCAACAACTTAACAAACCTATTTATTCATATAGTTTAGGAATTTTAGCTTTTTGGGCACAAATACTTTTTTATACACTTATTGGTACCCATAATTTTATTTTCAGCGCTATTCCGAGGAGGTTGCAAACGATTGCGATTGTGGGTAGCGTAGGAATGATAATTCCGGTGGTTGCCGGCACTACAAATTTTTTAATGACCTTTAAAGGCTCATGGAATAAACTTACCGGCAGTTACACACTACCTTTCTATTTAATAGGAATCATTTTTTATTTTACTGGTTCGTTGCAGGGAACTGCTGAAGCTTTTCGCTTTACAAATCTTATCTGGCATTTCACAGATTTTACGGTTGCACATTCACACCTCACCATGTATGGAATAATCGCATTTATGCTGTGGGGATTTATATATACTGTTGTACCAAGATTAACCGGAAAAGAGCCGCCTCAGATTACCGTAGGAGCGCATTTCTGGCTTGCACTCATTGGACTATTTTTTTATACATTCCCTCTAATGTACGGTGCTACTCTTAGAGGTTTAATGTGGATTGACGGAAAACCCTTCATCGACAGTGTAGTATTGATGGCCCCGTATTGGTTGTGGAGAGCTATAGGTGGTTCATTGATGTGGTTTTCGCATTTGATATTTGCTTATAATTTTTATGTAATGGTTCGAAAAAAGGATGAAATAGAAATCCCAAAATCAGCCATAGATATCTTAAATGCAAGAACCGAATTAGATAAAAAAGCGCTAACTAATTAAAAAAATAAAAATGAATTTTTTTGATAATCATAAAAAATTATTCACAACAGCATTAACATTATTTGTGGGTTTAACAATTGTAGTTGCAATTTTACCGGCTATTAATAATCAAGAAAATAATGCACCATTACCAAATGCCATTCCACTTACAGTCAATGAAACAAATGGAAAGAATAGTTTTATTGCAAATGGTTGTGTAGCCTGCCATACACAGCAAGTGAGAAATATCGATATGGATAAAATGTGGGGAAGCCGACCAGGCATTGCTGCTGATTATGCAGGAATTAAGCGTACCGATTTTTGGCGAAATACTGCCACACTGATGGGCACAGAAAGAACAGGACCAGACTTAACCAATGTTGGAAATCGTCAGTCAAGTCTTGCCTGGAATTTATTGCATTTGTTTCAACCACGTGCAGTTATCGAAAAGTCAATTATGCCTGCCTATCCATGGTTATTTGTTGAAGTTGACAGTGTTAGCAAAGACCAAATAGAAGTAGTAATTCCTGATAAATACGCAAAAGGGATAAAAGGAAAAATAATCGCTACAAAAGAAGCCCTCGATTTAGTAGCCTACCTTCAAAGCTTAAAACAAACCGCGTTGCCTGACGGGAAAATAGCTCCTGAGTTTCTATACCTAAAAGAAAAGATTCCAACAGCTATAAATGGAAAAGCTTCTGCTTTGCCTGACGGTAATACACTGTATTCAAATAATTGTGCAAGCTGCCATCAGCCTAATGGAGAAGGGTTAAAAGGTGCTTTCCCACCACTAAAGGGAAGTCCGGTTGTATTAGGAGACAAATTAGAACTATTTGTTACTATCATCATGCAGGGTTATGATCCAAGACCTGAATACGCAGTAATGCCTCCTGTTGGAACAACCAATAACCTAAGCCCTGAAGCGGTAACAGCCATCATCAATCATGAAAAAACAAGTTGGGGTAATAGCGCAAAAACAGTCACTGTGGATGAAGTTCGTAAAATAATAGATTTTATAAAAATAACTGCTAAAAAATAAGAAAATGAAATTGCGATATTATATTCTACTCTTATTGACTTTCATGAACCATGTTTCTTTGGCATGTTCCGTGTGCGAAAAACAACAACCAAAAATTACATTAGGACTTACCCACGGCGCTGGTCCGCAAAGCAACTGGGATTGGGTAATTATAATTGCGGTAACTCATATTACTGTATTGACCTTTATCCTGTCATTAAAATACATAATCAAACCTGGTGAAAAAAATCTCGATCATATAAAACAATCAATCTTAAGTAAGTAATAAGATGGTAGAAGAAAAAAGTAAAATTACGTTGTTTGTTGATGATGAATTGCAACCGATTGCAGTGTTGACAGTGCCTGTTCAATTTGAACTGGATACTCGTAAACTCACTGATGGAGAACACATACTTAAATTGATAAGTAAATCACCAACAGGTAGAGAGGGTATTAAAAAGATAAAATTTATTGTAAGGAATGGACCAGCCATTTCTGTAGAAGGAATTTCAGAAAACGCAGTTGTTGATGGCACCTTGCCATTAATGATTAACGCTTATGACAAGGGAAGTCAAAAGCAATTTGCCATTGAAGGTAGTGAAACACCTCAAAGTGTGCCAAGTTGGTTGTGGATTTTAATCGTAGCGTTTATGGGTTGGGCAGCATACTATATCATTACCAATTTCAGCCTTTAAAAATAACATTACAATGCAGCACGATATAAACGACCTAGAAGATATTAAATTATTAGTCAATAGCTTTTACGGAAAGGTACGTAAAGACGCATTACTCAAAGATATTTTCAATAGCAAAATTGAGGATCGTTGGCCACAGCATCTTGAAAAAATGTATCGTTTTTGGCAAACCGTTTTATTAGAGGAACACACTTATTATGGAAGTCCTTTTAAACCCCATGCTAAATTACCAATAGCAATAGAACATTTTGATGCATGGTTAATGTTGTTTCGCGAAACAGTTGATGAATTATTTGCCGGAGAAAAAGCAAAACGAGCTAAATGGCAGGGAGAGCGAATGGCAGAAATGTTTCACTCCAAAATAGAATATTATAAAGATAATCCTTCAGTACCTATATTGTGAAAATTGTAAAAAACCCATTATAGTTTTCAAAACAAATTAGCAATTTACTAAAATAACTACTTAAATAACAAAAAAGATGAATATTCAGGAAAATCAAATTATCGGAGAATTGGTAGCGCAAGATTACCGCAGTGCATCAGTGTTTAAAAAATATGGAATAGATTTTTGTTACCAAGGCAATAGAACTATTTCTGATGCCTGTACAAAGAAAAACATAAATTCCCAATCAGTAGTAGAGGACTTGGAGCTTGCCATTCAAACACGAGAAAATAATACCACAGCGTTTACCTCATGGCCATTAGATTTATTGGCTGATTATATTGAGAAAACACATCATCGTTATGTAGAAGAAAAAACTGCAGAGATAAAACCATATTTAGACAAAATTTGTAAAGTTCATGGAGATAACCATCCCGAATTATTTGAAATCAGCAAACATTTTAATAAAGGTACGGGTGAATTGGCTATGCACATGAAAAAAGAAGAACTGGTTTTATTCCCATTTGTGCGTAAACTGACCAAATCAAAGCGAGCGCATCTCAAACTTGATGTTCCGCATTTTGGCACCATTCAAAATCCGATTAAAATGATGATGGAAGAGCACGCAACTGAAGGAGACCGCTTCAGATTGATTGCTGAACTTAGTAATAATTATACACCGCCTGAAGATGCATGTAATACCTACAGAGTTACATTTGCATTGCTCAAGGAATTTGAAGAAGATTTGCATTTACACATTCATTTAGAAAATAATATTTTATTTCCTAAAGCAATTGAATTAGAAAAAGAATTAAGTGCTTAGGTCGATAAGAATGAATTTTGAGTGAATATAAGTGCATTTATTTCCTACAGTTGGCTCAATTCGACTAATTAAATTAAAAAATCGTACTTTTACCTATGCAAAAGAACCATCAATAAATAAATTAATAAGATGAAAAATATAATCATTTTAGTTTTGGTTTACATGTTACCTGCTTGTAATCAACCATCATCATCAAATCACAACCAATCTTTGAATGGAGATTCCAAGACAGTTTCGGTTTTTGATTCATCAGCCAATGTAAATCCCGACAATCTGAAACATATTACAGAGGAATTAGTTGCACCACCATTTTTGCCTGGGTATGAGCAAGCCGTATCGGGCGAACCAATTGTAGTGGAAGTTAAATTAACAGTAGAAGAAAAGAAATTGGAAATCGCTCCCGGAGTTAAAATATGGGCTTTAACATTTAATGGTTCTGTTCCGGGACCAATGATTGTAGTTCATCAAAATGATTACGTTCAACTAACACTTATAAACCCCTCTACAAATACCTTAGCACACAATATCGATTTTCATGCTGCTACCGGCGCAATGGGAGGAGGAGATTTATCTTTGGTTAATCCTGGCGAAAAAGTTACTATTCGATTCAAAGCAATTAAGTCAGGGGTGTTTATTTATCACTGTGCTCCGGGAGGAGTAATGGTTCCGTTACATGTAACTTCAGGAATGAATGGAGCCATCATGGTGTTGCCCCGTGAAGGTCTTAAAGATGAAAATGGTAATTCTGTACATTATGATAAAGCATTTTTTATAGCTGAGCAGGATTACTATGTTCCAAAAGATAGTAATGGAAAATATAAAGAATATGAAAAACCTGCTGATGCGTTTGGTGATATTACGAAGGTGTTTCAGACATTAACCCCAACACATCTCGTTTTCAATGGTGTTACTGGTTCACTTTTAGGGAAAAATGCACTAAAAGCCAATGTAGGCGATAAAGTATTATTTATTACCTCACAGGCAAACAGAGATACTCGGATTCACTTAATTGGCGGTCATGCTGACCTGGTATGGTTAGGTGGCTCATTTAATGATAAGCCTGCAACAAATTACGAATCGTGGCCTGTGGTTGGCGGATCAGCCGTTGCCATGATTTATCAATTCAGACAACCGGGCACCTATGCATATCTAAATCATAACTTGATTGAGGCATTTGCTTTTGGTGCTGTAGCTATCGTAAAAGTGGAAGGTAAATGGGATGACAATTTAATGAAACAAATAAGTAAACAAGAAAAAATATTATAATTTTTAAATTATGAGCAACGAAATGGAAACGTCAAAAGCATTTATACCCGTCGATGGTATTGAGTACGCTGACAAAGCAGTAGTAAGTAAAACTATCCTGAAGAAATCAACAGGCAATATCACAATATTTGCCTTTGACAAGGGGGAAGGATTGGCAGAACATAATACTCCACACGAAGCAATGGTTCAGATATTAGATGGTGTGGCTGAAATTACAATAGGAGGAAATATAAATAATCTACAAAAAGGACAATGCATTATTTTACCTGCCAACCTGCCACACTCCGTTAAGGCAAACGAAAAATTTAAAATGATGCTTACAATGATTAAAAATTAAATTTAGTTTTATTTTAAAAAGAAAATATAATGGAAGTTAAGAAACCACTTAAACGAAGCCCGGCAATTGTTGAGTTCTCTAAAGATCATCATTTTGCATTGTTACTTGTTTGGAAAATTAAAGAAGGCCTGAAGAAATCAATTGAGTCTAACCGTATTAGCAACTATGTAATTCATTTTTATGATACTGATTTAATTCATCACTTTAAAGATGAAGAAGGGATGCTATTCAATAAGTTATCATCAGAGAATCAACTAAGAATGCAAGCAGAAAGCGAGCACAAAAATATTAAGCAGCTGATTGATGAGTTAAGGAATGACTCTGATAACAAAATTGTTCTTGAAAATTTTGCTGATAGCCTGGAAAAGCATATTCGTTTTGAAGAGCGAGAATTATTTAAATATATTCAACAAAACTTTTCAGAGGATGAGCTAGCTGAAATAGCTTCATCTCTAAAAGTAAGGGAACACGAACCTGATGAAGCCTGGAATGATATATTCTGGGAAATTAAAAAATAAAAATCATGGAAGAGCATGTAGTAAAAGTCACATCATTGGAGAAGATTACCCATGATGTTATAAGAATTGTAGCCGACAAACCAGTCAATTACCTTTACACGCCCGGACAGGCAACTGAAATTGCCATTAATAAAGAAGGCTGGAGGGATGAAAGAAGACCTTTCACTTTTACTTCCCTGCCAACAGATGATTCTTTAGAATTTATAATTAAAACATACCCAACACATGATGGTGTAACCAACCAATTGTTACACCTCATAAAAAATGATGAATTAATTTTGCATGATGTGTTTGGCGCTATCGCTTACCAAGGAGAAGGAGTATTTATAGCAGGTGGTGCCGGCGTTACACCGTTTATTGCTATTTTAAGGTATCTTCAATCAAATAAATTAATTGGCAAAAACATGCTTGTATTTGCAAATAAATCAAAAGCAGATATTATTCTTGAAAAAGAGCTTAACGATTTGTTGGGCAATGCGTTTATAAATATTTTATCCGGTGAAAAGGAGGGTGACTATTACCAGGGAAGGATTAGTGAAGAATTTTTAAAAAGTATTATTTCAAATTTTCAACAACAATTTTATGTTTGTGGCCCTCCGCCGATGATGGATGCTGCGCTAAAACAACTAACTAATTTAGGTGTTGGCGACAATGCAATAACTGTTGAAATATAATAACTAAGGATTATGGAAACAGAGGAAGAACTTAATTCCAAAATCTTGTCAATGACACTGTTAATACAGAAAAAACATTCTGAATTATCAAAGTTTTTAGAGGAAATGCCTATTACAATTCCCAATGAGAATAATCCCAAAATAAATATTGCTATTTTACAGGATTATTACGAATCCCTTAGTAAAATGCTTGAACATTCCTCGAATACTTTTCCATTAAATCCAGTTCCTGAATCATAAGGTTCAATTATTTACCAAGCATAAAAACATAAATCAAAGCGTTAGTACAATGGAGTAAATAATCTTGTTGTAATCACTGATTCATGAAAAAAGCATCTCCTATTAAAACGATATGGACTATTGGGCATTCTACTCATAGCCTTGATGAATTAATAGCTATGCTCCTATCATTTGAAATTGCTTTGCTTGTAGATATAAGAAGTTATCCCGGCTCAAGACGTTATCCTCATTTTAATAAAGAAACGTTAGAAATTACACTTCCTGAAAACAGTATTCAGTATATTCATCTGAAAAATCTTGGCGGAAGAAGAAAAACTAATATCCATTCCATTAATACTGGTTGGCGGGTAGCTGCTTTTAGAGGTTATGCAGATTACATGGAGACCGATGCCTTTAAAGAAGGGATCGAATCTTTGGAAAAAATGGCATTAGCACAACGCACCGCTTACATGTGCTCGGAGGCTGTATGGTGGCGTTGCCATCGTTCGCTCGTTTCAGATATTCTCAAACTGCAAGACTGGAAAGTAATGCATATAATGGGTGTGGCAAAGGAGACGGAACATCCATATACTTCACCTGCCAAAATTATAAACGGAAAGCTTTGCTATAAAAGTCGACAAACAAGTAACATACCAGAAAGATTGAAATAATAAAGTCTCAAAATAAGTTGTTCAATTTTTTTGCTGCTTTTGACAACGGCATTGATTAATTATCTGAAAGAAAATCATTCATTGATATTCCTGAAAGTCATTTTACTTTAGTTGATCATGGAAAAATAAATACTTGTGTTTCATCACTTTAATTTTCCAATATTCACATCATGTGTACCTCTTAATTTAAGAAAAACAACTCCAATAAAATACTTTTAAAATTTAAATATTTAGTGGCATTTTAAATGTTGATGATAAAATATTTGATCTTGTTTTAGTTTCCGATGAAGAAGATTTTAAAGATCTCAGTCAATATTATCCTGCTATCAAAAGCAACATTAAAATACTTTTAACAAAAAATTTGAAAGCACATAAAAAAACGCGTATTTAAGTTATGAAACCGGAATCATTTTAATCGGGCTACTAATTCACTTGGCAATAAATGATTGGCTCTCAAAACATGGAAAATTCGGAAAGAAAAATCAATCATCCACCACAGCAAACCAGCCTTACCTATTAATAATAATTGGTATCATTAAGTTGTGTTGCATCCATAGTTGAGACTCAAGAAGCGACACTCAATCATAGCAAAAAATAATAAACCCCACTACTCCCCTCCCACTGCTTTTTCAATATTGCGATCAGGGATGATCCACATAAGGGCGACGAAGAGGAAAATTAATCCCGAAATCATGGGATTTAAATAGGCTAATGGAATAGCCAACCCGTAAAGAACCTGAGAAATTATTCCCTTTCGAGAATGTTTTTCGAAGGCAGATTTCATATTTTCACTTGATTCGGTGTGCCGTTCGATCGTTTTTTGAAGTATAAGATAGGCCATGCCTGATAAGAATAGGTTGGAAGCGTAAAGTGCTACCGTATCCGACTGAAAATGGTTCTCTCCCATCCATCCTGTGGTGAATGGTATTAGTGATAACCAGAACAATAAGTGCAAGTTTGCAAGGATAATTCCAGAATTAATTTTCTTAGCAGTATGCAGCAGATGATGATGATTACCCCAGTAAATACCGATGTATAAAAAACTTAAGACATAAGAGATAAATACCGGTATCAAAGGAAATAAATCGCTCCAATTGGGACCGTGTGGGATTTTTAACTCTAACACCATTATGGTGATGATGATGGCCAGTACCCCATCACTAAATGCTTCTAATCTGGTTTTTTCCATAACAATTATAATTATTACCTACGCATGGTAACCACTGATTTATAAATTTTAAAATAATGTAATAGCAAAATTTAAAAAGTATCTTTTTCGCTAGGTTAGATTTTTAAATCTCTGCTAAGAGTCTATATCAGCGTGGACTACTTCAATTCCAGCACCAGATCATCACTCTCCACCAGGGTTCCCTCTGCAAGCACTATTTTATCAACCGACAGGTCGTTAGGTGCCGTGATGGTGGTCTCCATTTTCATGGCTTCAATAGTGAACAAAGGGGTATTTTTTTTAATTTTTTCTCCGGGTTTCACGAATATTTTCGATAATAACCCTTGTAGCGGTGTGCCTATATGTTTTTCGGTGGTTGCTTTGGCATGAGAAATTTTCTTCACTCCGGCTTTCTTATCGTGAACCTCCACAGAGCGCGTTTGACCATTTAAACGGAAGTAAACAATACGATTACCCGATTCATCGGCATGACCGACATACAACAACCGAATAATAATTGTTTTACCCTGACCTATATTAACGAGTATTTCCTCATTACTTTTCATACCATAGAAAAATGCAATGGTAGGAATTGCTGTTACATCGGCGAATTTGTTGTAATGATTAAAATATTCTTCGAACACTTTCGGATAAAATTTATAAGAAAGGAAATCCAAAAATGTTTGCCGATCATTGAATTTAATCTTGAACTCTTCAAATTCCTTGTCAAAATCGACAGGTTTTAAATGTGCATTTGGTAAATCAGTGTAAGGTTTTTCATCCTTCAAAATAATTTTCTGCAGCTCCGGTGGAAATCCTCCCGGAGGTTGTCCCAGGTCACCTTTAAAGAAACTCTTAACCGATTCAGGAAATGAAATTGTTTCACCCCTGGTCATGATGTCTTCTCTGGTAAGATGATTAGAAACCATGTACAAGGCGAGGTCACCAACAACTTTCGATGAGGGTGTAACCTTTACAATATCACCAAACATTTCATTCACCTGCTCATAAGTTGCTTTTATCTCCTCCATCTTATCTTCTAATCCTAACGAAGCTGCTTGCGGACGAAGATTGGAATATTGTCCACCCGGTATTTCGTGTTGATACACCTCAGCATTTCCGGCAAGCAATCCCGATTCAAAAGGATAATAATGCTCCCGCACTACTTCCCAATAATTGGAAAACGCATTAAGTGAATCCATATCAAAAGGCACTGCTCTTTCATTCCCTTTCAACGCTTCCACCATGGAATTAAAGTTTGGTTGAGATGTTAGTCCCGACAACGAACCCAGTGCCACATCCACCACATCAACTCCTGCTTCAATTGCCTTTAGGTAAGTGGCAGCTTGTATGGCGGAGGTATCGTGCGTATGAAGATGGATGGGAATTTTAACTGTTTTTTTGAGTGCTTCAATCAACTCTACTGCAGCATACGGCTTTAACAATCCTGCCATATCTTTTATTCCCAGCATGTGGGCACCCATTTGCTCGAGCTCACCGGCCAAATCGGTATAATAATTGAGATTGTATTTCGATTTGGATTTGTCTTGCAAATCACCGGTATAACAGATGCAAGCCTGTGCTATTCCACCGGTATAATCACGTACTGCATTAATTGAAACCTTCATGCTTTTGTTCCAATTCAACGAATCAAAAATTCGGAATATATCCACACCGTTATCCCAAGATTTTTCAATGAACTTTACTACCAGATTATCTGGATAAGCGGTATAACCAATGGCATTGGAGCCACGAATAAGCATCTGCAATAAAATATTCGGTACCGCTTCACGAATTAACTGCAATCTTTTCCACGGACTTTCGTGCAGAAACCTCATTGCAACATCAAAGGTAGCTCCACCCCACACTTCCATACTAAATACCTGCGGATGCATGATGGCAAAACTATTCGCAACTTTCATCATATCTGTTGTGCGCACCCTTGTTGCCAACAACGATTGATGAGCATC
>JBBQVM010000045.1:0-15472 GCA_038211525.1 Bacteroidia bacterium
ACAACTTGCCCGATTTTATAAAAGTTACGGTTCAACAGAATTCGTATATTTACAAATTAGAAAAAACCAGTTGCCTCCTCCATGGAAATGGTTTAAAAATTGACTAGTTTAAAGTTAGCTTATGGTAAACATTCTAAATCAGCAAAATTCTATTTTGAATAAGTTTATTGCGGAAATTCGCGATGCTGTTATTCAACAGGATCGCATGAGGTTTCGAAGAAATCTGGAAAGAATGGGCGAAATTGCAGCTTACGAAATCAGTAAAAAATTCGAATATGTTGCTACTGAAGTGGTAACTCCGCTTGGGATTGCAAATGTTTCAGTTCCGAAGGAAGAGCCGGTGCTGGCAACCATCCTAAGAGCGGGTTTACCATTACATCAGGGATTACTCAATTATTTTGACAGAGCTGACAACGCATTTATTTCGGCATATCGAAAACATCATAAGGACGGTAGCTTCGATATCAGTCTTGAATATGTTTCTTCTCCTTCGTTAACCGGCAGGCTAGTGATTCTTTCTGATCCAATGCTGGCAACAGGACAATCGATGGTTATGACTTACAAGGCTATACTCGAAAAAGGTCGTCCTTCACACACACATATTGTAGCAGCATTGGCAAGTAGTGAAGGAGTTGAGTATGTAAAAAAACACCTTCCATTAGGAATCACTCTTTGGATAGGCGCCGTTGATGATGAACTTACAGCTCAGTCTTATATTGTTCCTGGTTTGGGTGATGCCGGAGATCTTGCATTTGGTGAGAAAAGATGAATTTTAACTGAACAACTTTGATTTGCTTGCGTTATACCTAAGCCCTTAAATTGTTACGTGAGCGAATTCGTTAAAATATTGTTAATAATATTACTCAGCAGTGTCAAATTTGTTGCGGGGCCTCCTTTTGCCTATTTCGATGATCGGTACGACTTTACCTTTTTTGAAACGGTCCTTTATTGTGTTATTGGTGGAATGCTTGGAGTTTGGGTTTTTACCTTCTTTAGTATTGAAATTCAATTGATCATTAACTGGATTAAACGACAGGTAAAGAAAGCGGTGAAGCGCCCACAAATTTTTAGTAAGCCTAAAACTACTGATGAAAATGTTGAGGTAATTTATACAGTAGTTGCCACTGAAAACACGAAATATCCAGACGAAAAGAAAAAAGTGTTTACTCCCAGATCAAGAAAATTTGTAAGAATATGGAACAAATATGGCTTGTTAGGAGTTGCTTTTTTTACACCTGTAGTAATATCTATACCGATAGGAACTATAATTGCAAATGCTTTTGAAGATAATAAAAAGAAGATCTTTTTGTACATGTTCGTCTCAATTTTATTTTGGTCGGTGGTGCTTACTTCTATTTTTGAATTATATCATGTTGTTAGTATTCCCGAACTAAAAACAAAAGTTATAGGATGAAACAGTATAAGGCAATTTTCTTTGACCTCGATCATACCTTATGGGATTTTGAATTAAATTCCGAAGAAGCACTTCTGGAACTTTATGACCAACATTTGCTTCAACACCTGGGAGTGCTTAACGTAAAGGATTTTATTCGAAACTACCGAAAAGTGAATCACGAAATGTGGGATGATTATCACCACAATCGAATCAGCAAAGAAACTTTACGATTCGGGAGATTCAGCAGAGCGCTACAAAGTTTCCAAATCTTCGATGATTTACTTGCTGAAAACTTGTCGATGCAATATCTTCAAATTTGCCCTGTTAAGACCAATTTATTTCCTCACACAATTGAAGTACTCGATCATCTGAAAGAAAAATATTCGCTCCATATTATTACTAATGGATTTAAAGAAGTACAATATTTAAAAATTAGAAATTCGGGAATCGAAAAATATTTTGACCACATTCACATTTCTGAGGAAGTGGGATTCAAAAAACCGGAGCCGGAAATTTTTCTGCATGCAACGAAAAGTGCAGGAACTACAACGGATAATTGTATTATGATAGGTGATAATTTGGATACCGATATCAAAGGTGCAATGAATGTAGGTTTGGATCACATTTTATTTAATCCTGAAAAGATTGCTATTTCTGTAAAAGTAAATAAGGAAATTAGCTCCCTGCAGGAACTCCTTCATTTGCTATAAGAAAAATTCAAAAAAAAATCCCAGCCATAAGCCGGGATTTTTCTGCAAGCGGTGTTAATTAGAGGTTAATTTGAGTGAATTATTTGGCAATAGTCTTTGATCTTTTTTTGTTTTTCTGACTATCCGGAACATCAGCTTTATTATTCTTGTCGGAGCAATGAGCATCTGACTTTTTACTATCAGAGCAACATGATTTTGAGCCAGCCGATGCTGTTGTCTTACCATCTTTTGAGCAGCAAGATTTAGTGCCACCGGAATTGCACTTTGCTTTGGTGGGGGCTTGCTCATCATTTGTGGTGGAAACAGTAGCCGGATCAGCAATAATAGTTTTCACCTCGGTCCCCTGAGTGGTTTGTCCACCGGATTGGGTAGTTTGAGATTGTGCCGCCCAGCTAAAACATAAGGTGAGGACAAATAATGCAAAGATTTTTTTCATAGTTAGAATTTCTTAGAACAAATATAGTTGATTTATTTTAAATTGTGAAAACTATTAAGAAAAAATTATGCCAGAAACCCTTCAATCTTCAGGGTATGTTACATTTGCATAAAAATAAGTGCATTGACTACCACAGAAAATGTTAAAGTTGCTTTAGGATCCATTAAGGGTCAGTTGCTGAGAACCGTACTCACTGCACTTATCATAGCAATTGGAATAATGGCACTGGTTGGCATTTTGACGGCTATTGATGCTATTGAATCCTCGATTAACAGTAATTTTTCAAGTATGGGCTCTAATTCTTTTACCATCAGGAATTCGGGAATGGGAATTCGAATCGGAAGAGGTGGGAAGCAACCTAAACGATTTAAGAGCATCACTTATCTTGAAGCTCAGCGTTTTAAGGAAATGTTAACCTTCCCGGCAACGGTTGCGGTTTCAACATTGGCCACTCAAATTGCTGTTATGAAGTTTCAGAATGAGGAAAGTAATCCTAATATTCTTGTCATGGGAACAGATGAAAACTATCTTGCTACAGGTGGCTATTCATTATCATCGGGAAGAAACTTTTCTGCTACAGAATTAGAGTCAGGAGCCAATGTCATCATCATAGGCAGTGAAATTGTAGCAACGCTTTTCAAAGCAAAGGAAAACCCTCTGGAACAAGTTATTAATGTTGGAAATAATAAATATCGCATAATAGGGGTATTGAAAGAAAAGGGCTCCAGTATGGGGTTTGGGGGTGATAAAATTGGGATTATGCCCGTTTTACACGTCAAGCAAAAATTTGGCGATGATAACAGGACCTACACCATTTCAGTGATGGTAAAAGATATTGCTCAACTCGAAACAGCTCAAGGAGAGAGTACCGGCCTGATGAGGATGATTCGTGGTGATGATTTAGGTGTGGAAAACTCCTTCGAGATCATAAAAAGCGATAGCCTGGCAAATTTGTTAATCGGACAAATTCATTATGTTTCTATAGCAGCCACTATCATCGGGATTATTACGTTGTTAGGCGCAGCAATTGGATTAATGAACATTATGTTGGTGTCAGTGACAGAACGCACCCGGGAGATTGGAATCAGAAAATCTCTCGGTGCCTCTCAAGCCATCATCAGGCGACAATTTCTGGTTGAAGCAATTGTAATTTGTCAGTTAGGTGGAATCGCAGGAATTATTTTAGGTGTTTCCATTGGTAATTTAATGGGACTTGCTTTTGACGCAGGATTCATTATTCCCTGGAAATGGATCTTCTCCGGTGTGGTACTTTGCTTTGTGGTTGGTGTGTTATCGGGACTTTACCCTGCAATAAAGGCTGCACGGCTCGATCCGATAGAAGCTTTAAGGTACGAGTGATGAGGAACCTCAAAATTATATAAATGATTGATTATAAGATTTTTATATAATGTTTTTCATTCCATCTTAGATTTAAAAACGAATCCTTTTCTCAGAATTACTATTAATATAAATATTAATATGTTACTGTTATTAAACTTTTTCATCATCCATTGTTTCATTCAGGAAAAATTTGTAAATTTGCCGTCCCTTAGAAAAGGGCTAAACTAATTAAATCATATACAGCATGTTAAAGCAGTATGAAACCGTAATGATACTGAATCCGGTACTTTCGCAGGAGCAGGTAACAGAAACGGTGGACAAATTCAAAAAAATCCTCACCGACAGCGGTACCGAAATTGTTTTTGAAAACAATTGGGGATTAAGGAAACTGGCATACCCGATCCAGAAGAAAAATACGGGATTCTACTACCTCATCGAGTTCAAAAGTGACGGAGCAATTATTTCGAAACTGGAACTTGAGTACAAGCGTGATGAGCGATTGATGCGGTTCTTAACTGTATCACTTGATAAGCACGCGGTGACCTACAATGAGAAAAAGCGTAAAAACGCTGCCTTGAAGAAAAAGGAAGAAGCAGAATCTGTATCCCAAAACTGATCGAATTATGGCAAACAACGAAGTGAGATATCTCAATCCTCCGGCAGTAGAGGTGAACAAGAAAAAATACTGCAGATTTAAAAAATTAGGTATTAAGTATGTTGATTATAAAGACGCTACATTCTTAACTAAATTTGTAAACGAACAAGGTAAGGTTCTTCCACGCAGATTAACAGGTACTTCATTGAAATTTCAAAGAAAAGTATCCACTGCAATAAAAAGAGCCCGACACTTGGCGCTTATGCCTTATGTAACAGATCTTTTAAAATAAGGAGGACAGATCATGGAAATTATATTAAAACAAGATGTAAAAAATCTGGGCTATGCTCATGATGTGGTGAAAGTACGTAACGGATATGGTTTAAATTATCTGATCCCAAACGGACTTGCAGTAATCGCCAGCGGTTCTAATGTTAAGATCAACCAGGAAGTACTTCGTCAGCGTCAACATAAATTTGAAAAAATTAAAAATGAAGCTGAAAAAGTTAAAAGCAACATCGAAAATGTGGTGCTTACAATTTCTGCCAAGGTGGGTGAAAACGGGAAATTATTTGGTTCTGTAACTACCCAGCAACTTGCTGATGTGTTGAAGAAAATGGGCCACAATATTGAAAAACGTCAGATCTCTATGAAAGACGATCATATCAAAAATATAGGCACTTACATTGCTGAAGTTCAACTTCACCGTGATGTAGTGGTTCCGGTTACTTTTGAAGTAGTTGCCGGTTAAATAACTGTAAGATTCACAAAAGGCAGCGCCCAACCGCGTTGCCTTTTGTGTTTATGGAAGTTTCGAAGTGGTACATAACAGCAAATAATTCAATTATTAAAGTCAATAAAGATGGCAAATACAGGCGATATCCATGTTGGTTCAGTGATACGGTTCAATGGAGAATTGGTACAAATTATTGAATATCAACATCGTACGCCCGGAAACCTGAGAGCATTTTTTCAAGCAAAAATGCGCAACCTTAAAACGGGTAAACTTGTCGAGTATCGCTTTAGAGCAGGTGAAGCCGTTGAACTAGCACGAGTAGAATACAAAGAGTTGCAGTTTATTTATAAGGAAGGCGAACAGTTTGTATGTATGGATAATGAATCTTTTGAACAATTCTACATTACAGAAGAACTCTTTGGGCAAGGTTCAAAATTTATAAAAGAGGGAATGCTTGTAAAAGTTGCCTTTGAACAGGATACTCCAATTCTTGCAGAAGCACCAACCTTTGTTGAACTTGAAATCACTTATACCGAACCTGGTGTAAAGGGTGATACTGCAACGAATACACTAAAACAAGCCACACTTGAAACAGGAGCCATTGTTAACGTGCCGTTATTTGTTGATCAGGGCGAAAAAATTAAGGTGGATACTCGTACCTGGACCTACGTAGAGAGGGTGAAATAAACAAATTTTATCCCTCAATTGTCTTCAAGTTTTTATTACAAGTATTACACTTTTGAGAACAGAGAAGAAATAAGTTTGCTTAAATGCATTTTTTTTACAACCTTTGCTGCAATAGTTTTATTCCACCTCTGTTTGCATCAGGTATTTCATCGAATAATGAATAAACTCTTTTTAGCTGTTTTGGTTATAGTTTCAATGATCTTCGTAAGTTCATGCGATAAACCGTATAAAAAATCTGATAGGTATTATTATTCAGAAGAGAATTTGAAATCCTACAAAGGTAGTAGTGATACTATTGTTGATTTGAACAACGATACTGAAATCTTTCAGTTTATCTATGGAAGAGAATTCTTCTCAAAAAGCTCCAATTTGGTTTTTAATGATTCCACGCATGTTTCTATTTTCAATAATGGTAAATTGAGCGGTGTGTATGAATTCAAAGTGGGAGAATATAGCTTAAAAGAAGAAAGGCTGATCCTTTTCACGGACAGCCTTTCTTCTACTATTTTAAAATTTACGCTCGCTCCCAGTGGTTCCCTCACCGACAGACAGAGTTATTCTATTTATCAACTGAGGGCCTAATCAACGATTATTATTCGGCCATCACTTTATTCTGTTGTCTTTTTCTCTCATTTTCATCAAGAAATATTTTGCGAATCCGGATTGATTTTGGTGTTAATTCCACATACTCATCCCATTCAATATATTCCATTGCTTCTTCAAGTGAAAAATTGATTTTTGGAGTTAACCTTACGTTATCATCGCTACCTGCTGCACGGAAGTTAGTAAGTTGTTTAGCTCTTGTAACATTAATAACCAAGTCACCCGGACGAATATGTTCGCCAATAACCTGACCGGCATAAATATCTTCACCTGAATTAATGAAAAACGATCCTCTGTCCTGCATTTTATCTATGGAATAAGCAGTTGAAAGTCCTTTATCCATACTAATCATTACTCCGTTAATTCTTCCTGGAATACTACCCTTCCATGGCTCATATGCTTTAAAACGGTGTGCCATAATGGCTTCTCCTGAGGTAGCTGTAAGGATTTGATTTCTCAATCCGATTAATCCACGAGCGGGAATATCAAATTCCAAGTGTTGTAAATCACCTTTAGGCTCCATGATCAATAATTCACCTCTTTTTTGGGTAACGAGTTCAATTACTTTTCCTGAAACTCCCGGAGGGGTATCAATGGTTAATACTTCAATAGGTTCATGCTTACGACCATCAATTTCTTTGGTGATAACCTGTGGTTGTCCGATTTGTAATTCGTAACCCTCTCTGCGCATGGTTTCAATCAGAATGGATAAGTGGAGAATCCCACGACCATAAACCAGATAAGAATCGGGCGAACCGGTTTCTTCCACTTTAAGAGCCAGGTTTTTTTCAAGCTCTTTAAACAAACGATCGCGCAAGTGGCGGGAAGTCACGAATTTTCCCTCTTTACCAAAGAAGGGTGAGTTGTTAATAGTAAAAAGCATGTTCATTGTTGGCTCATCAATATCCACCGGTGTTAATGCTTCCGGATTATCAATATCTGATACAGTATCACCAATTTCAAAATCATCCAAACCTACAATGGCGCAAATATCTCCGGAAGGAACTTCAGCAACCTTTGTTCTACCCAATCCTTCAAAAGTCATTAATTCTTTGATACGGGTTTTTACAATGCGGCCATCTTTTTTCATCATCGCTACCGGCATATTCTCTTTCAAAGTACCTCTGTAAACTCTTCCAATGGCAATTCTTCCTACAAAAGAGGAATAATCCAATGAGGTAATAAGCATCTGAGGGGTTCCTTCGCGAAATGGTGCAGCAGGAACATAATCGATGATGACATCTAACAAGGCAGTAATATCTTCAGTTTTATTTTTCCAGTCGGTCGACATCCATCCTTGTTTGGAGGAGCCATAAATAGTAGGAAAATTCAATTGCTCCTCTGTAGCATCTAAATGGAAGAAAAGATCAAATACTTTTTCGTGCACTTCATCCGGTCTGCAGTTTTCTTTATCTACTTTGTTGATAACCAAAATAGGTTTCAGTCCGGCGTTAAGCGCTTTTTGTAGTACAAAACGGGTCTGAGGCATTGGACCTTCAAAAGCATCTACCAGCAATAAAACACCGTCAGCCATAGTAAGAACACGCTCAACTTCTCCTCCAAAATCGGCGTGACCGGGAGTGTCGATGATGTTTATCTTAACACCTTTATAATTCACAGAAACGTTTTTAGAAACGATGGTAATCCCTCGCTCACGTTCCAGATCGTTATTGTCAAGAATAAGCTCACCCATAAACTGGTTGTCGCGAAAAAGTTGACTTTGATGTAAAATTTTATCAACCAAAGTAGTTTTTCCGTGGTCAACGTGTGCTATAATAGCAATGTTTCTAATGTTTTTCATGAATGGTTAAGGCCTGAATTTGAGGGTGCAAAGGTAGGTTAAATACTTCGAATAATCACGGATTTCCTAAAGGTTCATCAAAACAAATAAATTGTATTTATTTAATAATTATTGGTATTTTAAAGTTATGATAAAACTAATGTATGCAATTCATGTTTAAGAATAAAAACAAATACTTAAACAAAATCTAAATTTTAAACCCATTAGTTATGAAAAAACCTATTAAGTTAATTTCCTGGCGATTAATCGCCTTAGTAATGATTCCGGCAGCACTTTCACTTTCATCATGTAAAAAAGATGAGGAAAGTTCACCAACTCCGGCTCCAACATTTGCCAATGTATTGGTAACGCATGCTTCACCTGATGCCCCAGGAGTTGACTTATTAGTAGACAATGTGAAGTTGAATTCGGCAGCAATTAACTTCCCTTCAAGCACACCTTACATACCGGTTGCATCAGGAAATCGCAATTTCAAGATCAACGTTTCCGGAACTTCAACAAGTGTGATTGATGCAACATTACCGCTCGCTGCAAACAAAAACTATTCAATTTTTGCTATTGATTCAGTTTCATCCATATCCGCCTTAGTGATTGAAGATAATCTCGCAACACCAGCATCCGGCAAGGCACACATTAGGTTCATTCATCTTTCACCGAATGCACCGGCTGTAGATGTAGCGCTTGATGGAGGTGCAGTTGTTTTCGGCGATTATGCTTTCGGCGAATTTTCTGAGTTCACTCCGCTTGACGCAGGCACTTATGATCTAGAGGTTAGAGTAGCTGGAACATCAACTGTTGCTTTGGATTTAAATCCTATAACCCTTGCAGCAGGCAAGATATATACAGTTTATGCTAGTGGTTTCCTTGGTGGAACTGGCGTTCAGGCTCTGGGTGCTCAAATTATTGTAAATAAATAGTATTTTAATTAGATTTTTAGAAAGTCCTGCCCTGTTTGGCAGGACTTTTTTATTTTGAATGGTTGATGACCTTTTGAATCGTTACTTTTGTATTTAATTATCGACATATGAAATTTGACACTCCGGTAAAACTTAATGAACTGGCAGCTTTAACAGGTGCCAGAGTAATAGGAAATGAGAATTCACAAGTAAGCGGTATCAATGAAATTCACATGGTTGCTTCAGGCGATATTACTTTCGTTGATCATCCAAAATATTATGATAAGGCCTTAAACTCAAAAGCTTCATTTGTAATCATTAATAAAGAAGTAGCATGCCCTATCGGTAAATCACTTTTATTTTCTGATGATCCTTTTCGTGATTATGTAAAAATTGTAAAACACTTCAGACCCTTTTTACCATCTTCGAAAGCTATTTCTGACTCTGCAAAAATAGGTGACGGTACCATAATTCAACCTAATGTTTTTATAGGAAATCATGTTAAAATTGGTAAAAATTGTACTATTCACTCCGGAGTTTCCATTTATGATTATTGTGAAATAGGCGATGAGGTAATAATTCATTCCAATACGGTTATTGGATCTGATGCATTTTATTTCAAGAGAAGACCAGAAGGGTATGATAAAATGATTTCTTGCGGAAGAGTGATCATCAAGAACAAGGTGGAGATAGGAGCAAGTTGTACTATTGATAAAGGTGTTTCGGGAGATACCACTATTGGAGAAGGAACTAAATTTGATAATCATATTCATATCGGTCATGATACAGTTATTGGCAAAAACTGTTTGTTCGCTGCCCAGGTAGGGGTTGCCGGTGTAGTTGTTGTAGAGGATGATGTAATTTTATGGGGGCAAGTAGGTGTTCAAAAGGATTTGGTAATAGGTAAGGGAGCGGTAGTTCTTGGACAATCAGGAATCGCTAAATCGTTGGAAGGTGGAGTCACCTATTTTGGTAGTCCTGTGCGAGAGGCCCGTGAAAAAATGAAAGAGCTTGCTATGATAAAAAGATTGCCGGAATTAATTCAACTACTTGAACCTTTCAGTAAATGAACCTTTAAAGTGGAAACAGATCCTATCCATAAAATTGAATTGGAAGCAAAGAAGTTGCAATTGCATTGGCTGTTGCAGATAACAAAAGCAATCAATTACAATTTGCCGGTTGCTACTCTTTTTGATATTTATCAATCTGTTCTCAAAGAACATTTAGGTGTTGGTAGTCTTGCCCTGTTAATTCATGAAGGCAGTTGGGTGATCCCGGTATCTTATGGATTGGAAGAAAATATCCCAACAGATGATCTTGATGGCATTGCTGAATACGTTCAGAAAATTTCTGAAGAAGCAACACAAAGTCCGGGATGGATGAAACAGTTTGAAACAGTTGTTCCGGTTTTTCATAATAATCAGCCATTGGCTTATGCTCTTATTGGAAAACTTGACCTTTCCATTTTTCCGTCAAGTCGGGAAACGATAACATATATACATACCGTTACCAACCTGATTGTAGTTGCTATTGAAAATAAAAGAATGACGAAAGAATCTATTCGTCAGGCCGCAATTGACAGAGAATTAGAACTTGCAGCACAAATGCAATCGATGCTATTCCCATCCAACCTTATAGTTCATTCATACATTGATATAGCCGCAACCTATATTCCACATCAATCTGTTGGAGGTGATTATTATGATTTTATAAAAATTAATGAACATGAATCACTGGCTTGCATGGCAGATGTTTCGGGAAAGGGAATTGCGGCGGCCTTGCTGATGTCAAATTTTCAGGCCAACCTGCATGCATTAGTGAAGCACACTTCTTCATCGTTAGCAAGTTTGGTGACAGAATTAAATGATTGTGTGAATCGATCGGCAAGGGGTGAAAAATTTATTACGTTTTTCATAGCAAAAATAAATAATTCGACCAATGAAATTGAGTACATCAATGCAGGGCATAATCCACCCATGTTGTTGTATCAAAACAAGGTGCAGATACTTGACCAGGGCACTACTGGTTTAGGAATGTTTGAAGAGTTACCATTTTTAAATAAGGGTAAACTAAAATGTCCAGCAGGCTCCGTGCTATTTTGTTATACCGATGGAATTATAGAAATGGAGGATAAGCACGGGAACGCATTTGGTGTTGAAATGCTGGAGCGTCTTTTAATGGAAAACCATAGTACTGAAACAATGACACTTTTAAATACCAGAATGGTTTCGTCGTTTAACAGTTATTGCGAAGGAATAGGATTTAATGATGATGTTACTTTTCTCAGCGTAAAAATTACGGGTTAGTAGTTTGCTCAGGCAATCGATTTTTTTCCTGATCAAAGTGGTAAATCTCTAAAGCAACCAATGCTCCAATAAATGCCCAAAAAGGGACAGATGCTTTTTCAGTGTCCAGAAAATTATTCAACAATCCATGTATCCAATAAGTAATGAGGCCAAGAATTAAACCTTTGGCGAGCATTTTTACTTGTTTATCTTTTGAATAAATAATCATTCTGGAAGCTCTGTAAATTGTAAAGATTCCAATTAAAATAAATGCAATGGGTCCCAAAATTCCTTGCTCAGCCAACGGGCCAATAAATTCACTGTGAGCATTGCCTCCTTCACCAAAATTAGTACTGATATAGGTGCGTTCACTGTATTTTTGAAACGGTGCATATTGAAACATATAGGTACCCGGACCCCATCCAAACAAGGGCCGCTCATTGAACATTTTAAATGCACTGTGCCATCTGTTAATTCTTTCAACATTAGACGCATCAGTTGAAATATTCGACATAGATTCTACGTGAGATGCGTAATCGGAAGATGATTGTTCCTGATTACTTTCAAGCGACATCACAATTTCAGTTTGAAAATAAAAAAGAAGGCATATAACTCCAATAATTCCTGAAACAATTATGGAGGTCTTGATTCTGAAAACGAAAACTAAATAGCATAGCAGCGCAGCCGCTAAACTGATCCAAGATGCTCTGGTATAGGATAATATAATTGCGGAAATAAAAATCAACAATACAATGAATGATAAAACTCTTTTATTTACAGTCACTGATGTATCTGCAATGTAGCCAAAGATTAAAGGAATAAACATCGCAATCATTGCAGCGTATGCAGTATGGTCGTTATAGAAAGGAACCATGGAGGTGTGAGCTGCCTGTTCAGAGAATCCCTCAGAAGCATGTACAGCACTTGTGTAAAAAATGACCAAAATAAGAGGAATAATATAGCACCAGGTAAAGGTTTTAATGGTTTTTATATTTTGGAACATTTGAATAGCAAGAAAATAATAAACAGCAACGAAACAAAATCTTGCCAGTGAGGCTTTGAACGAAACCAATGGAAGGGAGCTGGTGAGGGTTGTAGCACCCATCCAAACTAAATGTAAAATTATTGCAATGGTGACCGGATGTTTAAGTATTTTTTTATCGATACCCCCTTCATACATAGTCTTAAAAACAAACACAATCATTATTCCGAAGATGATTGGTTCAGAAGGCAAACTCACACCAATTCCCAGACTGGTTTTAGAAAGATTAATTGCAAGAGGAGTAACAAAGACCGCAAAAAGCATTAAAAGATCCATTCTGTAAATGCCTGTTACTACAATTAAAACTACAACAGGAATCAGGAGAATCCAATAAAATTCGTTGATAAATCCGATGCAAGCAGCTAAAGCGAAAAGCGCAGTGCTTCCGTAAAGCCACCAAAGCCCATTTAAGTTTTTGGTTAGTGGTTGCATGAATTTTGAAAAGTATTTACAACAATTTGTTGCTTTCTACACGTCTTGAGTTCTCAATAATTACTAATATGATTATGGATAGTAATAACATGGCACCGGTAAACAAAACTATTATTAAGCTCCGTACGGGCGATGATTTTTTCTCGGCAGGTACCGGTTTGGTTACCATATTAGTATAGGTAAGTTCTTTTGTTAAATCCTTTAAAGCATTTTCATAACTTATTTTGTAATCATTATAAGCACCTCTGGCACGCCATAAATGTTCTTTGAGTGAAATATAATCACCTCCTTTAGTAATTAAATTATCCATCACTTTATCTAAGGGTCGGTTACTTCCATTGCCTGTTCTACCGGCAGCCATCTCACTATAGTACACTTTTGAGAACGATTTAATCTGGCCATCGTAGTCGAGGATGCCGTATTTAGTTCTGATATCCAATAGAGCATTTTCCATAGAATCCATTTCAGCTTTTTTGAGATCGAGTTGATTTTTTAAAATAACAACTACTTCACCGGATTTTTCCCTTTGCATGGAACGTGCTTTTTTGTGCATTTTCAAAATAAGTGAATCTACCATACTACTGGCAACAATCGGATCGGTATCCCACACTTCAATTTCAATGGATTCAAACTTTGTTTTGTTCACCTTTATATTTTCACTCATCATTCCATATAACTGAGTGAGTGGGTATTTTGAATTGGTATCAATTTCATAATGATTGAAAAGATCGAAATTGGAGATCAACTCATCTCGAATATCATCCGATTCAAAAAGTTGCAACATCTGTTCTGTTGGGCTCTCTGTTGAATAGGGGACCAGGTTAGATGGATAAACAATTGAAGTGGATTTAAATTTTGGCTTAATAAAAGTTTCAGAAGTAAATATTACCGACAAGATCACTGATATTACAGTGACGATGATAAGGTGAATTTTGTATTTGTTTACAATATTTAAAAGAAAAAGTACATCAAAGCCATGCTTTTTAGTGGCGGAATCCTTCATTTTTCAAGTAATTTAGGTGGTTACAGGCCGGCAAAAGTATAAAAAATATATATCTACTCAACCACCTAACCAATTATAAACAAGATAATTAACTTGTAAACAATAATATCCATCCGGCTTCGTTATTCGGCTCCACTCTTCAAAATGGAAAGCATTGATTTAACACTTATTAGTTGTAACAACAACGCTGCTAAAATTCCTACAGCCACAGCCATCACTAAAGTAAACATCCACGGAAGTGTTAAAGTGCTGCTGAACCATGTAAAAAGTAAAACCAATGATGCAAATGATAAAAAGCGTGCTATCAGTTTTTTATCAGGTTTAAGTTTAAAAATACGATAACAAAGTATCACTTGAATGAAGGCTGTTATAAATTGCGTGAGTAGACTCGAAACCGCTGCACCGGTAGCATTAAAGGACGGGATCAGGATAAAATTCAAGATAACGTTGAAGGCCATTCCGGCTCCTGCCATAATATTTAACTGCTTTAAATTGCCATTTGCGGTGAGGAGAGTTCCGAAAATATAAGTGGTAGAAATAGCAAAAAAACAGGACATAAGGATACCGAAAAGTGTGGCGGATTCTGCTACGTGTTCCTGATATAATAGGTTCATTATCTGCGTTCTGTAAAAGATTGAAACCGATGCAACCAAGATTGCAGGCACAGCTATCAGCGCATAGGATAATTGAAGCAAATCCCTGATATTTTCTTTTTTCTTTAACATGTGCGAAAACATTGGCAGCAGCAAACTAGCAAAAAGGTAGGCCATCATGTTAGACGCATCCAAAATGCGATATGCCTGCGCATATATTCCTGCTTGTCGTGAACCATCCACCAATAACCTTTCAATCATCACCGAATCAATGCGATTGTAAAATGTCATTAATAATATAAGGATGGCAAAAGGATAAGATTGCTTAAGAATCATTAGAGAAAAAAGTGGATTCCAGTTCAGTTTTCTGAAAGTGGCCTTTTTGGCAAGGATTAAAAGGGTGATTACGACCGTGAAAAGATAAGCGACCGTTTGTGACCAGATAAACCATTCAATTTTAAAAGGGGTATCGGTAATATTTCCCCACAAGAGAGCCGCACACATAATGATCATGATTAGGCGGTCGAGGACAGAAATGACACTATCGGTTTTGAATAGATGTAGTCCTGCCAGATTGGATCTCAGGTAAAGTATGAAGGAAATAAGTACTTGGTTGAGAAGTAAGATCAGAAGAAATTCAATCTGTTGAACGCTATAACCAATTATAAATGAAGCACCTAAGCTAATAATTAGGTAAGCCCCTGCTAAAAAAACTCTTAGTAAAATAATTCCTGACAGGTGTTTGTCAAGCAGGTGTCTGTTTTGAGAAATGTTACGATTATTGAAATTGGTTATTCCCAGATCGAGCAGAATATTGAACAGGAATGAAAAATTGAAGAGCGCATAGTATTCTCCATAAGCCACCGCCCCTGTAACATTTTGTACAGTTCGGTCGATGCCGAGCAGCCAAAATGGT
>JBBQVM010000046.1:0-15402 GCA_038211525.1 Bacteroidia bacterium
ATAAATACCAAACAAATCAGTTTCGTCCTTAATGACTCCAAATCGGTGTTGAATATTGAAGTCGAGCGATTTGTTTCCAGGAGTTTCTATTGTGTTATTATTAATTACAACGCCATTTTCAAAAGTGTTTTTAACAAACTCCTTCTGTAGTTTTAGGGGTTCACTTTCGGTACCTTCCTGTGCAAACAGAGAAAATGGTATGATCATTAATACCAACGGTACATAATTTGAAATAAATGATTTAAGAGATTTCATATTTTTTTGGTGTTAATTATTTTGTGCTCCTTGTTCTATCCATGCTAGTATATATCCGATTTTCTCGGCTGACAAAGGGGGTTCCGGGAATTTCGGCATTCGGGTATTTGGATCAGTTGAAATGCACAGCTTATAAAGTTTGCTTTCTTTAGCGTTGGAGGTATCAACTAAACCCAATTGAAGCTCATCATAGGCTTTAGTTGGAGTAAGATTAGGTGGAGGGCCGCCATCAAGATGACACGTAGGTGTTGAACAATCTGCAGTAAAGATTGGAATTATATCAGCAGAAAAACTGACAGGAGTGGTGATGACAACCTCTTTCGAAGTTAAATAGGCCTTTTCACATGCACTCAATGCAAACATTGAGAACAGAAGGAACGAGATGAGTTTTATTGAGTATTTCATGATTATTTAAAAGTAAGTGTTTCTACAATTGAACCAATATGATTAATACCATCATTATCCATCAGTGCGACTCCAAATTTGAAACTTTTTTGGGATAAAAGATTAAACTGAATATCATCACCATTATTGGTTTTGAGTTTACGCTTAATTAGAACCTGATATTTTGAATGTTGATTTGTGTTAGCCAACATTGCATTTCCAATCTGTATATTGGTAACATTGCTTACAACGGTAACATCTGCATTACTTCCTGTAGGTACACTCAGAAAATATCCGGGAACACCTGACAATCCTCTTAAGTAAGCTACAATATCGTTTCTCTCTCCAATAGTAAGTGGATCCCAATAAGGCGACATGTCAGCAACATTATCCATTCCGGCCATTAATGCAGTCCTGGTTTTTTTGTTATTTGCAATCTGGTTAATAGCAGTGGCACTTCCACCTTGTCCTACGTCGCCATGACAAGAAGCACAATCTCCGGGAGGTATTAATGTATGATATATGGAATCGCCTCTAGCAACATCTCCTGTGAATAGTGTTTTATTAAAAAGGTAAAACCCCGGGTCAAGAATTGCTGACTGACCAGATGGAAGTGAAATACTTTGTGATGTACCATCCCATTCAAATGCTGGTCCTGAACGATCAGTTGTACCGGCAACATTTCTGTAAGCTACTTTTTGTCCATCATCTGTACTAAAACTATCAGCAGTTGCAACCATATCTTCAGCGTATCCCATTGGATTAGACCGTGCCATCGACCAGTCCCACAAGTCAACTTTTCCTGTTGTTGGATACATTACAGGCTCCCCTGCAACTATATGGCAAGAAGCGGCACAACCTTTATTAGAAAAATTTCCAGCGGGACTCGATGCTGCATCAATTTCAAATGCAAATGCTAGTCTGTCACAATTTCGTTGTGAGGTCCATTCATTTGATGATTCTAATTTCTTTGGATCTAATGGTCCATTGTATAACCAACTTCCGTTTGAAGCATCAACATCCTTATCGGTCCACTCAGCTAAAACATACAAATATTCAGCATCGTAAGCAGCTTTTAAGGTGAGTCCCGGATCGGTACCGTTATTGAAAGCACTTAAGCCATCATAAATACCAGTCATATTTAACAATCCATCACCATAAAGCAGTTGGGTGCTTACATTGGAAGCAGTGATCTTTAAATAATCAGCAGATTTCCAATAGGAAGAATTTAAAGCTGTTGGTGCAGTTGTAACAAGTGTGGCTTCCAGAGTGGATGTTTGTTGTGAAACTTTTGGAGGAGGAGTTTCATAAAGATATTCCTTCTCACAAGATGCACTCAAAACAATCAGGATTGCAAACACAAGGTATTTTATATTGCGATGAAAACCTTTCATACTATTTTTTTTTAAAATCAATTATGATTTAATCAATGACTTATTCAAAACAATGATTACTGAATGAAACTTATATATTCCGGGAAACTCCCACTTAACAAATCCCAACGAATGTCTGCCATTAAATATAGCTCGACCATCCGTCGGGATTCAATTAAAAGCTATTAATGATTTTTATAATAGACTGCGTTTACAACAATTTCCATTTCATCGGAAACAGATGTTGACCAAACACCATATGTTTTGTTATTGGCAGCAGTAGTAGTGTTAGTAATTGCTTCAGCAACTGTAGGTACCGGCCAATAAGGTTTTGTGGAAGCATTGTCCATAAAATCAGATCTGTTGAATTTAAATGTGGCAGTTAAACCGGCTCTGAATTTATCTGTTACGCCATCGCCATTAGTATCGAAATCACGCATTCCATTAAAGCTTAGTGCTACATTCATATTTTTTACAATGGGTGTTCCATCTGGGTAACCACTTGGAGCTCTGTAACGGTTAAATGTAAGTGTACCGTGCATAATATAACCATCATGTGGATCAATTGTGATAGAATTGCAATGAAATTTAGCAGTATCTGATTGTGGATCTACAATGGTTTTCAATGTATCCATAAATACTATACCCAAGTAATTCAGACCGCATTTTCCTAAACCATCTCTACCTGGTTCACCCGTATTGTAAGTAGACATCTGAACCCAGAAATCAAGTTGTGTGGCAGCTAAATTAGTTTCACTAAAACTTAATGGAGGATTGAAATTAAAGTTGTTAAATCTTCCGGTTAACATGGTTGATGAAAAATCATAGTACTTTGATTGCCAGTTCACATTCGCGTGAGTTTTGTCAAATGTCCATGAGGCATCAATATTCGCTGAGCCGGGAACAAATATACCGGTATCGTTAGGGTCAACATAAACGGTATCGGTTTGAATAATTGTTTCAGTATCTTTTTTGCATTGTGTAAAAAAGATACTCATTGCTACAACACCTAAAGCGGTAGCAGAAATAATTTTCCCTGTGTAATTCATAAGAGATTTCATGATTTTCTTTATTTAAGATATTTAAGTTAATGTTGAATTAAATTTGACTCAAGAAATTTCCTCTAACATTTCAAATGAAAATATGACCTATGTATTACATATTGCTGATTAAAATCATGTTTAACCAATTGATGAATTAATTGCAGCAACCTATTTATATAAAGTACTTTATGATTTTATATTTTTTTTCATTTCTATAGAACTCTATATGCTTGATTTACGATTACTTAGCCCTATTTTATAGCTGTAGAATGCAATTTTGCAATAAGATTTTATATGTAGTAGTATTCAAATTCAGAAAAGTCAAATCTGATGATGTTTTATATTGAGATATTGAATTCTACAGAAAGCCTTCTTGAAATAGGGTGCGGTCTTGATTGGTTCATTGATACATCACCAAATTCGAAAAGTATATAAAGTAGCCATGAAAATCTTCATTAAATCTCCTTTGGGCATTTATTTCAATCAAACCTATGCATGGAAAATTACATTAATTTTATTATAGGTATTAGCTTTTATGCCGACTTTGATACTTATTAAAAACAAATACAATTAAAAATGATACACTAAACAGAATGGCTTTTAACATGTACTCATACCAATTCTTTTCTAAATCATATAAAAAGTCCGGAGATTTGGCCTTTGAGATCGAATCCAGCCAAATCTCGGCTAAAACCCATACTAATACAATGTTAAATGAAGCATAAATTGAATTTCGCAAATAGTTGATCCAAAGAATTCCAGGAAGAATTCCATAAATAAATACAGGTATAAAAATCTGGTACCAATTAGAACCGGTAACATAATGAAGCATCATATTGCGCTCATCTTCATTTTGGGTTAGCCATGCAAAGAACACATTTAATAAAATGGACATCATAAAAAGTGTGCCTGCAAGTAGCAACAGGAAATTCGACGATTTGATCCATATTGGCATGAGCAAGTGCGCTGAAATGGATTTCCATAGATATAAAACAAATACTATCGGAATCCAAATTTTTAATCCAAAAAATATGCTATCCGAATAAGAAATTAATCCATGTGAAACTTCGGAGATAAAATTGAAATTCATATTAAAATTTGCGTCTGGGCTTTCAGGAAGCCAATTTAATTAAATCCATACTTGCTTTTGAATGAAGCTTTGAGTGCGTCAAGTGATGTTCTTGTTTTGTAAACATTAATGGTGGAATCTGATACATCATTTCCATCATTAACAATAATACTGTATAGCGCTGCATCTTCAAATGTACCATCCAGCAACTCACTTGCAATTCTATATTTTTCAACTGAGGGTATCAATTTATCTTTTTTGTTTAAAGGAAGTTCTCCCCGTTCTACCATTCTTTCGTAAGTGTCCTTGATATATAAATTTAAGAATCGTATGTAACTGGGAGTAACGAATGCACTACTATTTTGAACAAATGAGGGTTCTGTAAAATAAAAAAAGGATGAATCGGGAGCAATAGGTTCTCCTTTCATTCTTTTCTTCCATAAATACATTAAACGATCGGACGCAAGTTCGTAATAAATTGAATTTACAACAAATGAAGAATAAACCGGTAAAATTGAATCGTTCTCGAAATAGCTGTTAAAAAAATTGAGCATGTCCTTTTTTCTCTTGTTTGTATAAATCTCATAATGGTTGGGATCCATATAGTTTGAAGCAATATAATATTCATTTTTAACTTCCTTTTCCTTATAAAATTTGTCGACGAATTTAAGTAAAAATGAATTAAATTTAGCCGCATTGCCATAGGGGACAATTTTAGGTGTGTGTTGCTTGCCATAAAAATTAATTTCAAGTTTGTCGCCAGGAAGAATTAATAAATTACTCAGAAGTTCTTTGCCATTCAGTTGAAGTTTGAAAACATATTGTGCTCCGTTTGTTAGATGAAATGAAAAATCACCATTCGCCTGTATTAAAGCAGAATCAATTGGAGTTTGTCTAGCTAAAAAGAAATCAACTGAATCAGCAAAAGAATAAAAATACAATTTATTAGTTTCCGGAAATTGAATATTCCCGGAAATAATTGTTCCCTGTTCGCCATTTCCAGCTTTCTGATTACATCCACCTATTAAAATAAGTGAAGTTGCAACTAACAAAATTGATTTCCAGGCCAGCTTTTGATTGATAGTATTCAATGACATTAAATTATTTAAATAAACGAATCTGCTTTTTTAAAATTGGTCATTCTGTTTATACTCTCAAACAGAATGATTTTTGTTAAAGGAATCAGACAAATAACAAAAGAATATGTCAAATATCTGTAATTTGGCCAAAAGTACTTAAATATTCAACATATTAAAAATTACCAAGACTTTCTCAATTATAAGGAAAGCATCGAATTAAATCATGAATTTAGCACTCAGGCAAGTATAGTAAGCAATTCAAGTGTACCAATCTCAGATACTTGTAAAAATTATATTGGAAAAAGGCCAAACCGCCGAATTTTTACCACTCGTTATACCTTTTATGGATGCATACATATTGGATTTTCAATGAACCCTAATAATTGAACAACAACTAAAGGTAAGCCTTTATTAAATACTTTTGCACATTAGGCTATAAATAGAAAATCCCATATTTAAAACCTAACCACTAGCCCGCATTGGTAAATAACATATTTATCGTTGCGGGTTTTTAATTATCTTGATTTTTTTCGACTACTTAAAATCGAAGATCAACTAAAAATATTCCACTTCAGCTATTCGGTTTGGTCAAACACATGATGATTAAGAATTTTTTTCTTTCATCTCAGAGCTATTGCGATCAGTAAGAACATTTAATTAACTATGCACTATTTTTAATTACATTTTTTTGATTTATTTTTATAAAAGAAGAAGCATAATTGTTCAAAAATTCTGACCTATAAAATCATTTACTATCTGTAATACTCTCCAATTTTTTCTGAATATTCTGTAACATTAAAAATTGTTTCGCTTGCGTATCGAATAACGTTTTTATTTGTTCTTCCAGCAACAAATCCATTTTCTGGTGCAGACTGCGTATTTCCATTTCTGCTTTTAAGTTAATGAGGTAATCGTTTTCGCTCCTCAATCGATCCTTTTCCTCTTGCCTGTTTTGGCTCATCATAATAACAGGAGCCTGTAAAGCTGCGATACATGAAAGGATCAAATTCATCAATATAAATGGATAGGGATCGAAGTCGGCGCCTTTAGGAGCAATTGCGTTGAAGAGGATCCAAATCGTCAGCACAATTCCGAAAAGAATAATAAATTTCCAGCTACCCCCAAACCTGGCCACTTTATCCGAAATGCTTTGACCCCTTGTGAGGATATCCGCCTCGGGATGCAACAAATTGTTTAAAATGAGTTTTTCTTCCCTTATAGTTTCAACAACTATATTGTGAAGCTTTTTAATATGTTTGTTCTGGTCGAGTAACAGTTGATCGACTTCATTATTTTCCATAGTCAATATGATTTATATTTTTGTGTTGTAATAGTTACATGTCCTGAGACCGTGTTCCTAGCCTGGGAACATGTTGCTCATTCCTCAAATGTCGCAAAATATTGGAAGTAACCAAATGGTATTTCCTCCTTTTAATATCCTTTATTTCTTAATCATGCTTCGACTTTATGCAACTTGGAGGCTTCATTTCCTAAAAAAAGCAGGTTTTTTCAAGGTTTTTGCGTGTTTTAACCAGGGTTAATTCCATCATCCACCTAAAACTATTGTTAACTATATTTTGTCCATCTTTGCATATCAATCATCAAAAAGCATAAAAAATGTCAATATCTCCCTCAAAACCAACACCTGAGCAAGCGCTCTGGAACGGGCAGAAAGCTAAACTTAAAAAAGAATTTCCGTTTCTAACGGATGAAGATTTAGAATATAATGAAGGTAAAAAGGATGTTATGTTAAATAACCTTCAAATTATATTGGGAAAAACAAAGTCCGACTTAGAGAAAATTATTGCAGGTTTGTAATGAAATCTTAGTAGGTTAGTGAATCAAAATATCAGTTTTCGAATTGGGATATTTGGTATATTTTTAAACTCTATTTAAATACTCAAAAAGCCAAAGCCCCGAATAATATTCGGGGCTTGTGCCATTAATACAACAGATCGGCAAACCTGTTAAGAAAATTTACTTAGGGATTAATTCTTAACCACTTTCACAACGCTGTTAGTTTGTGAAGATGTAATGCGAAGGAAATAAATTCCGGCAGGCATCTTTTCCATGCAACACAAATTAATGGTATTGCTGCCTTTGGTTAATTGAATACTTTCTTCATTCATTAATTTACCGGTTATGTCTACTACTTGCAACGTAGCACTTTCGGCCATTTCAGAATTAAGTTGTGCAGTAAGGTTGCTGTTGAATGGATTGGGGTAGACATTCACTTTTGTGGTATTGGAAAGTGATTGACTTGAAATTTCTGTTTCCCGAAGCGGATCGCTTGCAGATGCCAGAGTGTAAGTTGTAAATCCGGATGATGAATAATTTAATTCGGACAACGTAACATTTGCTGTTACAATATTAGTTGAAGTATTTACTGATGAAGATATAACAGTCCAAACACCTGTAGCATCATCATCGCTTCTTCGGAAAATTGTTAGATCGCCTTCATTAACTCCATTCAATTCACTATCATCATATTTGATACTAATTTGTGCATTGAGTCCCGTTCCGGCTCCGGTGTTATCAAGAACATAATATCTTTTTATCGAAGTTCCTCCATTCACACCGGTTACGGCATATGGGAACCGAAATAAAAATAAATCATTCAGTGGGCTAGCACAGGTGATAACAAAGCCTAGTCCTCCATAATTTTTATTGGTAATGGGTGTAGTTACGTTAGTATTAATTTGAACATCCGATTCCGGGGCTCCGTTTAACGATGTAAAAAATGTGTTGCCAGGTGTTTCAACAAGTTTTCCCAGGTTAATAGCATTTATTAAATCATCTTTAACCAAAGTAACTCTTGATCCGTTCAAATCAAATCCTCCGTTGGTTAGTTTAGCTGTTCCATACAATTTCATTAATTGATAGGAATCACTATTGGGTGAAAAATCAAGTGCATTGTTTAATTTCACACCACCGGGGCTATTCACCACTATACTATTTAGATCTATTGCCGTTAAATTATAAGCTGGTGTGCCACCATTGCCATACAAAAATAAGGTTCCTTGTGCGAAGGATGATCCCAGTGAGTCTACATCTAAGAACCCGGTATTTCTTATTGTTGAACCAAGGGTTAGATTCAAACCAACCAAATCAAAATAACCATAATTTACAAGGGTATCTACCACTAGCGAGGTTGCTAACAAAGTAGATGTATTTCCGGTTCCCAACAAATTGGAGTATAAAGATCTTAGTTTATCAATTTTTATGATTTGGTCATCGGTATCATAAGCAAAATCAGGATTATTTAATATTGCAATACTTCCTTTGGAGGGAATTGAATTGGTAATTTTTAAAATAGAACTAAAGGCATCGGTGTATACGATTTTGCCATCCATACGCAAGCTTTTACCTGATAAATCAAAGCTCTTATTTACAACCAGATTATATATTCTTGCATCAAATCCCGGATCCGTAAATTTTGCGTTTTCATTATCCATATAAACAGTACAGTTCAATTCTCCCCTAAATCCAGGGCTAATACTGTTAGAAAGAGTGATTCTTTGCTGCCCGGTTCCAACGCATCGCAAGGTTGGAAGTTGTGTCTTATCTAACGGTTCTGAACCCGGTGACATCCATCCAAATTGTCCCTTGTTTACAATCACATCTTTGGAACATAGCATCACATCTCCTTCGCCTAAATCAATAATTGGAAGTGTGGGTTCTGTCACCGTTCCAAAGACTTTAAGATTTCCTAATACCTGTGTGGCTCCCGGAAATTTATAGATATTATTCCCAGGCTCATCATTTTCGTTGGTCATTACAAGATTTTTAAATTCCATATTGGGCGGAAAAATACTTCCATGAAACAAATGCATGCCTCCACCTCGTAAATCGAAAACAGAAGCATCGGGTGCGGTTACTTTGCCGTGCACATTTAAAATTCCGGCATTCATTCTTAGGTTGGCACCCGTGGCAATTGTAAGATTTTTGCAGTTGGCAACTTCCCCACTTTTAATGATCGGATAGCTGGGCCGCCCTACTGGCAGTGTCACATTTTCATTAATTGTAGGCACTTGCTGCGGATCCCAGTTAAATGGAGAGCCCCATGTGGATGAATTGTTACCTGTCCAAACAATACTATTTTCACCCGCTAAACTGATGAAAAACATATCACTGGTGCCGGGTATTAAATTTGTTATTGTTGTTGAGCCATAAGTCAGATCATTACCTCTAAATCTTCCTGAAATTAATTCGTCGCCATTTGCGTTGATAGCAATATCAGTAATTACATCATCGCTATTGCTTTGAATTGCTTCTGCCCATAATACCAGTCCGTTACTATCATATTTAAACAAAACTACATCATCATCCTGAGCTCCGATCGTATGTTGGATTATTGTAGTACCAATAGTGAATGTAGAACTAAAAAATTGCCCTCCTACTAAAATATTTTCCGATTTATCAATTGCAACTCTTACCCCTTGCCCTCCACCTGTTCCACCTTCGGCCTTCAGCCATATTACATTGCCATTAGAATTTAGTTTAGCTGTGAAAATTTGACCATTCAAGTTTGGATTTGTGTTATTAACTGAAACTCCTCCTATATTCAGGGAAGGGATACCGATAAATACTCCTGTGACAGCAACATTACCTTTATTATCAACACAAATATCGTTCGCAGTTTCATTCCCTGTTGTTGTTTTTTGAATCCATTGTGCTGCCCCAAAGGTGTCATATTTAACTATGTAAATTTCAGTTGTACCTGGTCCGGCACTATTAGTTAAAGTAAATGGAGCGAATGAAATGGCAATTGGAGTTGAACCAGGATTGTTCAAAGTACCGGTCAAATATGTATTGCCAAGACTGTCTGTACTCATGCCCTTAATAAAATCATTTAGGGCTCCACCATCATGTCTTGACCAAACCACTGCACCATTTGAATCGTACTTTACCAAAATAATATCTGGTGAAAAGCTTATTGGCTGCTGAAAATTAAAATATGTTTGATTCCCTATGGTCAAAAATTCACTTTTGCTTTCGAAAGACTGGTAAATATTCCCAGTCCCATCAGTAGTTACAATACATTTTTGTTCGTCGTCACCGCCACCTTGGCTTATCGCCCAAATGACATTTCCGGCAGGGTCATATTTAATTAAAAAAACCTCAAGATCATTAGCACCACCCTGATTTGTCAATGTGATTGCATCAATTTCAAGAGTGCTATGTTTATATGTACCTGTGACTATTACATTCCCATTCAGATCAGTGCAAACACTACGTCCTTCAACATCGTTCGGGTTGGCTAATGTTTTTGCCCAAACAACATTCCCAAGAACATCATACTTTGCAAGAAAATAAGAGCCAAAATTCAAACTGGTATTTGATAACGTTATATTTCCGAATGTAATTGAAGCGGATGAAAAAAGTCCTGTTGCATAATAATTTCCATCATTGTCGCTGCACGTTCCAAATGTTGTAGTAGGAAAATTATTATTATTCCCGTTGTTGTCATCAGGAACAGACGTCCAGTTTACCTGGGGAGCTTGTGCATTTAAATTTGAAGATACTAGAAGGCAGGCAATACATAAGCCCCACAAACTTATTCTAAAATTACTTGCGTAACTTTTGTTTCTTTTCTGATTGAATCTAATTAGTTTCATAGTAAGTATTTTAAATTATTAGTGAAGAAGATTTCTCTTTGGTTTAGGGAATTTTATAACGATTTTCTGTCTTAAAACTACCCGAAACAAAATTGCGAAGTTTGATAAAAACAAAAAATCCCCTAATTCGGGGATTTATTTTTGGGATATTTATGAAGCTTAAAAGAAATCGATGCTACATCACTATTTTTTGATTAATAGCCTTTGCAACGGCTTCCGTCATACTGGCTACGTGAAGTTTCTCGTAAATATTTTTCATGTGCGACCGTACTGTTTCGTAGGTGATACTGCAATTATCGGCTATCATTTTATAACTCATACCTTTGACCAAACAAGAAAGCACTTCTTTTTCTCGGATTGACAAATTATAATTTTCGTAAGAACTAATTTTTGCTTCTTCGGGTTTTGGTTTTTGCAAAAATCCCAATACTTTTCTAGCTACGCTTGGGCTCATCGGACTACCACCCTGGTACACCTCAACAATGCATTCCAATATTCGTGATGGTGGAGTATTTTTTAAAATATATCCGGAAGCACCGGCACAAATTGCTTCAAAAACATTTTCATCATTTTCAAATGCCGTTTGCATAAGTACATTAATGTGAGGAAAATGATGCTTGACAATTTTTACGGCTTCGATACCATTAATACCCGGCATCTCAATATCCATTAAAATAACATCAGGTTGACTTTTCTCAATTTTACTTTCCAGATCAGAACAATTGATAAAAGTACCGGCAATCTGAAAACCAGGGCTACCGTCAATTAATACATTAAGTGAATCGAGTAATCTTTTATTATCATCAAATATAGAAACGCGTATGGCCATGGGCTGAACTTGTATAACAGGAGAATTAACTTGTTGTGAAATTAATCATTTTAATAAAACAAAAGTAAACAGTGCACATTGGAAACCCACTCCCCTAATTCGGGGATTTTTAAGCGAATGGTATTTTTTAGGATATCGGGAGCTCTAAATCGATGATCGTACCTGTAGGTGAACTAGTTATTTTAAATGTGCCATTTAATTGATTTGCACGTACTTGCATATTTAATAGACCATTGCCTCCCGTCGATAAACTTCCCTTTTGGGCAACTTTAGAAGCAACTGCACCAGGGTCAAATCCATCTCCATCATCAGCAATCCGCATCACTAATTTATTATTTGAATAATTTAAAACAACACTTACACGCTTTGCATTTGAATATTTAACGGCATTGTTTATGGCTTCTTTAAAGATTAAAAACAGATTTTGGCGAACCTCCATACTATATTCCAGATTATTCAATTTTTCATCACCACTAAACTCCAGCAATATATTTTTGGAGGATAACACTGAAGAAGCAAAAGATTCCATCCGACTAAAAACAACATTCCCTTTATCATTTTCAGGATTAATACTCCACACTATATCACTCATGTTGGAAATAGTTTCACGCGCGCTTTCACCTATTTTGTTCACCAGTTCCATAACTTTTTCAGGTTCGTGTTGCTGAAATTTATTTTTTATAGCTTCACTATAAATACTAATACTACTAAGCGTACTTCCAACATCATCGTGTAAATCGGCACTTATATTTCTTCGTTGATTCATGATCACTTTTTGATGAGCCAATTTCTGATTTAATTTAAATCGATTAAACAATAACCCGGCGATTAGTATCAACACAAGGGATCCGACTAGCAAGCTATTTCGTAAAAGTTTTTCATTGCTTAGCTGTTGTTTTTTTAACGCGCTATCTTTTTTCTCCAGTTTCAATTCAGATTCCTGAGCCTTTGCTTCCAACATTTTTGTAACTAACTCCTGTTGTGTTTTGGTAAGTTCCATTTCCTGAAAAGCCTTTGCTTGGTTAACTAACTCCAACTCATTGGTTGTTTTATCTGATTGCAACTTTGAAACTAGTAATGCAGCTTGTTGTTCTTTTATCGAAAGTTGTTGAATGTCTTTTTCTCGATTGAGCAGAACTATTTCCTTATCCTTTTTTTCTGTTTCAAATTTTGTTTTTAATTCTGCCAGTTGTTTAGTATTTTCATCTGAAATTATGGAATCTTTTAGCGATTGAGCCAACTCAAAATAAGTATATGCATCATTCCAGTATTTTATCTTTTCGCTTATTGCATATTCCGGTAAGGAAGCACAATAACGATTCAATTCAGCTAAGGAAACATAACATTCCTTTGTAAGGGAATTGATATTAATAGCCTTGGCCACAATGAGTGCTTGAGTGATGTATTTATCAGCCTCCTTATAGTTGCCCATTCCCCGATATATTTCTCCTTTTGCAAGCAACGCTGAGCAATAATCTGATTTATTCCCTGTAAATTCATTCAGTTTGAATGCTTCATCTAAGGCCTCCAAGGCTTTAGCATACTGCAACATCGCATCGGAGGTGTCCCGCAGCCTTAAGGAATTATCGGCATCACTACGATATTGTGTAGCAATATTGATTAGGTTGGCACCCATCCAGTTTCTATTGCCCGTTTCTTTATTGTATGCCAACGCCTTATTAAAATCAGTAAGGGCACCTGCCGAATCTCCTGATTTTTTTTTCAGCAGACCACAGTTATTATAAACCATTGCCAGCCCTTTCTTATCATCCACCTGACTATAATAATTAAGCGATTCTAAAAATGTTCTAAGTGCTTCGTCGTCGTTGTCTTGTGCTTTGTATATTAGACCGATATTGTTATAAGTAAGTGCCATTCCACTTTTGTCATTCAGTTCCTCTTTTATTTTAAGAGATTTAATAAAATAAGTTAACGCCTCAGGGTACTTATTTTGTCTACGGTAAATATTTCCCAGGTTATTGTAAGTAAATGATAGTCCTTTGCTTCCTCCTATTTCTTCTCTTATTTTAAGAGAATTCAAATAATTTTCCTCCGCGGCCTGGAAGTTACCCAAATTATCATCAGCGAGCCCGATGTTGTTATAGGAATCGGCCACTCCTTTAGGATATTTTATTTTTTCAGAAAGAGTTAATGCTGCTTGAGCCGTTTGTTTTGCACTATTAAAATCGCCAATCTTATGATAGTATTTAAGAATATCGACATACGTTTTATATTTTAAGGAATCTTCTTTACCAGCTTTTAAAACCTGCGTCAGTGAATCCAAAGTGATGTTTGTTTGCGAAAACACCTCTAGGGAAATTGACAAAAAAATAAACAACAAGGCTAATACTCTGGTAAGCTCCGATCGGACATTAATTATCCTTTTCATTAAGTTGAGTTCCATAATAATAGAAATATTACTAGAAGGCTGAATAAAATAATTAAATAAGTGAAAACAATTTCAATACACCCATTTGTAACAAAATGAACAAATGCATTAAGATAAATTCAATGGCAAATTGTATGATTAAATAGCTTCAATATCGAAACATAAACAAAGATATTAGTTGCTTTTTTACAATCCAAGAAAAACTTTTAAAAGAAAAGGGGAAATAGGCAATTAGGCTTGCCGAATGCAGTTTTTGCCTAATAAACCAGCAATAATGCGCCTGATAAAAAGGGAATTATTAAAATTCAAATTTGACCAGCCCCAATTGTCCTGTTACCAATCCATTGAAAGGCAGGTTAGCGGTTGTCAGTAGCGAGAATTAAATTTTGAACTTAATGTCAAATAGGTTTGAAAGTTTTTTAAACAACAACCTTAACCTTAATCGCACTCATCCCTTTAGGACCCATTTCGGTTTCAAAAGTAACTTTGTCGTTTTCTTTCACAGGACCCTCCAGATTATTAATGTGAACAAAAATACCTTCCTGAGTTTCTGAATCTTTTATAAAACCATAACCTTTCGATTCATTAAAAAATGTAATGGTTCCTTTACGGATCAAATCAGCCGGATCAATTGCTCCTTGTCTGGAAATACTAATTTGAATATCTTCTGTTTTAATAATTCTTTTTCTAGTCGGATCAGGTGGCGTAGAAGTAATCATACCATTCTCATCAACATAAGCTAACATGTCTTCAAAGCTTTTACCCTTATCAGAATTGGATTTGCGTTCCTCTTTTTTCAGTTGCTTATCTTGTCTTTTCTTTAACTTCTTTTTATCTTTTTCTTTTTTACTAAATGTTTCCTGCGACCTGGCCATATTTTCTCTTTAATTGATTTTAGATTGTGAATTTTGAAAGTTAATTTTTTTGTTGGCACTTCCAACTGCAAAGGTAGTTGTTCTTTGCCTATGTAAACTCATTATGACTATGAAGATAGGTAAAATATATTTAATATAGAAGCTTTCTGAAGTATATATTTTAAAACGTTATTGAAAAATAAGCTACTATTAAATTTATTATGCCTTGGTAACTTGGGGATTTGCAACTATGACTGGCTCATAATCCATTGATTATTAACTATATGAATAGTTTAGGCCCGGTTTAAAACGCTAAAATCGCCGGCCTCTTACAAAAGAAATTAAGCTAAAATTTGGAATATCAGCGCAAGCAAGGCGGGGAATGCCTGAACTAAAATAATTTTCCGGGAAGCAGTAATTCCTCCATAAATTCCGGCAATTACCACGCAACTTAAGAAAAACAGAGCAATATTCTGCTTCCATAGAGGGTCTTCGATTAAAAAACTCCA
>JBBQVM010000047.1:0-15387 GCA_038211525.1 Bacteroidia bacterium
ACTTAATATCAGTACAGGCCAAAGCACCATTAGTGGTATGCGACGACGAAACGCATAGTAGGTGATAGCAATTTGAAGAAGAAAAAAGAGAACGTTTATACTTTTAAAAAGAATCAGATTTAATCCGCTAAAAATGGTGATAACACCCAGGAACATTGGATAAAGTGGTGCATTGGAAGTGTAAAAATAACCGGTATAATTTGCAGCATATTTAGTTGCTGCTTCAATATACATGGCATCATCATTTCCTTCGCTTATTTTAACATCGAAGGTAAGGGTGGCGAACAGGAAACCGAGTAGTAAAGGAAGCAACAACAATAAAAGCTTTTCATTCCTAACCAGGTAATCCTCAAAATTATCGAAGGGGTTAGAAACCGAATTGGAAGCAGGTTTGGAAACTCCCGGTTTTACTGCGGCTGTTGCTGAAGCTTTGTGTTTTTGTTTCATTTAAAAGAGGTGTAAAGCTACAATTTTAATGCAAATAGCGCCCATATTGCCTTTCAAAACGAATTTGAAACTCACTGTTTACCTGCGTCGGCAAGAAATTTAGCCAGGCCTATATCTGTTAAGGGATGTTTTAGTAAGTCGGTGATGGCACTGAGCGGACAAGTTGCAACATCGGCACCAGCCTCGGCGCAACGGATAATATGCAATGAATGTCGGATACTTGCAGCTAAAACTTGAGTTTTATAGCCGTAATTAGAATAAATATGAACTATTTGAGCGATCAGTTCCACTCCATCAAAACTTACATCATCTAAGCGACCAATAAATGGCGAAACATAAGTAGCTCCTGCTTTAGCGGCAAGTAGGGCTTGTCCGGGAGAAAAAACTAGGGTGCAATTGGTTTTCACGCCCTTATCGTAGAAATATTTCAAGGCTTTAATGCCATCTTTTATCATCGGTATTTTCACCACTATTTGAGGGTGTAAAGCGGCGAGCACCTCACCTTCGCGGATCATTCCGGCAAGATCTGTCGCCAGCACTTCAGCACTAACATCCCCATCAACAATATTACAAATATCAATATAATGCTGCATCACAGCTTTTTCGCCTTTAATTCCCTCTTTCGCCATCAGGGAAGGATTGGTAGTTACACCATCCAGAACTCCCAATTCATTGGCTTCTTTAATTTGGGCAAGGTTTGCAGTGTCGATGAAGAATTTCATATTGGTAAGGTTAGGGTTTTAAGAGTGGAAATAGGGATAATTAGGTTTCGTTTAGCTGCGTTTATCCGGAAAGCAAGGCTGCAAAAATATACATTTATCGTTAGGAATTACGGTCATTTTCCAAGGCTTCGCTCACAACTTTTGTAATTTACTGTTACTAAAATATGGGGTTATCCCGATGTTTTTTCACGCTTGACGGATAGTTTTCAATGAGCCAGGTAATGAAGGCAGATACATTAATTTTGTTCTTCAGCAGCAGTTGTTTTTTGGCAGCCCACTCCTCTTTTTTATTTTTATTATTCAACAAATTTTCCAGCACCTCATAAAGTTGGTTTTCATTTTCGGGACGAATTCCATAACCCATTTGATACTTATCTTCCAGATCTTTAAGATAGCCAATTCGCCCTACAAAACCGTTAAACCTAATAAAAGGAATTCCCAGCACACCCGATTCGGCCGACATGGTTTGACTATCACCAATAAACAACTCGCTAAAGGCCATTATGTGATGCATATCGATAGGACTAATATTCAAGCGGTAAGGCTCAAATTCCGGCTCCAACGCTCTTTCAGAGGTGATATAAACATTCCCGAAAGGCTTCATCATTTCAATTAATCGGGTGGCTATTTCACGGTTAATGCCTTTAATGCCAACATCGTGATGGGCAGTGAGCTTGGCAAAACGCATAATAAAATAAGGTTGCTGCGGATCAAGGTATTTTTTTACAATTTCCAAGTTGGGTGTAAAAACATCAGGATGCAAATACGATAGCTCATGGTAACCTTTGTAGCTGATGGTATTTTCCGGACTTCCTGTATTGCACACATCAGGAGCCAGCAGGTATTTGGCAAAAGGATGAGCAATTTTTCCCACTAACGGAACCACATCTGCATCATCTTCATTCACAAAAATATTAGGTATTCGAAGCACAAAGCCCACATGACAAATCTCTGTTGATGTTCCAATTAGTAAATCAGGTCTTTTGAAAAGGCAATCGGTAAAGAGTTTAAAATCCTGCTCCAGCAATCCCATGGCAATGGCAATTTTATTGTCTTTGCGACCATTCGGAAGATAATTTTTGTACTTAAAACCGGCTGCTTTAAGAAGATCTTCCAGCACATCTTTTTTAGTAGCTACAATGATTACCTCGTGGCCCTTTTCCTTCAGGTTGAGAATTACATTTTTGAAGAGGTAAAAATGGGCGGGATGGTGCAGGTAAAAAAGTATTCTCATTAGAACTAAAGGAAATTTTTAATATTTGAAAGCCTCATGATCGGTAAAATCCTTAACCACTTTGGCAGGAACGCCAGCGGCCAGACAGCGAGGAGGAACGTCCTTTGTAACCACCGAGCCGGTTGCAATAACGGCTTCATCGCCAATAGTTATGCCGGGGGCAATAATCACGTTAGGCATAATCCATACGCCCTTACCTATGTGTGTTTGCATGACCTTGCGGGGATAAATTCTTTTTAAGCGAGTATCGGAAGGGATATTAGCATGCGCTGTGATGATAGTTCGGTCGCCAATAGAGGTATTGTCTCCTATAAAAATCTGATCAGTGAAAACGCGATCGAACATCACCTCATGACCGATATATACTCCTTTGCCAATATTAACACCTCTCCAACGGTGGATCACAGTTCTCCAGCTTTTAATAAAACAAAAGAAGGCTACTTTATCAAGGATAAACCGCCATACGAATTTTATTCCATAGCTAATTTTTCCGGTAAGGCCCTTGTAACCATAAAAATCGAGTACTTCTTGTGCAGGCATTTTTATTTATTTTATTGCTGATGCAAATTCAAACTTGGTGCTTCTTTTTCCATTGGCGGGATTAAGCCTTGAGCAATAGCATAATCGCGTATGGTCACAAACTGGTAACCTTGATTTTGATAAAAACCGATAAATTTTTCATAGACGGGAATAGCTTTCCTGCCAAGGTTCTTAATTTTCATTTTACCACGAATCACATCATTAAACATGTATTTAAGAGGGTTGCTGGTGCGACGGGCAATGGTTCGTATATTGGTATGCTCTTCAATAAACTCATTGGGATGCACATCAAAAACTACAGGTTTATGGTTCATCTTGGACTCCATGTGAAGAAGACTTTGTTGCAGTGAGGTAATACCCGGAAAGAGTCGCATGGTGGTTCCCACAAAAGGAAGCATCATGGCAGTGAGCGGAATTTCGGCGATAGGCCCATTCCCCTTTTTAAATAAATTATTGGGATCTGTTTTATAGGGCAAACGAGGAGCAGTAAGCCAATTCAGCTTCTTGATTCCACCAAAAGAGAGGAACATATCAAAACGTTGAGAGGCAACTGAGCTGTCTGTCAGGTAACCGGCTTCGGCCAGTGCCACAGGTGTGTGCTCGTTCACCCGCAATGCAGGAGCTCTAAAGGAGACTACTTGCTGTCCCGATAAATCCTCGAGTAACTTCCGCGACCGCGTTAAATGTTCGACCTGAGTTTTAAAGGGTAACACGTCAAATGCCTGATCCACCTCATGAGTCCACCCATGAGAGGCCACTTCATGCCCGTAAGGAACAATCATTTTAACCACTTGAGGGAACTTCTTGGCCATATCGCCAACGAAGTAAAAAGTGCTTTTCACATTAAACTTTTTGTAGATATCCAATAAAATTGGCATCCCCTCTTCCAGCACCTTTAGGCCGGTTTCATCACGTAACGTATTGTACCAAATAGAGTGTGTTTCAACATCATTGGAGAGAAGGCAATACCTGGAGTTACTCATCTAAGGCGTTTACTAAAGTTTGATAAAAACCAAAACAGGCAGTGTGGTTAAGGTGCAGGTTGTCTGGTTTGCTGCAAAGTTACGATTCCGGGAAGGGTTTTCCAAATGAGGCGGCGGTAAATACCCGCAAATTGTAAAGGGGTAGTTGGTAGTTCTTTGGATATGGTTGGGTTTTCGTCGAAACCTGACCTAAACTTTCTTAATTTTGAACCATGAAATACCTACCAGCTATTCTAATATTAGTATTCCTAAACCCTACTCTTTCGGAAGCCCAGGATTTTAAAGTATTTAAGGGCGATACTATTAACCGGACCGATGCCAAAGGTTTCAAACAAGGTATCTGGAGAAAATACTACGATAACGATCAACTCTTTTCTGAAACCGTATTCAAAAATGATAAGCCCGTGAGTGCTACCAAAAGTTTTTATAAAACGGGTGAAAAACAGGGCATCATGACGTACGACAAAAATGGCAAAACGGCGCGCATGACGGGCTATTGGCCTAATGGAAAGGTGAAAGCCAAAGGAAAATATATCAGCCAACAGAAAGATAGTACCTGGAAGTATTACAATGAAAGCGATTCACTTACTGCAATCGAAAATTACAAGTTGGGCAAACCCGATGGCATTTGGAAAGTCTTTTATCCGGATGGAAAAATTTCAGAAGAAACTACCTATGAAAACGGCATAAAAAACGGGCCCTTTAAAAGCTATTTCACTAACGGTAATTTAAAAATGTCGTGTACCTACCAAAATGATTCTTTCTCCGGCGACATGGTCCATTTTTACCTCAATGGAAAACCCTACATCAAAGGCACCTACCTGGATGGTTTAAAAGAGGGTGAGTGGCTGTACCTCAATGAAAATGGCACTAAAGACTCATCGGATTTGTACTATAATGGGATTTTACAGGAGCGTTAATTTTTGGTCATAGGTTAAGAGAGGGAATGAGAGTTGTGTCATCTAGTCTCGTGATGTATCTTAAACTTTCTCACCTGAAATTTTAAGCTATTAAATTACCAATTTTTTGGATTTCCAATCATTCATTTGCGATTCTTACTTTCCTCAAAGTGCGAAGTTATTTCAACAAAATCGGTGCTTTTGTAAACCTTTGTCGTCATTGCTTTTAGTATAGTATTTTATAGTGCACTTAAACTCAATTGAATATAAATCGAGTACTATTTTAAATAGAGTCGGTACAATAATTTCCATAAGAAGTTATCTAAAGTTGACTATTTACCAATTTTGATCTGAGGTATTAGAATTAGGTAAAATCAATGAAATTTATTACTAAAATATTATTCAATTAAATAACTTAAATAAATCAGTTAAAACCTAAAAAAAATGAAAAAAATAATAAAATTATCAGTATTGATTCTCTTAGTAGCAAATTTTGGATTTGCTCAAACTTCAAACAAATCATCCTCTCAACAAAATGATTCTGAATTAAAAAACAAGGATGAGCATTTTGCAAAAGAAGCCGTAAAGGGTGGAATGGCAGAAGTTGAAATGGGTAAAATGGGTCAGAAAAAAGCTACTGATTTACGAGTTAAAGAATTTGCAACTATGATGGTTAACGATCATTCAAAAGCCAACTCCGAGTTAAATTCAATTCTTATGAGTAAAAAAATCGTAATGTCTGATGAAAATAAAAATAAAATGAACGATCATGATTTGATGAATAAAACCGGAATGGATTTCGACAAAGAATACATGAAAATGATGGTGGAAGATCACAAAAATGTTATCGATCTTTTTGAAAAGGAAAGTCAAAGTGGTGATGATGCAGACTTAAAAGCTTTTGCAACAAAAACACTACCTACTCTAAAAAAACATCTTGAATCTGCAAATGAAATTTATTCAAATATGAAATAATTTTTTGAAATCCTTTTTGATCCGGCATCATGAAATTTTAGATTTTATGATGCCGGATATTTTTTATAATGAAAATTAATAAATTATAGTTTGTGACTACAATTATACGTGTGAAAGATTTAAAAGTGTCGACAAAAAGTTAAATTTCTTTATGCTTAAATCAATCCCTAACAACTTGTACCACTACCTATTTTTCAATAAGTCCAAACAAGTCCAACTCCTGATGTTTTGTTGTTATAAAAGGGCATCAACATGACTGATGAATTGGTGTTATGAAATTTAAACACTTTATCTCGCATCCAGGGGTAGATCCAATAGGCTGCTTTGGCCGAAAGTATTCCGATTCCTGCGCCTGCAGCTACGTCGGTGAGCCAATGACGATTATTGTAGATGCGAAAGGCACCTGTTCCCGCAGCAACGGCATATCCCGCTACCCCATACCAAACCGATACGTCCTTATATTCCTGCATCAAAAATTCAGCTCCTAAAAATGCGGTTGCGGTATGTCCCGAGGGGAATGAATTGCGGGAAGATCCGTCGGGGCGCTCTACATGTGTGATACTTTTTAGTCCGGTAACAGTGGCCGTCATCATCAAAAATCCTGAAGCAAGAATGATGGATCGGTCTCTCAAATTATGGTTGCCCTTCACTCCTGCTGCATTCAAAACATAAACTGTTGCCGCAGGAGCAAACTGACTAATGTCATCGATGGTGAATTTTTTGTCGATGTGCTCTTGTACCTCTTCACTTATTTGGGAGTTAATGGATTGAATCGTGTGATTTTCAATTGCCAAAAATCCAAAACCAATCAATGATACCGGAATGATAAGTTGTTTGTAATTGAAATGTAAATCGCGTGAAAGATGTACACTTCTAGCGGAATCGGCAGCAATTCCACTTGGAATTTGTGCATGGCACTGCTGAAAAATCAAAAGCAATAACAATATCCTAATCAAATCCTTCACACAGGTGATATTTTAAGTTGGTGAAGTAACGGATTTACAAGCAATTTATGATGAATTAAAGCTGAATGGTCCGGCTACAACTAGTGTTGAACTTCTATTTTCAGCAACTTCCCGCCTAACTCCTGGCCTTCGAACAGTAAGACATTAGCATTATATTAAAAAACAGTCAGTTATCATTAAAATTTGCCTTCCAAGTTGACTTTTTTTGCCTTATCTTTGTATTTCATAAAATAATAATTTAGTTCAGTGAGTAAACACGGCAAAATACTGGTAGCCATGAGTGGCGGTATCGATAGTTCGGTAGCTGCAATGATGTTACATGAGGAGGGTTATGAAGTGGTGGGGATCACCATGAAAACATGGGATTATGCATCATCGGGTACTTCTAAAAAAGAGACCGGATGCTGCAGCCTTGACTCAATAAACGATGCGCGTGCCATTGCAGTAGACCGTGGTTTTCATCATTATATTTTGGATATCAGAGGTGAATTCGGAGATGCGGTAATCGACAATTTTGTGGATGAATATATTTCAGGTCGCACCCCTAATCCATGTGTACTATGTAATACCCACATTAAATGGGAAGCGCTGTACAAGAGAGCCGAAATGCTTGATTGCGAATTTATTGCAACAGGACATTATGCGCAGCTTCGTAAAGAAAACGATCGTTATGTAATTAGTAAAGGTGTTGATCAAAGTAAGGATCAGAGTTATGTTTTGTGGGGTCTTTCGCAGGAACTTCTCAGCAAAACCCGCTTTCCTTTAGGTGGTTTCCGAAAGACGGAGATACGACAAATGGCTATTGATTGGGGATTTGAGGAGCTGGCAAATAAGAATGAGAGTTATGAGATTTGTTTCGTACCCGACAACGATTACCGCGCGTTTTTAAAGCACCGTGTTCCGGGTTTGGAGGAGCAGGTTGCCGGTGGAGAATTTGTTGCAAGCGATGGGAAAGTATTAGGAAAACATAAAGGTTATCCATTTTATACTATAGGTCAGCGTAAAGGATTGGAAATTGCTTTTGGCGAACCTATGTACGTCACCAAAATAATTCCTGAAACAAACACCGTTGTACTTGGTAGTTTTGAGGAACTTGAAAAACGAGAAATGTGGGTTCGCAATGTGAATATGGTGAAGTATGCGGGAGTAAATGAGTCACTGGAAACAGTTACTAAAATCAGGTATAAAGATCAGGGCACTCCTGCAACAATAAGTATGCACGACAACCTGATGCGTGTGTTGTTTCATAAAAATGTTTCGGCTGTAGCGCCAGGACAAAGTGCTGTTTTTTATGAAGATAATGACGTAGTTGGCGGTGGCTTTATTTTAAAATAAAATATGAAAAAAAATCGGAGTCTTTTATTCTTGGTAATTTTATTTGCTGCTTTTGCAGGATGTAAGAAAGATAACAATGAAAAGATCACACCTACCGGATTAATCTATACCTATTTCCCGGTGAATGTTGGTCATACAGTAATTTATGATGTATCGCTTATTACCAAAGATGAATTCTCAGGAATCGAGGACACTGCGTTGTATCAGATTATGGAAGTAGTGGATTCCATTTTTACGGATATTCAGGGCCGCCCTACCGAAAGATTAGAACGGTATAAAAGAGCAACAACACTCGATCCGTGGATCATTAATGATGTATGGACCTCTAATTTAACTTCCACCAGAGTGGAAAAAAAAGAGGAGAACGTTACATTTGTGAAAATGGTATTTCCTATCACTGGTACCGTTAGTTGGAACGGCAATCTGTATAATACATTAGATCCTCAAATTTACGAATACGATCAACTTAATCAGCCTGATTTAGTAAATGGTCAAAACTTTGATTCTACATTAGTTGTTATTCAGGCAAACGACGACAACTTTATTGAGACCAAGTATGAAATTGAAGAATATGCAACCGGTGTTGGGATGATTTACAAAGAGCAAACTTTCATCAAAAAGGATAATTCACAGCCACCGATTGTAGGTGTTATTTCACAACGGATTTATAAACAAACCATAGTTTCATGGAACAATTAAACTCTATCATGAAAAAAATTCTACTCAGCCTATTAATAGTTTTTACCTGCGGAATAGCTTCGTATGCACAAAACCGTTATGTTATCTTCTTTACGGATAAAAACAATTCACCTTATTCTGTTTCCAGCCCGTCTGCTTATCTCTCTTCAAGAGCTATTCAGCGTAGAAATATGCAAGGTATTGCAGTAACTACCCAGGATTTGCCGGTAAATCAAACTTACGTTGATGGGGTAATTAATGCAGGAGGAACGGTATTAAACCGATCAAAATGGTTTAATTCGGTAACGGTAGATGCATCCAACACCGGAATTCTGAATGCTATTCTTGCTTTGCCTTATGTGAGTTCAAGTTTGAATGTAGGTAGAATGGCTAACCCAACCCCACAGCCGCCTAAATTTGATTATACCAACATTCGATACAAAGGCACCTCCACTTTACCGGCGAAACAAACAACAGTATTTAACTATGGTACCTCCTTTAATCAGGTAAGTATGCTGAAAGGTGATTTAATGCATACGAATGGTTATACCGGAGTGGGAAAAATAATTGCCGTAATTGATGCAGGATTTGTGAATGCAGATGCGATGCCGGTATTTGATAGTTTGTTTGCCCACAACCAAATTTTAGCTACCTGGGATTTTGTAGATAACGAAGCTGATGTTTATAATGATGATGCACATGGAACAATGGTGCTTTCAACCATGGGTGGTAATGTTCCGGGTGAATTAATAGGTACTGCTCCCGGTGCATCTTATATCCTGCTTCGTTCAGAAAATGCACCTGCCGAAGATTTAATTGAAGAATATAACTGGTCATCAGCTGCTGAATATGCTGATAGTGCCGGAGCAGATATCATTAACTCCTCATTGGGATATACCTTGTTCGACAATCCCGCACAAAATCACTCTTATTTCGATCTGGATGGCAACACTACTCCCATCACTATAGCAGCAGATATTGCAGCATCTAAAGGAATGGTAGTTTGTAACAGTGCAGGTAATGAGGGAAACAGTCCGTGGTTTAATATTAGTGCACCATCAGATGCCGACAGTATTCTTGGTGTTGGTGCAGTAGATCCTTTTTCGGTTTATGCGCAATTCAGTGGCAAAGGCCCTTCGGCTGATGGTAGAGTAAAACCCAATGTAGCAGCTCAGGGAGCACAAACCATTGTAGCCGATCCATGGAACGGTGTTGGAACTTTTGCTGCCAATGGCACCTCTTTTTCATCGCCGCTAATGGCAGGAATGGTTGCTACGTTATGGCAATGTCATCCAAATGCCACCAACATGCAAATTATAAATGCCATACAGCAAAGTGCTAATCAATTTCAGAATCCCGATTCACTTTTGGGTTACGGCATCCCCGATTTTCCTATGGCCTGTTTAATTCTTTCGGGAATAGATCCCGGAGCAGCATTGAATGGTGATAACCTGATTATTAATGGAAATCCTTTTCATGATCAGCTCCATGTTTCTTTTTACTCGAATGTTCCTCAACAACTTCAAGTAAAAATGACAGACATGCTTGGTAAAGTGGTGTATTCAACAAAACATGATGTGCAAGGATTAAGCATGAATAATTTTACTATACCTGTTATCGTTTCAAAAGGAATTTATGTGTTAGAAGTAGCCACTGAACAAAAATTATTTTCGAAAAAGGTAGTCAAACAATAAGATTCTTATTGTTAATGTACTGTTGGTATTGTCGAATGAAAATAAGTTGCTGTTCAAGTTGAAATCAATTCTATGACCAAACCATGTAATTTTAATGTAGCTATAAAATCAGCTTCATGAATTACACTTGTAATTTTCTAATTTAGACATTCAGGAAACTAATTCGAGACATCCATTTATTATGAGTAGCCGTCGCTTCTTTCAACGTAGAAAAAACATTAACGACGATTTAGGTTTAGGTTCCAAGGTTACTACTGAAAGAATCATGAACAAGGATGGTTCGTTTTTTATGGACCGTGTTGGAGATTCCAAATTCCGTTCCTACGAAATCTATCATACTTTAATCACTATTTCCTGGACGCGATTTCTCTTTTATGTCCTGACCGCATATTTCGTAGTGAACATCATTTTTGCTTATGTTTATTTTTATATAGGTGTAGAACATCTCACGGGAATAAATATGGCCGGAGATTCGTTTCAACGTTTTATTGAAGCTTTCTTTTTTAGTTCGCAAACCTTGACTACAGTAGGCTTTGGAAGAATAGCTCCATTAGGAACACTTACCAGCACGGTTGCAGCGGTTGAGTCGATGATGGGAGTACTTTCATTCGCCATTGCAACCGGTTTACTTTACGGAAGGTTTTCGAGACCATTAGCAAAACTGATTTATAGTAAAAATGCAATCATAGCTCCATTTAAGGAGGGAACGGGACTCATGTTCAGAATTTCAAATCTTCGTCATAACCAACTTCTCGAAGTAGAAATAAATGTAACCCTCGCCTATTTTGACAAAGGAGCTAAAACCAGATCCTTTGAGAGATTAAAACTGGAGCGTGATAAAGTAGTATTATTTCCTACCAGTTGGACCATAGTGCATCCAATTGATGAGGAGAGTCCATTTTATGGATTAACCGAAGAAGAAATTCCTGAATTAAAAGCTGAAGTTCTAGTGTTATTAAAAGCATTTGATGATACTTTTTCACAAACTATCTATTCACGCGCAGCTTATCATTCTGACGATTTGTTATGGGGTAAAAAATTCATTCCTATGTTTAGTCTTAAAAATAACGGACAAACACTACTAAACTTAAGAATGATTGATGATTTTGTGGATGTAACACTCCCTAGCTTGACTACCACAAACGATAGTATTGCAAATTAAAGCCTAGAAAATTTAAAGTTTACAATTTACAAAGTGACGAAATACTTACTTCGCAATAAACAATTTTTTTTCCACCTTGTAATTTCCCGATTGCAATAAAATAATATACATTCCATTATTGAGTTGCTCCACATTTAATTCAAATTTTTCGTTAGCCGGAACGGTAACCGGAGTAATAATTTCTTTCCCGTTGATATCAACAACTGTTAAATCAGCAGCAACAGGAACTGTTACATTAACTTTTCCCGAAGTTGGATTTGGAAAAATTTGTATTGAACTTTCGTTGAAACTATCAGCCAAGCCAATTGCCTGACAGTCCAAAACTCTTTCGCTGGATGCATCTCCATTCAGCAAGGCTTCCACAGATAAAAGATCGGTGCTGCATAGCTGTCCGGCCAGAATTGTAAATCGAACCAACACTAATGCAGTATCTTGTGAGTAAGGTTGTGTAAAGCTGTAAGAAGTAAAACGCACCGTACTGTCATTTGGATTATAATAAGAAAGATGTTGAATGTAATTAGTCAGATTTATAATGGTGTCATATTGCAAATCTAATTCGTTATATTTAAAAGAAAAATCAAGTGCGTTAATAGAATCATCCGAAATAATATAAACCGGAAACTCAACACTCGAACCATTTGTAGTTGCATTGTAAATATCAAAATAAACAGTATCAAGTGAATTAATAACTGCAACTCCAGGATTTTGTCCGGAACCATTTCCATCGATATTATACATTCTTCCCGCAAAGGAAAAAGATGATATTAGTATGAATGAACTTATAACAAAGAGTAGTACAATTTTTTTCATCGATTTTAAATTTTATCCAAAAGTATGTGGAACACTTTTAGTTTTTAGCTATTACAAATTATCTTATTGTAAAAAGAATGTTAAGCACGTATAGTTTCTGCTTTTTTAGAATATAACCAATCTGTCTGTTTCTAAAAATCGGTCGGTGCGGTACGTGATTAAATAAACTCCGGGAACCAGTTCATTTTGAATTTCTAGTTTTTGGGTGAATCCCTTAAGTTCATCAATTCCAATTGGTAATTGTTTATTAAAAACCTGAATGCCAGAACTACTATAAATTTGAATTACAAATTTATTCAGTTCGGTCATTCCGTCATACGATAAATACAAATCTTTTGCAGATGAAGGATTGGGTGCTGCAGAGAAATGATGTTGCCTATCCAACAATTCTTCGAATTCAATTGCAACAGGGTCACTAAAATACTTTGTTCCATCAAAATCACACTGAACCAGTTTGAAATAATTCATTCCTATAAAAGGTTCATCAATTGTGAAATCATAATTATTAACCACAGAGCTGTTTCCATGCCCTTCCCTCCTTCCCAAATTATTCCAAGTAATGGCATCTTTTGATTTCTGAATCAAAAAATAGCTATTATTAATTTCCGTTGCTGTAGCCCAAGATAATAATATAGCATTTTTCACCTGTTTTCCTGAAAAATTTAACAATTGAACAGGTAGTGGATTGGGTGGTTGGATGGATATATAGGATATTGTATTGCATCCATTCGGATAAAGTGTATTTAAAAAATAGGTGCCGGGAGCATAAACATAAATTATAGTGTCAGTTTCACCTGTTGACCAGGAGTAAGATAAGCCAGGTGCAGGATTAAAGCTAAGTGCCATAGAATCACCTGGGAATATTGTAGTAGAACCTGAAGTGGTGATAATGGGAGGAGGTTCGGGAAGAATAGCTTTAACACTGCAAATATCACCATTGAGCAAGGTATAAACCGAATCGAATTGCGCAAAATCAATTTGTGTTACGGGCAAACTAAACTGAAGGGAAACTAAAACGGTATTATTTTCAATCGGCACCAAACTGCTTGATGAAAAACGAAGAGTGCTATCAGCTATATTATAATTAGCCGAAACCGACAAATAACTTTTATAATTGATAAGTGTTTGATAGGTGAAAATTCCGGGATTAAATTTTAGAGCGAAATCCATTGAATAAATAGTTTCATCACTAATAAAATAGACCGGTACCTGCATGTAGGTTCCTGCACAAATTGCATTAGAAAAATCAAAAACAATGGTATCCTGGTTGTTAATTAACTGGTGGAGACTATCATTCGCATCACCAATTTCCTTAACAACAATACTTCCGTAAAGTGAGCCTGAAATACCAAACACAAAAATTAAAAGAAATCTCAGTACGTTTTTCATTGTTAAATAATTGATTGTATGAAAGTAGCAGATAATTTCAACAAGGATGTTATGGAATAATTATATCTAAGATAAAAGTAAGAATATAAAGTAGAATTAAGTTTTGAATAGGCTTGGATTAACTTATGGTTAAGTTAAGTGGTGTTTGGTTTTCGAGAATTGATATAAAAAAAACAGGCTGCCTCATTTAGAGACAGCCTGAGATGAACACAACTTCAATTATTTTTGAATAACAACTTTCTTCATGTCAACTGAATTGTTATTATACACTTTAAGCATGTAAACACCACTTGCCAAAGATTGAGTATTTAACTCATATTTTTGGAAGGCGTTAAGATCATTTTTAACCATGATCACTTTACCACTCATGTCTAATAATTCAACAGAAGCATTTTCAGAAAGAACAACATTCAATACTGAATTAGTAGGATTAGGATACACATTGATTAAGGCATTGTTTCCAAGCGCAGAACGTGTTCCTAAAACTTCAACTCTTACAACTTCCCCGTTAAGGTAAGCTTCAACATTACTTAAGTCAGATTCAACTACCTGATTAGAAGTAGTAGCGAAACGAACAGTAACAATTGATTTAGCCAAGTCATAATTCTGAAGACTGTAAGAAGTGTATCTTAAAGTATTGTCAGCAGTATTTAAGTTAGATAGCGACTCCATGTTTTTGTTGTTATCGATAACGGCACTAAAAGAAAGTTTGCCGGTATTGAATTTGGTAGCGAAGTCAAATGAATTTACCACTTCAGTTGAAGAAGCATAAACAGGAACATCGATATAACCATCAGCAACAATTGCATTGGTAAGATCAAAAGTTACTTTCTCACTTGCATCAGTTCTGAAGGCTCCATTAGGAACAACAGTCGCATAGTTACCATTAACATCACCTAACAACATTCCGGTGTAAGTTTCAATTCCAAAAACAGTACATGAAGGCGAAGTAAATACAGGTACTTCATGACAAAAAGATTGAACAGGAACACTTGACTTAGAATAACCTGATCCATCAGGGAAAGGATAAAGTGAAGAAATGATGTAAGCAGGATCAGAGTTTAATGTAGTTTGATCAACAAACAACCAGTCTTTAGAAGGCTGACCGTTAGAAACACCACCTGCATTATAGTTCCATGCCTGACGGAATTCATCAAGAATCAATACTGCTCTTTGGTTAATTTGTGACAAGTCACCAGCAGAAACAACACCATCAATATTCACATCCATTGAAACCATTGCATAAACAGAAGGAATATAAGTAGCATCGTTAATCAACACTCTTCTGGTAAGGAATGCATCAAAACCGTTAACCACAGGCTGAACACTGGTAGTTCCAAGAATATCTTTCTGAATGTTGACAGAAGGTCCGTTCGTAATATCATAACTGAAGTTACCGGCCAAATCAGGTTGAACTGCTGTTGCAGAAAGATTGGAACAAGCTAGGTTGTCACCATAAATATTAGTGATTAAGTAATCAGTAGGTATTGCAGCGTTGTAACGGATAGGACTTCCATCAAACCAAAACTTAAGACTGCTAGTGAATGCACTTTC
>JBBQVM010000048.1:0-15363 GCA_038211525.1 Bacteroidia bacterium
GGATGGATGGGAATTTGTGAGTGTTGATTTAAACGGTCAAGCCGTAGATGGCATCACTGACATCTTATCATTATTGAATTTGGATGGAACGAATAATATCTTGTCATTCAACATCGTTGTTACGGATTTTCCACCTCCTATTTTTAATGGAGTTCAAGTTTACATAGATGATATATACATTCCCATAACAGGAAGTCTTCATAGTGAAAATTTAATTTCAGATGGAAGTGTAGAATTATTAGAAGCAGGACTTTGCGATGAGTGCTACTGGTTTCAGAATCTTGCCAACTTTTACACAGGACCATGTGGCAATACCGATGTTGGCATTAGCTCCACAGAGCGAAAATCAGGCAGTCAGGCATTGCTTTTAAAAATACCTTTCAAACCGGCCGGTTGTACTTATGATCCGATTTCCAATATGGGAATGGAAACTACGGTAGCATCCATAGGAACCAATATTGATTTTACTGATTTGCTCAGTTGTAATGATTACTGGACTCCGGATGTAACCCCTCTCTTGCCTAATGGAGGTCATTCTAATGTAGGTTTTGAACCATTTCTTTACCCGGTTACAATGACTACTTATACAAAAGAGAAATTTTATGTTGGGGCATCATTTACAATAGGCAGTTCAGAAACACTTACCTTCACAGGTTGCAACTTAGTATTTGCACCTGGAGTTGAAATAACGGTTGAAAATGGTGGAACATTAAACATCGATTTCGATCCAACTACCCCAATTACTCCTTCCCATTTATTTTCCTGTGATGAAATGTGGCAAGGAATTTCAGTGAAACCGGGAGGTACATTGACTATTGAGGGTGAGACAACCTCGGATGATACAAGATATTGCAAATTTGAAAACGCTCTTGTTGCAATCAAAGGAGAGGGAGATGGTACTACAACCTCAGATGTGCCGGAAATATATGTGAATCAAGTATCTTTTAATTCGAACATGATTTCAATTGAACTGAAAGATGATGACTTTTCATCTACCGACATTATGCAGTGTTTGTTTGAATGTGATGGTGAATATTTATCCAAAGCGCCTCATGTAGGCGACTATCCTCAGAATCACATACTACTTGAAAATGCTTTGAATGTTGAAATAGGTTCTGGAGGAAACCAAAATAATGTGTTTAAAGATATTTATTCCGGAATCCTGGTTTTAAGCAGTTCTCTAACTTTAAGAAAAGGAGAATTTATAAACATGAAAGACCACAATTCTTTAATCCCTGCAAAAGGAGTTGGAATTATTGCTTTTAATAACACAAATACAGCTTATGATTTGGATATAGACAGTAGATTCAATAATCTTTCCAGAGGCATTTTTTCCAGAGGTAATTTTAACATTAACATTCATGATCTGGATTATTTCAAAGATATTGATGATGTGGCCATTGCTCTCTTTCATTTTAATTTTAATAACACAATTGTAATTAATAACGTGGATAACTTTGAGCGCACAAATATTGGGGTGGTTATTTCAGGAAGAAATTTAAATTCTGTAACGGTTTCTAATAACATATTTACCAATACTGATTTTGAGGAGACGTCAACGGGTGCATTTCATAATACTGCTTTAACTATACGGGGTCTTTCTTCATCTGTCGGTGTAGTTGAAGTGTTTGGTAATACCATAACTGATTACAGAATAGGAATTCATTCTCTAAACATAAACAGCATTATCATTGGTACGCCTGACCCTATTCTAACAACTTCGAATCCAGAAAAAGGAAACACAATTTCAAATACTACAATGACCGGTAATCAAGAAAACCGCGCTATTTGGGTGCAAAATTCAACCAACGCTCAAATAAATGATAATAGTATTTCCAACACCGACCAAAGTACTTCTGCTTCGTATGTAGCAATTGAAATGAGTGATATGATAAACGGAAGAGTACGCAGAAATACAATGAGTGGTATTGGTGCCAACAGTGGACTGGGAATGTTGTTCAGAAATTCGTGCGATTTGACTTATCTGGAATGTAATAGTATGATTGATTTTAAACGTGGCATACAACTGGTGGATGCGGAACTTCCCGAACAAGGACTTCCTCCTACAATCCCTACAGGAACCGATGGTGAAGGATGGAAAAATGAATGGAACGCTAATATTGCGCTGACTGATCGAGTGACTGGAACTACTATGAGTGGAGACCCAATATTCTGGTACCACAATGATGATGAATTTTCCGATTTTAGTCCAAGTGAGAATTTATCAACTGTGGTCCAACCATTCAAAAATCAAAATCCAATTCCAGACTGTGATAACCCAACCTACCGAATATTTGATCGGGATTTGGTGTATGGTCCTGTGGTAGGTGATACTGCAACTTATTACGCCAATGAGGCAGCAAATAATTATTTGGGAAAACAGAGGGCTTATGAAATTTTTAAGGCCGACACTTCGCTCTTAACAACCGGTAGAAGTACAGATTCCACTTTTAATAGCTTTTATTTCGAGATGCAAAACAGCAACATAGAATTGTTGAAATTGCCTGATGATCTTTCGGGGCTATCTCTTGATTCCTTATATGCAGCCAATGAGGCGATAAATGACACGAACGATATTGAAACCAATCAAAAAGTGGTGAATGGAATTTATTTATATTCACTCATTGATAGTGCAGATTATTCATCTGCTGATACTACTACTTTAATTGAAATATCTGACATCAAAACGGCAGTTGGTGGAAAAGCGGTGTATCAATCATGGGCGATGCTGTTTTTGGAGGTGCATGAAACCATTCCTGAACTTCGTTTGATGAATTCAGTCCCGCCAGAAATTATTTTGCAACAGCCCTCCTTTAAAAAACACCAATTTAAAGTGTATCCCAATCCGGCTTCGCAAATTTTATTTGTGGAGAAAGATTCCGCTCTTGACATAAAAAAAATTGAAATACTTAACACCGTTGGTGAAACTTTGTTTGTTACTACCACAGAATTTCAAAGTCTACAAATTGGCTGGCTAAGTCAGGGAATGTACCTTTTGAAAGCTATCGATACTGAAGGTAGAATTTGGCACTCGTCTTTTGCAAAAATCAATTAATTCGAATAACGGCAACCACAAATTTGTGGTTGCCGTTTCAAATTTAAAATCATGAAAATTAAAATAATGTGTCTTTTTACAATTTTGTTTATAACTCATAACTGCAACGCTCAATTCAAAAACAACCTTTGGTGTTTCGGTGATAGCGTAGGTATTAAGTTTGACCAAGGGGCAACACAACTATTCAATTCATCAACTGTTACGAGAGGTAGTAGCTGTGCTATATCCGATTCGTCAGGAAATTTATTATTTTACACCAACAATTATTACTATTTCTTATATAACCAAGGCTATGCTTCTTTAGGTGTTGTTTGGGACCGGTTTCATAATTTGTTGCAAAACGGAGACACATTAATTGGAACCGGATATTTTCAGGAGAATGTAATTGTACCCTGGCCTGATTCATCTCATCTATTTTTTATTTTTTCTCCAGGATTAATTTTTTATGGTTTTTGGTATTCTGTAGTTGATTTAAGTCAAAATGGTGGATTAGGAGCTGTGGTTCAAAAGAATGTACAGTTGACCAATTATAAAGCTTCGGATTGCGTTGCCGCCGTTAAACATGGCAATGGAAGAGATTGGTGGGTGTTTTTCAGAAGGTATGATGTGGTAAATGATTCCATGTATAGGTATTTGATATCTCCAGCAGGAATCGAAGGCCCTTTCGTTCAAAATATTGGTACTCCAACAGATAATGGATTCATGCACACTACTTTTTCGAAGGATGGATCTAAATATTTAGTAGTTAATTATCGTGGTTTAATTGAAGTGTATGAATTTGATCGGTGTAGCGGATTGTTTACGAATGTTACAACAATTGAACAGGAACAACCAATTGGGTCCTTCCCACAATATACGGGCAATGCATTTTCATCTTCAGGTCGTTATACTTATATTTGCACATCAGATAATCCTGATACATACTTATATCAGTTCGATTTGCTCGCTCCAAATATAACAGCATCTAAAACTTTAATTTATACAGTGAATGCCCCTTCTTATTTTGGGTTTATGCGTCTTGCACCTGACAATAAAATTTATTGTTCACATAATTATTACGATGGTATAAACACGTATCCTTACACCGATAGTTTAAATAATAACTTCAATCAAAACTTAAGTGTCATTAATGATCCGGATAGTGCCGGCTTGGCATGTAATTTTTCGCCATTCAGTTTTTATTTAGGAGGTAATGAAACGTATTGGGGTATGCCAAATAATCCGGAGTATGAGCTGGGTGCGTTGGTTGGCAGCCCCTGTGATACACTAGTGGGAATTCAACAAATACAAAACGAAATTGAACCAGCATTACACATTTATTACCACCCAACCTGGGAAAAAGTTTTCATCAACGCAGAACACATAAAAGGTCATAAAGGAAATCTTAAGCTTTATAATTTGCAGGGGAAATTAATATTTACTGAACCCATGAAAATTCAAAATGGCTTTTATACAAAGGATTTGTCAATGACTGGCAAAGCAACGGGGATGTATTTGGTAGTTGTGGAAACTGAGCGGGAGCGATTGGTGAAGAAATTTGTGATTGAATAGCAACTCAGGGATATTTCTGTATCTTTCGCTTTATGAAGACACTTGATAAAGTTGTACCTGTGAGGTATAAAAGCATGCTCAGCGATAAAGTTCAGTATTCCGGCAAACTAGTAATCATTAAATAAAAAATCAGGCAGCAGGTATTTTCAACCTGCTGCCATTACTAATATGAAAAAAATAATTATATTAATTTTAATAAATTTAGGCTTCTGTTCTTTATCTGCTCAAAACCGCAACTCGGTATGGGTGTTTGGGGATTCCGTAGGAATCGACTTTTCGAACACAATGTCTCCTCAAGTTTTTTCATCATCTATTGACACCAGAGGATCTTGTGTTTCGATTGCAGATTCAAATGGAAATATGATGTTTTATGCTAACACACGAGCATCTGTAATCAGATCAACTCAAGTTTGGAACAACTTGGATCAATTGATTCAAAATGGCGACAGTGTTAATGGAGAAGGATGGTATCATGAGTTAGTGATAATACCTAAACCAGAAAGTGAACACTTATTTTATCTTTTTTCAATATGCGTAGATAACAGTTGTCCTTTTGGTTTATATTATTCGATTATTGATATTCAGAAGGACTCGGTAATTCAAAAAAACATTCCCTTGCAAAGTTTCCCAATGGTGGATTGTCTTACTGCAGTGAAGCATGGTAATGGGAGGGATTGGTGGTTGATATTTCGACGGTGGGATCAATTTACATTTAATTATAATAATGAATTTCATTCATATTTAATTTCACCAATTGGAATAACCAATTACAATGTACAAATGATTGGATCAAATCATAGAGCAAATCAGGGAGAGTTAACGTTTGCTCCCAACGGTGAAAGATTAATTAATACAGACGGCTTGGATCTTTTGGAATTGTTTGATTTCAACAGGTGCACAGGAATACTTAGTAATCCAGTGTTGATACAGCCGGCTGGTAATTCCTTAAATTATCACTTGACTTGGAGCAGTGCATTTTCACCAAATGGAAACGTGCTATATGTTTCCACTTCTAAAGATACGAATTACATATATCAGCTAGATTTAACAGCCTCAAATATTTTTGCAAGTCGAATAAATTTAGATACCTTGTATTCCCCACCTATCCAACCGGGCAGTTTAAAGCTGGCACCCGATGGAAAAATTTATTTAAGTTGTGCGTATTATGATGGAGTAACATTTAATTATCCTTATAATAACATGGAATACGATTCGGTAAACATGAATTTGAGTGTGATTAACTATCCAGATAGTTTAGGGACGGCATGTGGCTATTCTCCATTTAGTTTTTACCTTGGGGGTAAACGCACCTATTGGGGCTTGCCGAATAATCCTGATTATGATTTAGGGCCTTTGGTTGGAAGCCCCTGCGATACGTTAACTTCACTAAATGGAGCAGCGGCAGCAGTGCCAGCGGCAGGGCTTTATGTTTATTATTCACCACAGTGGCAAACAGCCTTCATTAATGCAGATAAACTGAGTGGAACAACCTACCGGCTGAGCGTATTTGATTTAATGGGCAAGGAAGTCTTCAGCGAAAGCGGGAAAATTACACCACCGTATTTTACTAAGAATTTAAGTTGTGGAGGTTGGGCGAAGGGGATGTATGTGGTGAGATTGGAGTGTGATAGCTATCCGATGGGAGCTGAACGGTTGGTGAAGAAATTTGTAGTGGAGTAAAAAAAGTCTGAACCTGATTAAACCCCAGCCTGCAACCGGCCGGCGTAATCCGTATCATTTGAAAACAAATTTCATTTTGACGTAATTCGTAAAAATCCCAGCCTGCAACCGGCCGGCGTAATCCGTATCATTTGAAAACAAATTTCATTTCCGCCACATCCCTGCCTGCAGCAGGCAGGCGTAATCCGTATCTTATGAAGATGGATTTCATTTCGGAAACGAATTTCATTTCCGCCCCATCCCTGCCTGCAGCAGGCAGGCGTAATCCGTATCTTATGAAGATGGATTTCATTTCGGAAACGAATTTCATTTCGACCTAATCCGTAATCCGTAAAAATCCGTAATCCGTATCATTTGAAAACAAATTTCATTTCGAAGACAAATTTCATTTCGAAGACAAAATTTCGTACTTTTGCTAAACTTTTTTAAAACACTTTTCAAAATGAACGAAGACTTTTTATCCTTTGTCTGGAAGTATAGACTATACCGCAAAGACCTAATCACCATCACCGGAGAACCTGTTACTGTTATTAGTCCGGGAGAGCAGCACCGCAATTCGGGGCCCGATTTTTTTAACGCCCGTATTAAAATCGGCGACACCCTGTGGGCAGGGAATGTGGAAATTCATGTACGTGCCTCCGATTGGTATCGTCACAACCACCAAACCGATCAGGCCTACAACAATGTAATTCTTCATGTGGTATTTGATGCCGACAGCGAAATTATTATCGGTAATCACACTACCATCCCTACCATCTCGCTTAGCGAACAAACTGATGATGCAATTTTAAAAAAATACGCATCGCTCAAAGCCTCACGATTGCAGATTCCCTGCGGGAATAACCTTAAAACCGTAAAGTCGATCACCCTTAACTCATGGGTAGATAGAATGTTGGTGGAGCGGTTGGAATTTAAATCGGTGGTGTTAGAACAGGCTCTTGAAGTAAATAAGGGCGACTGGGAAGATGCATTTTATCAGATGCTGGCACGTAATTTTGGTTTCAATGTGAATGCCGGTCCCTTCGAAATGGTGGCACGTTGTCTGCCACGAAATTTGTTGATGAAACATGCCGATCAAATTCATCAACTGGAAGCGCTGCTTTTTGGACAAGCCGGCTTTTTAGAGGGCGACTTCAGCGACAGCTACCCACAACTGCTACAAAATGAATATGGTTTTTTGTCGAAGAAATATGGTTTGATGCCACTCGATCGTCACATTTGGAAATTACTTCGGATGCGACCTGCTAATTTTCCTACTATCCGAATATCCCAATTTGCAGCATTGATGGCTTCCGGAAAAATATCTTTTCATCAAATTAAAGAAATAACTGAAATACAGGAAATTCTGGACATTTTTAACATCGCTGCCTCACCTTATTGGGACACCCATTTTGTTTTTGATAAAGGCACCCGGTTCGGACATCGCCAAATGGGAGTAAGTTCCATTCATAATATTATCATCAATACCATTGCACCTTTTCTCTTTTATTTTGGCCGACAAAGAGACGAGCCGGTGTATAGCGATAGAGCATTCAAGTTATTGGAGGCGTTACCTGCCGAAAAAAATCACCTCCTGCAGGAATTCATTAATTATGAAGTCCCTATCGACAATGCCTATACCAGTCAGGCTTTTCTGAGTCTTTACCGAAATTTTTGTTCTCAGAAAAAATGCTTAAATTGCGGCCTCGGAATCGAAATGCTCTATAAACAAAATGAATAACCTGGTAGATACCATTAAGACCCTCTTTGAAAGAAATGCATTCGGGATTTGTGAATGGTGGGGTGAGAAATTGAAAATCCGCTCTAGCAATATCCGGATATTTTTTATTTATACCTCCTTCCTCACCATCGGTTCACCAATTATTATTTATCTCATTATGGGTTTTGTGATGAACCTGCGTAACCTGGTAAGAAGACAAAGAGGGAGCGTTTGGGATTTGTAAATTTAGTTCATTGGTTTATTGGTTTATTGGTTTGTTGGTTTGTTTGTTTGTTTGTTTGTTTGTTTGTTGGTTTGTTTGTTGGTTTGTTAGTTGGTTAGTTTATTGGCCTGCCTGCTGCAGGCAGGTTTGTTAGTTGTTAGTAGAGTGGGAGAATTGCACAACAGAATCAACTCCACATCATTCCCTCCCGAATCCACATTAGAATCAACCAATGAATTAACCACTGAATCCACCACTGAATTAACCATCGAATCAACAACTGAATCAACTACTGAATAAACCACAGAATAAACCATCGAATCAACTACTGAATAAACCACAGAATTAACCATCGAATCAACTACTGAATAAACCATCGAATCCATTGCATAAATGAAAATACTTGTTACCGGTTCCAACGGCTTGCTTGGACAAAAAATAATTTATCAACTACTAAATACCCCCGGGGTAGAGGTCACTGCTACTTCAAAAGGAGAGAATAGGATTTCCGAAAAGGAGGGTTATCGCTATTTTTCATTAGACATTACCAACGCTGCCGAAGTAAAAAAAGTAGTGGAGGAGGTGAAACCCGATTGCATTATAAACACTGCTGCCATGACTAACGTGGATGCATGTGAAAATGATAAATCCGCTTGTGATGCTTTAAATGTGGATGCGGTACTTTTTTTAATTGAAGCCGCCCGTCCCTATAACACACATTTCATTCACCTCTCTACCGATTTTGTTTTTGATGGCGAGAATGGACCTTATAGTGAAGAAGCCAAACCAAATCCGTTAAGTTATTATGCTTCTTCAAAAGTGGAGAGCGAACAAATGTTGATGACATCGGGTTTAGACTATGCTATTATTCGCACCATTATTATTTATGGAGTAGTGGATGATGTGCAACGTTCAAATTTAGTTTTGTGGACCAAGTCATCACTGGAACAAAACAAACCTATTAATGTAATTACTGATCAGTTTCGAAGCCCCACACTTGCCGAAGATCTTGCTGATGCTTGTATCTCGGCGGCACTAAAAAGAGCTACTGGAATTTATCATGTATCGGGACCCGAAGAGGATCTGGATAGCATCATTAATCTGGTGAGAAAAATTGCTGAATATTATAATCTGAATCAATCGTTGATTCACCCGGTTAGTTCTGCCGAGTTAAATCAACCTGCTTTACGTCCACCGAAAACAGGATTTATCCTCGACAAAGCTAAGGTTGAACTTGGATACCTACCACACTCCCTTTTAGAGGGATTACAAATTGTAACCAGGCAACTGGAATTAAAACAAAAATCAGGAAATCACTAAATTTTTAAGCCGAAATTACTTTGGCAGCAGGATAACGCTCTTTCCAAAATTTCAACATTTCAATTTTACGGATGGTTATAGTGGTTCTCTCATCGAGTTGTACTTTAATTACAGGATGCTCTCCCATTACTTTCACTTTCTTTCTACTTCTTGAAGTTCTCATGGTACTTTAAATTATTCTATAATAATAAACAATTTTTCGACAGCTTTGGTATAATAAAGTAAAATACTTTTCAGCATTTTATTCAGCATACCTACTTACTTGTTAAACTAGCAGGTAAGTCATTGACTCTTAACGCAGATGTTACTGATTTTTAAAACCTTCTGTTAAAAGTTGTGCTAAATTAACTCCAACGGGTGAGCATTTGATGAAAATAACAGCAATTTCTTGCAGTAAGCTAAATATAATATTAAAGTATTATGAATCAATAAATTATACTTCAATCGACCTAATCTCTGAAATTAATGTATTGCAAGGGTTGTTCAAAACCTGCCTGCCGCACCACAGAAATAGTGTTTTGAAGGTCGTCAATTTTCTTTGCGGTCACCCGAACCTGATCCTCCATAATCGAGGCCTGAACCTTTAATCCACTCTCTTTAATTGCTTTAACAATTTTCTTTGCGAGCTCCTTTTCTATCCCATCCGTTACTTTAATCTCTTTACGAATCATTGCTCCGGCTGCAACATGCTCTTTTCCAAAGTCCAAACAACCGGCATCCAGCCCCTGTTTCATAGTTCTGGAAATAATTATATCCTGTATTGCATCCATTCGCATGTCATTTTCCGTCATTACCTTTATAAGGAGTAATTTTTTGTCTAACTCAACTTCGGTTTTGGAGCCGTGGAAATCGTATCGGTTAACTATCTCCTTAACAGCAGTGTTTACGGCATTGTCGAGCTTTTGGATGTCTACTTTACTTACTATATCGAATGAGGGCATATTATATTTTATAAGAATTCGGTAAAAATGAATATAAATGTAAACTCTTTCGTACAATAATCTACATTCTGATTTTAAAAATAGGTAATTTTGTGATTATGAAGAAACTAAATGGATTTTTTGCATTGCTGATGCTCTTCGGCGTATGCGAAAACCTTCACGGGCAAGGTCAGTATATTCCGGCAAACGACATCTCCGTTTCTATGCTCGGTTCAACACTTAAAAATCCCTGGGTGGGTGGTTTTAACGCACCAATTTTTTCGGAGATTGATTTGAATGGCGACGGCATTAAAGATTTATTTGTTTTTGATAAAGATGGCGATCGTATTTCAACCTTCATCAACAACGGAACAGCAAATACGGTTGATTACGTTTCGGCACCCGAATATAAAAAGAAGTTTCCAAAAACATTGCACGATTGGGTGTTGCTAAAAGATTATGATTGCGATGGTCGTGAAGATATTTTTACCTATTCCTATAGTGGTGGTATGACTGTTTATCATAATGATTATACTGTTCAGAACGGTTTAAAATTTAATCTTGCTTACAGTCTTGTTTATAGCAAATATGGCCCTGTAACGGCTAACCTTTATGTCTCTGCTGTTAATCTTCCTGCATTAGTTGATGTTGATTACGATGGCGATCTGGATGTACTTACTTTTCCTGTTTCTGGAAACTTTGTGGAGTTTCATAGAAATTATGGAATGGAGAATTTTAATAAATGTGATACATTGGTTTATCAGATAGACCCGGCTTGTTTTGGCAATTTTGGCTTGAGTGGCAATGATAATTCAGGAATTCTAAATGTAGGTTGTCGTATGGCAGAACCCCAAGCTCCTATTATTGATTCTACACTGTTGCAAACGATGCATTCAGGTTCTTGTATGATTGCACTCGATATAGATGGCGACACCGATCAGGATTTATTGAACGGTGATATTCTTGGAAATAATTTGCTTTTGCTTATCAATGGAGGCACATCCACATTAGCAAACGTGACCGGTCAGGATTCCAATTTCCCATCTTATGATACTCCCGTAAATATGGTTACGTTCCCGGCTCCCTATTATTTTGATGTGAATAACGATGGGAATAAAGATCTCATCGTTGCTCCCTGCATTAGTGGTCCCGCTGAAAATTATAATAACGTTTTGTATTATAAAAACACCACTAATAATAGTTCAAATGTTTTCAACTATCAGCAAAATCGTTTTCTGGTTGATGAAATGATTGAAGTGGGATCAGGTGCTAATGTCACTTTCGTGGATATTGATTCCGATGGACTCAAAGATATGATAGTAGGGAATTATGGTTATTATTCAGCTACACTTCCCTTCGAGTCAGGACTATCCTATTATAGAAATACAGGAACCGCTACCCAGCCCTCGTTCGAGTTTCAAACCATTGATTACGGCAACTTTTTTTCACTCCCTATCACCGGCATTAAACCAACTTTTGGTGATGTAGATAATGATGGTGATCTTGATTTAATGTTAGGACAAACAGATGGTACCATTCTTTTTTATACCAACACAGCAGGTAGTGGTAACACCCCTGTTTACACATTAACACAACCTCAGTTAACAAATAATTTTGGTGATTCAATTGATGTTGGACAAGCCTCATCCCCTCAATTAATAGATGTTAACCGTGATGGCAAATTAGATTTAATTATTGGTGAACGATCAGGAAATGTAAATTATTATGAAAATACCGGAACACCATTTGTCCCTGTATTTTCATTTGTTACCACCAACTTCGGAGGTATCAATGTAAATAACGTTTTTAGTATTTATGGTTATAGTAGTCCTGCCATGTACGATAGTGCCGGTGTGTACCAAATGCTGGTAGGTTCGGTTGGAGGTTATCTTTACAAGTACGATAACATTGATGGAAACCTAAATGGAAACTTTAACTTAGTTGATTCCATGTATTTTGACATTCGTGAATCGAACAACAGCACTGTTGATGTTGCCGATATAAATGGAGACGGTAAATTTGAAATTCTGGTTGGAAACAATGCAGGAGGAGTAACGCTTTACAAATGGGATTCGGCCACCTCCTTACCTGAAATTAAGCCAACAGTTTCCAATTTTACTATTTATCCTAATCCAACTTCAGGTGATTTGTTTATTAAGTTTAATTCAACAGCAATAATTCAACGCGAACTTACCATTTTTGATATCACCGGTAGAATTGTTGAAGAGTTGAAAACTTCCGCTAACGTCTCTGTGTTTGATACACGTAATTATGCAAAAGGAGTTTATCATGTAAGAGTAATTGAGGGAGATCGTGTGAGTGCACAAAAATTTATTGTGAGGTAATAATTTTAGGAGGAAAACATGAATAAAAAATTAGTAATTATTTTAACAGTTTTTGCTTTTGCAATAAGTTATTTTAGTGCTTGCAAATACGATCAGGTGGAGCCCGTAGTTCCTTTTGATGATGGGTGTTATCCTCCAGCTGTTGCTGAAATAATTGTGAAAAAATGTGCTACTGCAGGATGTCATAATACTTTGAGTAAAGATGCTGCGAGCGGATTGGATCTGAGTACCTGGGAAAATATGTTTCTTGGAAATAGAAATGGTGCAACAGTAATCCCTTACCGCTCCGATCAAAGTACACTCTTTTATTTTGTGAATACCGATACCTTATTAGGTATAGTTCAGCAACCTAACATGCCTTTCAACTCAACGCCACTCACCAAAAATGAAATTTTAACTATACGAGACTGGATTGATTCCGGTGCTCCAAACTGCAACGGCTTTGTTAAGTTTTCCGATAACCCAAATCGTCGCAAATTTTATGTTGCTAACCAGGGATGTGATTTGGTGGGCGTGCACGATCCGGTAACCAAAGTAGTTATGCGTTATGTTGATGTAGGAAATAAGCCCGTTACAGAAGCACCACACGTTCTGCGTCAATCTCCCGATGGACAATTCTGGTATTCGGCATTTATTTTTGGTGATGTTTTACAGAAATTTAGCTCTGTCACTGATGAATTGGTTTCGGAGGCCCCAATTGGAAATGGTTCCTGGAATACCTTTGCTATTTCGCCTGATGGTACTAAGGCTTGGGTGATTTCACTTGAAAACCAAGGCAGAATCGCTTACGTTGATTTAACTACTATGGAGCTGAAATTAATTTACAGCGATGGATCTAATTTCTCTTCCCCTCACGGAAGTGTTGTTGACCCTACAGGAAATTTTTTATATGTAACCGGACAGTTATCAAACGTAATTTATAAATGGAATGTAAGTGATCCCATGAATCCGGAATACGATGTTATTACAATTAATTCATCAGGAGGAAATGTGGCTCAGCCACACAACATTACCTTTAGTCCCGATGGAACTAAATATTTTATAACTTGTCAGCACAGAGATGAGGTTAGAGTTTTTAATGCCTCCGATGATTCGTTTTTAGCTGCAATTCCTACCGGTGTTTTCCCTCTTGAAATGTCCATATCACCTTCGCGAAATTTATTGTTTGTCTCTAATGAAGAGGGTAATTCTGTTACCGTGATTGATATAAACACACTAACAGCCATAAAAACAATTGAAACCGGATTCCAGCCTCACGGATTGGCTGTTGATGAAGTAGAAAATGTTGTTTACGTCGCCAATCGCAATACTCCTTCAAGCGGAGGACCCGCTCCTCACCACACTTCAACTTGTGGAGGTAGAAACGGGTACCTAACAATTATTGATATGAATACCTTAGAGCTGCAGCCTGGTTTTAAAATGGAACTTTCTGTTGATCCCTATTCGGTGATGGTGAAGAAGTGAAGTTTTTTAGTTTTTTAGTTTTTTAGTTCTTTAGTTTTTTAGTTCTTTAGTTTTGTTATGGAAATTGATTTTTTTTAGTGCAATCCAATAGCCAACTTTTTTTCACCTTGTCGTTCACAACCGAAAAGTTATTTGTTTTTTTTCGTAATCTATTACGGCTTTATACTTTTTTAATAAATCACCACCAATAACGCCATCAATAGGTTTTAGATTCATGAGCGTGTAGGTTTCGTTTACGTGCGAAAGGTCGAGGAGCATCATTTTTTCATGCGGGAATTCCATTTCTCCTATGGAAAATCCATTAAAGGCTACCATGTGACTTTCCATCGTGTTGGTGCCCAAACCTGAAGAGAGCGCTTCGGCCTTTTGGAAATCATCATGACCAATATAATTACTGATTCTGTTTTTATCGAAAATAGTTTGCGACGCGCCGGTATCGATGATCAGATTTATTTTTTTATTTTTTATTTTTCCTGCCACCGATAAATGACATCCCTCCTTATCAATTTTACTGACTTTCATTTTAATAACAAACTTTTTTTTCCTTGCCATAATGTTGAAATTAAGAAAGGCATTTCGAATCACGAAATGCCTTTCATTTTAAATATTTAAATTGTAACGGACGAAATTATTTCGCAGGAGCTTGCATGTTATCAAGAACTTCCATGACTTCTTTAACAGCTATTGCCGATTTAGCCAACAACTCTTTCTCATCAGCATTCAACTTCAGTTCAATAATTTCTTCAATACCGTTTTTTCCTAATTTAACCGGAACACCCAGATAGATGTCTTTCAAACCATATTCACCTTGCAACCATGCGCAACATGGGAAAATGCGTTTTTGATCTTTTAATATGGCTTCAACCATCTGAGCCGCCGCCGCTCCCGGAGCATACCAGGCAGAAGTTCCCATCAGGTTAACTAATTCGCCACCGCCTTTTTTGGTACGATCTACTATAGCATCCAACTTCTCAGTGCTAATTAGTTCAGTAACAGGTATCCCGGCAACAGTAGTGTAACGGGGCAGTGGCACCATAGTGTCACCATGACCACCCATCAACAACGCCTGAATATCGCGTGGCGAAACATCCAATGCTTCAGCGAGA
>JBBQVM010000049.1:0-14836 GCA_038211525.1 Bacteroidia bacterium
TTCGTTTTCTACTAATTGCAAAATTTTGTCTGCTAACCAAATGGGTAGTAGTTCAGTTTCAGAAACATTATAAAGTTTGGATAGCTTTTTTAAATGAATGCGGCTAACAGGTTTTTCATTATGCTCCATCTTGCTGATGTATGCAGTGTCAACCTGCAAGTCAGCAGCAACTTGTCTTTGCACAAATCCTTTAGCTTCTCGTAATTCTTTTAGTTTTTCGCCTAGCATTATTTACCTGTTTTGGTCTTGTCCTACAGAGGACAAATATAGAATAATAAAACGAATCTGTCACTGTGCGGTTGGCAAATTTTGCTCTTTTGGTTTTGCGAAGGGTTGGCTTGTGTGTCGGGCAAAACCAAATGTGCAAAATGTGCGGTTGGCAAATTCAATTTATTTGTGCGGTGGGGTGTTTTAATTTTTTCTTGTGTCGGCTTGTGTGGCGCCAAGTTGGTCTGTGTCAAAATACAGCGAAATTGTCTGCCGAGTTAAGGTCGTTCGAAAAGTTAGGTCAGGATTTCAAAGTTCGATTTTTAAGCTGTCCTGTCGATGGTTGTTGTGTCGTCTTTTAGGCTTGCTTGTAACATCTATTCCCCGCAACTCCCCATTGCGTTTAGTTTCATAATAAGTTTAAAATTAATGACATATTAGCACCAATCCTTCGAGGAGAACTTCTTATTTATTTTTTAAACCTTTCTAATTCTCCTACTAGCAGCTCCACCATTCGTGATCCTTATGCTGCTCCGGTTTTGCAACAATTTTCCGGGATTTGCATTAGACTTAACTTTCCAAATCTAAACGCCCCTCCACCACTTTACCAAATTTCCTTAAAAATATAGGGAAAACCCTATGTCGTTTTTGAGGAGAGGTTGGAAGAGGAAAATTGAAGCGCATGTAATTGTAGTACAGGTTATTGTGAGCTAAAATAAGCTTTATTTCCGAAAAAGCAGTTTTGGTGGTTTTTAGCTTGAAATAGGCTAAAATGAAAATTATTGGGCTGATTTACTGTTACTTAACTCCATTTTCGGTACCTGCACTAGCAGCGTCATTTTGGAACCGGTTTTGGAACCGGTTTTGGATTCAGTTTTTGAGGAGGTTTTTTAATCCGGTACAGGATTATTGGCACCAAATGCTGCCAGCGAACTGTTGAAAAAGTTGGTTGTTGAAAATAGTTTGGTTGTTTATGCAACCGGAAAAGTTGGTCGTTGAAAATAATTTTACTGTTTAGGCAAATTGAAAAGGTTGACTAAAGAATTTATTTAGGGAAGCAAAAATTACTTATCAAAATACTGTTTTAGTTTCTGAAGTGGTTTTCTAAAGGTGGTAAAAAGGCCGGGCTTGATGTCATTTATTTTCCACGCCATTTTGTCTTCCATGTTGGCTTTTAGCTTTACAAAAAAACTGGTGTTGCTAATTCCACCCATCCGCATTTTGACAATTGTTTCGGGCAGGTAGGCTATTTTTATTTTATGCTTGTGAATAAGACGCAGCATTAATTCATAGTCTGCTGAGAGTTTGAGGTCGAGGTTAAAGCCACCGAAACGTTCGTACACCGATTTCTTGACAAAGAAAGTAGGGTGAGGAGGCATCCATCCTTTTTTGAAAGCGTCTTCTTTATACTCGCCGGACTTCCAAGTGCGAAGTACCTTATTGGTATCTTCCCGATCAACAAAAACCAGATCGGAATAAACGCCTTCAATTGTTGGATCGGAGGCAAATAGTTGCGCTACTTTAGAAATAACGTGGTTATTTGCATAAATATCATCGGAGTGTAACATTCCTATTACATCGCCGGTAGCTGCTTTAATTCCTTTGTTAAGGGCATCGTAAAGTCCTTTGTCTTTTTCGGAAATAACTTTATCGATATACGGTGAGTAGCGGTTCACCACTCCAAGTGTATTGTCTTTAGACAAGCCATCAATAATCAGGTATTCTTTATCAGGAAAATCCTGAGCAACTACCGACTTAATGGTTTCCTCAACAGTTTGGGCACTGTTGTAGGTGATGGTTATAATAGAAATTTTCACTCAAAAAATGGGTTTAAGGTTTCACTAAATGACAATTACTGAATAAGCTCCTTCTTTTCGCTTCCGGAGACCTATTCGCTTTTTATACCGTAATACTGATGTGGGGTTACAATTTCCGCTAATCTATTACCCGATCCTTTTGCTTTACAGCGGGATTTCCGCGATAAATAGCATAGGGCTCCAGGTTTTTACTCGCTACCGATTTAACACTCAATACCGCGTGCGATTTGCAGGTAATACCCGGACAAACCAGCGCCTGAGCACCAATCCACACCCCTTCTTCAAGAACAATCTCACCTATTTCAAGGTCGAAGGCCGATTTTTTATAATTATGGTTTCCGCAAAGGAGCATAGCACCCTGCGATAAACATACGTTATTTCCTATGGTGACTTTTGCATGATTTTCGATCCAGCAATATTCACCAATCCACACATGGTCACCAATTTCCAACAGCCAGGGATATTTTATTCTAACACCCTGTTTAATCACCACACCTTTCCCCACTTTAGCGCCAAACATCCGCAAGAGCGAAACCTTTATGGAGCTAACAAAGGAGAGATGGTTGATGAAAAATAGTGCGGAAACCACATGCCATAACCCAATTTTGAGTGTAGAACCACCGGTGTTGTACCAGAGGTTGTTAAATTTGGAGAGGTCGGTTTTGCCTGAATTCATGCTGCAAATATCGTCACTTTTCAACTTTGTTTTCAATCAACCAATTTTCCAGCACCACACCGGTCCAGATATCGGGCCAGCGAATGGCGGGATCGTTGTTAAGGAACCGTTGCCACTGGTTAAGTATTTCGGCGCCATTCAAAAAGGATCTTTTAGCAAGTGATTGAATTCGATTGTCACAAAATCCTTTCAACTCATTTTTAATCCATTTTTCCCAAGGAAAGGAGAAGCCCATTTTTTTGCGATGAACAATTTCATCGGGTAATAAATCACCTAAACTTTCCACCAGCAGTTTTTTAGGGAAGACCGGATTTTTATACGCGTCGTTTATTCCCATCACATATTCCACCAGTTCGTAATCGAGAAACGGAACCCGCACTTCCAACGCTGAGGCCATACTCATTTGATCGGTATCACGCAGTAAAACATTTTGCATGTATGTAGAAATTTCGGCAACACTTATTTTACTGTACACACCCATATCAGCATGGTTGGATAATTCTGAATTAATAATTTGCGCTACCTTGTCGGGAGGCATTTCAAAATTTAACAAACGAGCAATGTGATCGGGAGGAGCCATTTGTCGCGCAACCGGAAAGGTGTGTGCAATATCACCTTTGCTAAGTTCCAACAACTGCTTGAGTTTAATTCCTACAATACCCGGTTTAAGTTTAAGAATAATTTTTCCAACGGCACTGCGTATGGGTAGCGGTAAATTCCATAACCATTGCTTTTGCTGAAGTGACATAGAGCGTGTGAAAATGGGATAGCCTGCAAATAATTCATCACCTCCCAAACCTGAAAGCGCCATGGTAATTCCGTTTTCGCGAGTTACTTTAGATACCACATAGGAATTAGGGCCATCGCCACTTGGATGATCCATCGCTTTTAGTGCATCGGGTAGTTGCTTTAAAAAATCTTGTGGTGTGAGCAGAAATTCGTGATGCTCGGTTCCGAATTTTTCAGCAATTTGTCGTGCATATTTTGCTTCACTCAATTCACTTTCGTCGAATGAAATATTAAATGTTTTTACCGGCTGGCGCTGAATGCGACTCATCAATCCTACTACTGCAGATGAATCGATACCACCGGATAGAAATGCTCCAAAAGGGACATCACTAATGAGACGACGTTTTACTGCTGCTTCAAATAAATTTCTTACATCGGAGCAAACTTCAGCATAAGATTTTCCTTGCGATGCTTTGGAACTGTTGCTTGCTACGTCCCAATATTTTTCAATCACCATCTTCTTCCCCGCAAGGGTAGCAGAATGACCGGGCAGCAACATGTAAACATTCTCAATGATTGTTTGAGGAGCGTGTACTGTTTGATAGGTAAAATAATCGGCTACACTTTTTTGATCTATTTTCCTTGGCACTATTCCTGATTCCAGTAGCGATCTTATTTCGGATGCAAAAAGAAATTCATTAGGTGACTGATAATAGTAAATAGGTTTTATACCAAGGCGGTCACGTGCAATGAATAACGTTTGATTTTTTTTATCCCAAATAGCAAAAGCAAACATACCATTTAATTTGTGCACACATTCTTTGCCCCATTTCATATAGGCGGCAAGAATTACTTCGGTATCACTTTTAGTTTTGAACGGATAATCGGTAAGTTCTTCACGGATTTCCATGAAGTTATATATTTCACCATTAAAAATTATTTCCAATGATGCATCGTGGTTTTGCATTGGCTGATGACCTGCAGGAGATAAGTCCAAAATGGCAAGTCGGCGATGACCGAGTGCCACAAATTCATCAACATAAGTTCCCTGATCATCGGGACCACGGTGTGCGATGGCATCGTTCATCCGTTGAACCATTTGTCCGGCTTGTTGCCGATCGCTCATTCCAAAAATTCCTGCTATGCCACACATAGTATTAGTGCTTGTTTATAAAATTCATAAATGTTTGTGCCCACGTAAGTGGAGTTATTTTTTTCGCCAACTCCGCGCTTCTGTCGCCCATCAGTAAGAGCTCTTTAGAAGGTAAAGAATTAATTTTATTAAAAATATCCACCATGGCATTTACCTCATAGGGTGGAATGGTAAATCCGTTATAACCATCTTGTAAGAAGGCGGTAACTGCACTGGTGGAGGTGGTGCAAATAAGAGGGAATCCGGCGGCGGCAAATTCGTGTACTACCACACCCCAGTGTTCGTAATGACTGGGTAGAATAAACACACCACATTCAGCAATATATTTATGCATTTCGGCAGGTTGCACAAATCCAATATTTTTAATTTTAGGATGAACAGGAAACTCTTCGTTTAATTCTCCTTTTCCGAGGCACCAAAGTTCCCAATCGCTTGGGTTATTTTGCTGAAATTGGATGAATGCCTGCCACAATTCGGTAGTACCTTTTAATTTTGTGTAACGGCCTACGTAAATTATTTTTTTGGGAAAATTAATTTCTTTCTGAGCCCTGTTGTTTTTATATTGCTGATGAAATGCGTTGTAGTCGCAGGAATAGGCGCCCTCCTGAATTTGATTCTTATCAAAGCCTAATCGAAGTGCATACTCTTTTTGCGGATCGCCGGGAACCCAGCAATGCGAAAAATATTTTTTTAACCAGAAGTTTCCAATTAAAGTACCCACATTTTGTCGAAGCGTATTCCTCCAGGGATTATCCAATCCCATCACCGTATTTATTTTCTTTGGCTTGAAATATTTACATACTGCGTTATATCCTTTATCGATCCAACCACTACAAAATATAATGTCGGGATTAATTCCGATTGCGAAATCAAGTAATTGTTTATCGTTAAACTTTTCACGTTCGTAATACTGAATATTTTCACCTTCCAGTGAAAACTGAAAAGGGGCAACGCTATTCACGGGCCAACGAACCACATGCACTTCAACATGCTCGGTTTCGGCAAGCGTTTTAAGGCAGGCCACAATATATCCAGCCAGCTCGGTGAAGAGAAAAAGACACTTTTTACGTGGAGCAACGGGCATGAGTAAAAATATATTTTATTAATTATTATTTTGAATCTAACTATTGAACAACTGAAGGTGATCATCAATTGCTTTTTTGTTTTCATGAATTTGTTTTGCAAAATCAGACGAGGCTTTGCTCCATTGATCGTAGGTGATTTGATCCATAGCACCTACTTTATCCAGTGTTTCAACAATAGAGTTATCATCTTCCAACGACAAATCCCATCCACATTTTTTTGCTTCGAGATTTCGCCAGGGTGTTCGGTTGCCAATGATAACGGGACAACCGGCGCTAAGGCCTTCTACAATTGCATGTCCATAATTTTCATTCATGGAAAGCAAAAATAAAAAATCATAATTTTTAAGCAGTGCTGTGATGCCGGCATTATCAGCAGGGCCTTTTAGGTTGGCCTGAACGTGGGACGGCATGGAAGCGATCTCCTTTTTACATAAATCCAAATAATTTTCATCATCGTGCGGACCATAAATATCAAAATGAAATTCGCTGATGGCAGCAGTCTTTTTCAATACCTGCAAACACTGGAGTAAATTTTTGACTTCACTAATTCTTCCAACATACACCAGATTTACTTTATTTTTATTTTTTGTTCTGTTAAAATGAACAATTTTATGTTCAGGCGTCAGGTTAATGGCATGGATGATTTTTACATCCTTACCAAAAACATTTTTAATTTCATTCACCTCTATTTCAGTAGATGCATGGAAGGTGACGTTGCGAAATAAACCCAGAGTTTTAGCTGCTGTTAAAAATAAACTTTTTTTGACCGGTTTAAGAGCCAAAGCACCTTTGCTCAACATGCCTCTTGGTGCCACCACTACGTTGCTTTTTATTTTTTTATTGCGAATCACCCAGAGTGGCAACAAGGTAAAATTCCAGGAGAACATACTGTTCAAGTAAATAACCTCAGGATTTTCCGCCAGGAGTAAATTTTCAATGGTTTTACTAGACAAGTAATTTTTAGCAGCATAAAAAACTTCCGTACCACGATCGGTTACATTCCACGCATTGGAATTAATATTTTTATAGGGAACAGTTTCGTTCAGATCGGTATCGCCGGTTATTATTTTAAAATGGAAATAGGATTTAAGTCGTTCCACCAAACTCACGCACGACTTAATAGGACCACCTGCTTTAAATCCGGGCAGATACCAGTCGATAAAGACCACTATTTTTTTCTTGGATGCTGCTGTTGAATTATTGGCGGTCACGAAGTTTTTTTATTGCGCTCAGTTATGTCCGGTGTATTTTCTTCACCTGCGAAATCGCTTGATTTAGTAACTGTAAGAGTTAATATTAAAAGAAAGGTAATATGATATGGATTCAATGATCCCATCAGCCAAGCTTCAAAAAATGCACTAAACAACACAGCGTACAGTACAGGAAGTGCGGTATAGGAAATGGTAACGGCTTTAAAAACAGTTCTTATAAATCCTAGAGCCCATAAGCCAAGACCAATAATTCCGGTGTTTAACCACAAAGCCAAATAAGTATTGTGAACACCTCCCTGATGACCAAGTGCACTTAGTTGATGACGGTTAGCATAAAAAATAAATTCATCATAAGAAAAACCACCTCCAAATAAGAACAGGGGAAGATTGGTATTTATTTTATTAAGTGCAAACATCCAAGCAACAATACGACCTGATCCATTCTCGATGTTATCCGCACGAAGCGCCTTAGCCAAGCCAAGAGCTTCTAATATAGTAGGAAGATTGCTGAATACCAACTGGTACATTAGAACAGTGATAATTACAGTAGTAAATCCAAACCAATACGATACTTTATAAAATCGGGTGAAGAGTAAAAATATTATAATACACATCATGGTATTTCTTGATCCGGTTAATATTGCGGTAAGAGTCATGAGTAGAAACGCATAAATTAATTCGTTCCTGGTAAATAAATTAGGGAACTTAATATTAGTACAAACGGTAAGAATTAGAACCAGCACGGTAAATATTCCCATCCCGTTCGGGTTTCCCAACATTCCGTTATATCTTCCCGCAAGGAAAACGAAATCGGGAGAAACAAAAATCAACACCAAACCAATTACCATCAACACCAAAACCATCATAATGAAATCTTTGAGGAATGCAGGTCCGCGGGTTGTAAATGCTTTTAGAAAATAGGCCGGTACAATAAAATATAACAGTCCATACGAAAGCGTTTTCTGAAAAGCCACCAACACTTCCGGACTACGAAATAACATTGCGAAAGACCAAATGAGAAAGGGGAGGAATGCAAAGATCATGGTGTTTTTGAAAGGAAATTGTTTCCTGTCGAACAAATAAAAGAGCGTTAGTAATATTAAGTAAATATCTTTAACACTTTTCGCAAATTCCATTTGGTACTGGCGACTATCGGAGAGGATGAGGATAAAAATAAATCCGATGATCATTTCAGTAAACATCTCTTTCCTCTTCATCAAAATAACTGAAAGAGCTACCACGCCAATGCCCGCAGGAATTGCTACCATACCGGCACCAATCCATATTAGTAACATGGCAACAAATTGGACGTTCCTTTTAAGGTAATCTATCATTTATTAAAGAGAAGCATGAACAGTTTCGAACAGTCGTGCATGTTTTTCGGCAACGATATCCCACGTAAAATTATTTTTTACTCGGGAATAGGAAGCCAATGAGAGTGATTTTTTATCGGCAGCAGATAAGGAATTATATTTTAGTATAGCCTGTTTTAAAGAAGCAACATTATTTTTTTCAATAATATATCCGTTGGTGTTATCAACCATTTCAAGTGTTGCACCTACATCGGTAACTATAATTGGCATGCCATGGGCCATTGCTTCCAGCACTACAGTTGGCATACCTTCAAACAGAGTTGGAAGCACAAACACGTCATTGGTTCGGTACAACTCATTCAATTTATCATCATCTGCAAAACCTAGAAAGTTCAGGTTTGGAAATGAATACTGCTTGGTGTATTGTTCAAACAACGGCCCCTTGCCAACCAGGTTAAAGGTAAACTTATCTTTATAACCTTCGGCATTTAATTCTTTCACAGCTTCTGCCAGCACATTAATTCCTTTATTCAGCGCGAACCTTCCAACAAACATAAATTGAATAGGAGCGGAGCTGTTTTCGAAATTGCGGGGAGTAACATCAGGAACATTCACGGCATTGGGAAGCACTACTATATTTCCTTTAGGCACATGATTTTGAAGTATTCCGGTTAACCGGCCACCCAAAGATACTACACGACCGGCATTTTTGAAGAGGAAATTAAATATGAGCCGAAATGGAATGCCTGCAAGGTAATCACTTTTCGATAGCGATTGATAAGGTTCCAGTCCGTGTGGATTAACAATAACTCTATTTTTTAGTTTTTTGATGTGAGACCAAACGGATAGACCCTGAGAATAGATAACGGCATTGGGGTATTTAATGGCTGTTTTATAAATTTGCTGAGAGTACCGATAGCAGTCGAGTAAATAGCGACCGCTGGTAGGCTCGGGCACCAGTACAATTTCTTTAATTTTAGGATTATTAAACATATTCACCCCTTCATGGGGATGAATCACTTTGAGATCGATATTTTCCATTGCGGCTAATTTTTCAATCAGTAAACGTGAATGGCGTTGCATTCCTCCAACCGCATTTGGGAAAATACCATCGGTACAAAAAAGAACTTCTACTTTTTCAGAACTCATTGCACAAGGGTCTTTATTCCTTCTTCGATACTTATTTTTGGCTTCCAGCCCAACGATTTTAATTTGGTTACATCGGCAAGCAGGTGCATGCGTTCCACCTTACGAACACGTGCAGGGTCCACCTCAATCTCAATAGGTTCACCTATGGCAACAGAGAACGCATCCACAATTTCGGTTACTGAATATTCAATACCGCGACCCAAATTAAAAGTATCAATACCATCTCCGGTTTTTTCCAATAATATTCTAACGGCATTGGCCATATCATACGTGTGAATAAAATCGCGTTTAGGAGTTAAGTTACCTAATTTTATTTTTCTGTTACCACCTAAAATTTGTTTCTGTATTTCCGGTATCAGGTGTGGATTAGTTTCATTGGGACCGAATGCGTTGAAGAACCTGCAAATTACTGTTGGTATGCCGGTCATCAGATGAAATTCATTGCATAAATGCTCACAGGTAAGTTTCGATAAACCATAAATATCAAGTGGTCCTACCTGATTTCTTTCTGTTACCGCTTCGTCGTAAATTGGATACACTGCGGCTGTTGAAGCAAACAATATTTTTTCAACATTAACTTTTTCTGCAGCTTCCAAAATGTTCATGGTTCCACGAATATTAATATTGCTGGCATCGTAAGGATGTTCATTGCAATAAGGGATGAAGTGAATCGCCGCAAGGTGAACTATAATATCGGGCTGGATGTTCCCAATAATCTCCAGCATACGATCTCGGTCAAGAATATCGGCTTCAAAAAAGTTCGCATCAGGGATTTTAATAAATTCCCGATTTCCAAACGAAAGATTATCAATTACAAATAGCTCGTTGTTAAATTGCTGTAAGTGTTGAATAACTGCTGATCCAATAAAACCGGCTCCTCCGGTGATCAAAATTTTTTTCATAGTATAATTTTATCCGTTTATAAATTGTAGTAATGTTTGGTATTGATTGCTATTCGCTTGTTTTGTAAATGTACTCACTGCCAATTGAATCATTCGTTGCTTTTCAGCGGAAGTTTGTTGATGTAAAATAATTTCATCGGTTTCTTTAACTACCATTCCACAATTATGAGAAATAACAAAATTAGTATAATCGCCGAGATTTTCAGATATGATAACGGGCAACCCGGCCGAAAGGTATTCGGCAAATTTAGTTGGTGATGCCACCTCATTGGTAACACTGTTTTCGCGGTAAAGAATACCATAATCACATGCTGCCATCACCTTCTGAACTTCGTGGTGTTTGAGCCATTTGTTGATTACCTGTTCAGGAAATCGCTTCTTCATACCGGTTATGTTTTCATCCTCGTTGGCAAGAAAGAGTAATTTATAGTGAGTTCCTTTTTGCAGCACGCGACCTAATAGTTCCCCTAAGGTATTAAACGATTGCCAGCCGGCAGTGGAACCTGAATAAACCATCACAATGTCATTAATTCCGAAGCCAAGTGCTAATTTTTGATTTTTTAATTCTTCAGCACTAAATGCAGAAGCTCTAAAATTGGTGTTGAGGGTGCACGGAATAATCACATGATTTTTATCGGCATAACCATAATCGCGCCTCCAATAGTCAACCAGTTTTGAAGATACAGCAATTCGAAAATCACTTTCAAGCACCACACTTTTTTCCTGTTCGAAAATCATTTTTTTCATTTTCTCATCTGCCACTACCTGATACTCGTTCCATTCTGCTGCAATAGCACCACGACCATCGAGCACCACTTTTTTCACCACTCCCATCTTTTTTGAAAACAGGGCTATTTTAGCGGCGATTACATTGCGTGCAATCACCTTTTTTTCGCCAGTAAACAAACAAATAAACACAAATAGCAATTGTGTAAATTTCCAATACTTCGCCTTTGGCAGGGCAGGTATCACCCATGCATTGGGCACCTCACTAACTATTTTTTGCCTGTTGGCTTTGAAGTTATGCATTGAAATAACGGCTACGAGCCTTATTTCGGCATTCAGTTCCTGATTTAAAAAATTACACACATCGCTAACCTGGCTCGAGTAAACTCCGGAGGGTTGGTCATTGTATGTGAGGTAAATCATGCCTTATTTTAAGTGTACTTGAATGAGAATAGTAATGTTTCAAAATTATTCAGGAAACATCATACGAAAATCAGTCTCGATAGGATACTTTTCAAACACATTATTCAGGAATTTGTCGAAAACTGTTAGATTATGATTCGTTATCATTTTAGGGTGAGAAATGAAGTGCATATATTTATTATGTTCAAAAAACTCGAGATATGACCACATTTTCACAATGGTAAGTAATTCCACAGCAACACGTTCCCACTCCGTATTGCTTAAATCCTTCCCTAGCGGGGAAAGGGGAAAATTTGTTCCTACTACCTTGGAAGGTTGTCCTTCTCCTTTATGGAAGGTATCGTCGTTTAGTAGGTTAGATTGTACCTTGAGCCATATTTTATTCAAAAAAGATAATCCTGAGTTAATGTTAATGGAGCTGATATTGTACTGGATAAAGGGCCCATTGGGATCTTCGATGCACACATCATCTTTAAATTTGTAAATAGCCTTAATAGGAGCGTTCGAAAAATCGAAAAACTGCGCATCGGTGAATTGATAGAATCCACCCAATACACTAAATTCATATTTTATGTGGTGTTTTTCGAAAAACGGGATAAAGTTCGTGAAGGGTTGAATGCTCCACCCTCCGGCTCTGAATGCATTTATTTCGTAATCGGGGAATTCTGACAAAAGGATATCTTTTAGTAACGCCATCGACCCATCGAAAACAAAAGCTTGCTCTTCTTTTGTAATATTTTTGAACATATAGTTCCGGGTATTGTTCAATTTCCACTGATTGGATTCGGTGAGATATTCAGCGTTAAGCCAATGTGGATGAATGTGAGGAAAAACATAATGTCCTTCTCTCACAAGAGTTCTTAGCTGATTGGCGATAGTTTCAAAATCTATTCGACAAGCCTCAGTAGTCTGCGACTGTTCTTTGAGCCGCAAGAGATAAGTAGTGTCAACAAAAAAAACAGATTTAATACCATAAACCTTCATCACTTCCAGGAGTTGATTTGTAGGTTCAATCATGCAATCGTTAATAGTACCACTACGGTTCCCTAAGTACAGTTCGTAATCGAACGTAATTAGCAGTTGTTTCTGCATTTTTTTATTAAAGAAGATTATAAGGGTTAGGAGGGATTACCAACTCTATGGTTAATGGATGCATAGTACAAATCCATCATTTCATTAGCAATTCGATGTTCGTTGAAATTTGATTTACAATAATTGCTGAGTTCCTGCTGATTGTAAGAATCATAGGTCAGTATTATTTTTTCCATGGCTTTTGCAAAATCTTTTGTTTCATGTTTTTCAACAATAATACCATGTTCAGGATGAATAAAATCGAGTGGACCACCCGAGTTGGTGGTAACAACCGGTCTGCCACGAGCTAAACTTTCAATCAATACTACACCAAAGGTTTCATATTGACTGGCCAATAAAAAAGCGTGACATTTATCAAGTTCATCACGAACTTCGTAACGCCATAATTTATCGGTAAAATGAATTACATTTTCCAGTCCAAGAAATTTTACATACTCTTTAAGTTCTAAAGCTAAAGGGCCTTCGCCACCGATGGTGAGCTTTACGTTTAATTCCTTTTTAACAAGTATATTAATACTATCAATAATTAATTTGATGTTTTTTCTTGGCAGAAGAAATGAGTTGGTAAAAAAGTTAAATGTTTCGCCCTGGTTATATTTTAACGTAGTAACTTTTTCAAGAAAAATATCATTAATCAAATTATGAATTACCCGAAAAGTATTTTCAGGGAGATTAAGTTGTTTTTCGAGATCTTTTCTAAAATTATGACTAACAATTATTGCTTCATCAGCATATTCATAAATTTCCCGAGATACTTCAATATCTGTTTTGTGATTAATGTATCCCATCAAAAAAGAGGTGAGATGTTCAGTAATAATAAAGGGTATTTTATGAAATTTGGCAATACTAAAACCTGCTATTCCTGCGTGAAAGATGGAATGTGCATGAATAATATCAGGGCGATCAAAATTTTTGACATACTCCTCAAAAACAATGTTCACCGATTTACCAAATTGTCGGTAGCTAAGCCTGCGCATTTTTGGCACGCCGGTGTTTGCTTTAATATTAAAAGTAGGAATCCCTTTATCCATGTAAAAGTCAAGTTGTTCCTTATTGGGACTCCAAAAGCCTTCACTGGGCGGTTTGTATTCAGGATAAATAATTCCAACAAAATGCCCCTCTTTTTGCAATGCACGAGCTTGCTCCTCGAAGAAGGTTCCTAAAACAGGAGTTTCAGGCGTCTTATACCAAGAAGGCATGATAAGAACATGCAGCGGTTTTTTAATAGCTATCAGGGTCATAATAATTATGATTCATTTAGAATCATAGTAATTTATTTATCTCTTATTAATATTCAAATTAAATTGTTGATGATTCTTGCTGTACTTTTTCAGGATTTACCTGGTCAATAATATCTACCATTTGATTTTTCTTTTGTTTGAATTTTAGCATCAAATCGTAGGCTTTCGCTTTCAATGGCAAGATATCAATCTTCCAAAGATATCCGGATTTGAGATCGCCTCCAAAACCTCTTTTAAACCGGAAAATTCCTTCTAATTGCGGGTTATTGTTTTTCAGTCGTACCCCAACGAAATCATATTTTTTAACGCCTGCATTTTTAAGGTATTTCATCACCTCAAAATTAAGAAACTTTGCTGCACCATAGAGTTTTGATTCTCCCCAGGTACCGGCATGAGTTAGAAAGGCTGAGTATTTGGTGTTTATCAGAAAAATACCACTCACTGCCACCCCATTATCATACACAACGGCACAGCATACACGATCATCACCCATGAAATTATAAATGGATTTGAAGTAATCGAATGGGTCAACATGAATACCCGCTCTAATCATAGTATTTTCATAAATGGAATAGAAATCCTCAAGCACCTCTCTACCAATTTTTACTTCAGCACCATTTTTTTGTGAATGGATGATAGCTTTTTGGTATTTGGGATGAAATTTTTCAAAAATCTGCTCCTCCGTCTGATTTTCCAGATCAATTATGTAGGTTCCGAATTCACAAAATTTCGCTCCTTTAGGGTAGACTGATAAGATGCCGTAAGGATGAGGTTGTGCAAGACGTTCACAACCGCCTCTTTCCTGAAGCAATTTTATCATTTTTATGAAAAACTGAGACTGCTCCTCTGCATTTAATTCTTTGGCATCTCTAAGTGGTGCATAAAGTATTTGAGCAGGCGAAAAAAGCCTCGTTTTAAGAAACCTTAAAGGCATATATGCATTCAGTTCTGCATCATAAAGAACATTTACAGAGTCTTCATAAAACTGATGATGAAAACGAGAAAATTCAGAAAGAAACTGAAAAGGCCAGTCGTCATTAATGACTCCCAGCAAAACGTGATCGGCAGGGTTAAGGTGATTCAGTAATTTCATAAAAATCAGATACTATAAA
>JBBQVM010000050.1:0-14822 GCA_038211525.1 Bacteroidia bacterium
AACTAATTTAAGTACGAAATATGCCCCCTAACTACTGCGACATCCGAAGCTCTAGGTGAATGCTATGTTGTTAGATCAATTTTTTAAGAGCGAAGGGGCGCTGCATCCTCCCCAAATAATAATTCTCTTTACCCCGCATAGTTTTTTCCTGTGATGAGGTCTTATCCCCATACCCACACAAATGCAACAACCCATGCACCATCACCCTGTGCAACTCATCATTCACCCGCACACCATAAGTCTTCGCATTATCCCGCACTCGGTCGATGCTGATAAAAATATCGCCGCTAATGGCTTTGTCGCCGGGAAGGGATGTTGGAAAAGTAATGACATCCGTAAAGTAATTGTGATTTAAAAACTGCTTGTTGATTTTTTTTAGGTAGTTGTCGCTGCAAAAAATGTAGTTGAGTTCGGAGATAGTTTGCTTCTCGCTTTTGGCACATTTTAAGAGCCAGGATCTGAGGTGAGTTTTGTTCTTTAATGTAAAAATAGTTGACTCAGTAAAAAAATTTATTTCAGCCATGTTTTGAATTTATAACCAATTGTTCAAATTGTTTCTATTATCTAAAACTGCTAAAACTTGAATTTTGGAATTTAGGACTCTGTAAAATACGGATAAATATTTATTTAGTACAGCCTTGTGAACATTCAAATGTTTATTCGTTTGAGGATAAATTTTCGGAAATAGTGAAACAACAGATTCAAATGTGTAAAGGAGATCGTAAAAACGGTTGACTTCTTTATCGGTAAAATTAGTTTTTAAATAAATTTTAATTTCTGAAACATTTTCAAAAGCATTTTCTGTCCAATGAACTACGAAAAGTGGTTTTTCAGGCATCCTTAATTTTCTTCCAAAAGTTTTCTGAAGAAATTAATTTGCCCTCATCGGCATCCTTAATTCCTTTTAAAATAATTTTTTGTTGTGTATCATTTAACTCATCCCACCATTCTTTTTTTGAGCTTGTATTTTTTAAGCTGTCAAGAAAAGTTAATAAATCTATATCCGAAAGCTGATGTATCCATGCTATCAGATTTAGTTTTATTCTATTTAAATCAGCGGCAGACATTTGAGATGATGGAAGTTTTAATAAAAAATTATTCGATAGTATCGTTATGCGTCTTAAAATACAACTCCACCGTTTTACCATTATCCGAAAAGATCACCTGATCGGCTAAATGCTTCATTAAAAACACTCCGCGACCTGTTGGCTTTTCTAAATTTTCAGGTGCTGTTGGATCGGGAAGGTTGTAATAATCAAATCCTTTTCCCTCATCCACCACAGTGAACATTACGCGATCACCATCTACTTCGTAACTCACTTTCACCTGCTTAGCCGGATCACACTCATTGCCATGTATAATTGCGTTATTAACCGCTTCGGTAACCGCAACAAGTATGTTTCCATAAGAATCTTCGTGGATGTCGTAATCGTTTTTTAAGTCATCAATTACCTTTTCAATAATGTTGATGCTTTGTGGCTGCGATACAATTTGCAGGGTGTTGGAGAATTTGGTTGTTGCGGTCATGGGTGCTTAATTTTCGAGAGTCTGAAAGTAATAATTTACTAGGTTTTTATAAAATGGATTTAATCCGGGAGGAATTGTTTTTAATAATTCTACTTCCTTCATTTTCAGCTTTTTGTAATCTTCAAATTGTCCGGGGTTTCTCACAAGGTTATCATTTCCCTCATTCGACTGGCGTTTTTCGTCCTGTTCGCGCTCTCTTTCGGCTTTTTCGCTTTCGAGCAAACGGGATAAAATATCCTCCTGACGGTTCAAAGTTTCCTGACTTAATTTACGATTTACCAGGTCCTTTTCGGTTTCTTCCATCTGTTTGGCAAGCTGGTCGAGGTTGCCTAAGGAACCCTGGCCATCTTTATTTTGTTCGCTGTTGAGTTGTTGTAATTCGTTTCTTAATGCCTCTTGTTGTGCTGCTAGTCGCGCCAACTCTTCGCTCATGCCACTACCGCTACCACTTTTCTCGCCTTTACCATCATTTTTCTCACCCTTGCCGTCGCCCTTCTGCTGCCCCTCCATTTTTTTCTTGAGGGCTTTCATTTGTGCATTCAATTTTTCCTGCATCTCTCGCATTTTCTGTGCGGATGGTGAGGGTTTTCCCTGCCCCGGTTTTTTACAGCTCCCACTACTTTTCATCTGCTGTTTCATCTGTTGCATCTGTTGTTGCATTTGTTGCAATGCCTCTGATAAAAGTAGCGCAAGATTATTCACCGACGTCATTACATACTGTTGCTCTGAACGAGCTTGTGGCACCACACGGTCTTGAAGGTGAGCAATCGATTTTGAAATATTATCGTTGATAGAAGAAATCTCTGTATTCACCATACTCGATATTTGCGAAACTCTTTTGCTTAGTGCGAATAAGGAATCCTCCAGTACCTTAGCATCATCTTTCAGTTCGCGTTGCTGTTGCGCAAGCTTTGTATATCGTGGATTATTGACATCAATTTGTTTCAACTCTTCCATAAGCGATTCCTGGTCGAGTGAAAAACGAATCAGGTTTTCAAGCAGTCCTCGCATGGCATTCATATCTTCTTCAGCCTGTTCCTGCTCGGCCTGGTCTTGTTGTTGTTTCATTTTAGAAGAGAGCTTATCCATCTTTTCAGCGGCACTCTTTTGCGACTGGGATGCCTTCTTTTGCGATTTTTTATCACCACCTAACTGCTCCTGACTCTCTTCCATATCCTTTTTAATATCCTCCATCTCCTCTTTGTTATCAGCGATTTCGTTAGGAAATTCCAACTCTTTATTTTTCTCTTCCAGCTCTTTTACATCCTCTTTCAGCTTATCAAATTCTTTATTTAAATCACTTTGCTTATCCTGCATCTCCTTATTATCCGATTTATCATTTTCGGTTTTCTCTGCAAGGTCTTTTTGTTCTTTCGAAAGCGCATCGAGTTTATCAATGGCTTGTTTCATTTTTTGTTCTACTTCCAGTTGTTTAAAAAGTTCAAGGGTACGATCGAGTTGTTTTTCGAGGTCCTTATTATCCAGTTTCATTTTATCAACCGCTTCCTTAATCTCATCCTTATTCAGTTGACTCAATAATTTTTGTAGTTCCTGCATCATCTTCTTCATATCCTCACTCATGAGTTTATCAAAAAGTTCTTCCAGCTTTTGTTTTTTCTCCTGAAGCTCTTCGTTGTTTTTGCGGTACTCGTCCTCTCTGGTATTATTTTGCTGATTCTGTTTTTTCAGATCTTCAACATGTTGTTCCAGTTCTTTTTGTTGTTTTAAAACATCTTCAATTTTCTTTCTGTCGTCGTAATTCAAATTTTTCTTTTCGAGCATATCTCTCGAAATCTCACTCATTGATTTTTGAATTTTTTTCGATTGCTGAATACTTTTCTCCAGGTCCGATTTCATTTTATCGGCATTTTGATCCGCTTTTTCTGCCAGTTCCTCAAGTGTAGGTGCTTTAAAAACCATCGATTGGGTACGTGATGCTTTAGGGCCACTAACCCCATCGTTATCCCACACTTCAAAATAGTATTCAATTTCTTCACCCGGCTCCACCATTAATTTTTTCATATCCCATGAATAGAAAAACTGATCCTGATTCACACTTTTGTTGATGGCAATTGCCTGTGAAACCTGATCTCTGCCTCTTGGATTTTCTTCAGATGTTTTAATAAATTTATAATTAAAAGCTAGTTTGCTGAAGCCGTAATCGTCGCGGATCATTCCCTTAAAATAAAACAATTGCGAACTCAACGAATCTTGTTGTTGTTCTGATTGAATGGTAGGATATAAATCGGGGATTACATTCACATTGTACACCATCGGCTCCTTCGATTCCATAAATTCATTCACCGGCTTCACCGAATAGCCGGAGCTCTTAGTGAACATGCGTGAGTATGCGAAAAGGGTTCCATGTGGTTGTAGGTTGAACGTGGTATCGCGAAATCCCATCTTTAATGAATTCGCATTGCGTGAATTAAATTCCCATTTCACTTTCGTTCCGGCCGGAATATTCAAATCACCGGTGTTTTGTAATTTTTCTGATGATCGACCAATGTATGCCGGATATACCAGCGATACGTTAAAATTTAACACTGCAGGATTGGGAATCGCAGTAATCTCAAATTCGTTGGAGGTATAACCGTCTGCGAACAAGTGAAAACGAGTCGACTTCTGTAAATTTTTGAAAAGATAATTAAACTTCACCCTGTTCTCTTTATCGAGGCGAAACTGATTTCCATCAATTTCAATATACACATCATTAGGAACGGTTTTGCCATCTATACTAACGGCCAAATTAAAATCTTCGCTTTGAATGGCTTTTAATTCTTTGTTATCGATATTGAATGTAAAGGGTGCCGGAGTTTCAAAACGGGTACTGTGTTTCAACAAACGTTCCGAGCCATCCATAAACAAACTGGGAGCGGCAAATAGTATCACTACCAGAATTGCCATGGGAACCGCTGCATATTTAAAATATCTTTTATTCTTCCCCAAATCAATAGCCGAGGCAAAAGGAACCGGTTGTAGCTCCTCAATTTTCTGACTGATACCTGCAAGTAGCAAGGCGTTGTTATTTCCTGATTTTTCCGATTCCGCTTTAAGCTGAAGCGTGTTAAGTAGCTTATCCTGAACGTTGGTAAAATGGACCCCAATAATGGAGGCAGCCTGTTCGTGCGAGATCACTTTCCCCAGTCGGTACAAGCCGGAAAGGGGAATTACTACCAAGCGCCAAAGGGCAATTCCGGCGGCGACCAGGAACGACCAGAACAAAATAGTTCTTACGGTAGTTCCAAAATGCCCGAAATACTCCAGACTGGTAAATACCAACCAGGCCATCAACAAAGAAGCAAAAACGTAGATACCTCCTCGAATCAGTTGATTCTTATAGTATTTACGGATAAATTCATCCAGTTTTCCCAGAAGTAGGTTGTAGTTGGCTGCCATTTGTAGATCTTACAAAGTTACTAACGCAAAACGACAAAAAGAGTTATTTGTGCGGAGTGATTTGCATTTGTTACGAAAAGCTGTTTTCGTGTATTTTCTTGTTGATTGAATACCGTTTGAGGCCAACTCACTAAAGGCTATAACTGTCTTTCAGGGTTTTGAGGAAAAAAAGGCCGTTCGGAAAATGCTTATCTCGGTTTTTTGGTTGCGAATTTGTTTTCGGAAAAGCTGCATTAGTATACTCGTTAAAATCAGAAATGAGCTGAACAATGATACCGTATTCTCAAATAAAAATTAAAAAAAAGGGCAGCAGAAAAATCAAATTCTCTGCTGCCCTTGATCTTTAAAATATTTTTACTGTTTAACGAATCGATGCAATTTTATCATATCGTTGGTAAGCACTTTTACCTGATAAGTTCCTTTTGCTAAAGATTCCAAATTTAATTTTATATTGAAAATAGAGCCTACAGAATTTGTTACCGTATTGTCGTAAACAATTTTTCCAAGCAGATCTATAATTTCAATCTGTGCCATATTGCTTGGTGATTGAAATACCAGATCGATAGCGCCCAATGTTGGATTTGGAAAAATTATCATCCCTGTTTCCTCAGCCAATGTTTCAATTCCTGCAGGCCCAACTACAATGGTTTGTGTGATGACAGCTGTTGGACATAATCCATTTTGAACAGTCAATGTTACCATATAAACACCATTACTCGCATACGTGTAAACCGGATTCTGATCCGTACTCGTGTTGCCATCGCCAAAATCCCACACCCAGGAAGTAGCTCCGGTAGATCCATTTGTGAAAGTGACTGTTTGGTTAACAACTGTATAAGTAAATGCTGCAACGTTGGAAGGATTTACTGTAATTAAAACAGTATCACGACCCGAGCAACCCGATTGCGGTGAGGTTGCTGTTACCACATAGGCGGTAGTGTTAGTAGGACTAACAGTTTGATTGGCACCATTAAGTGGTCCCGGATTCCATTGGTATTGAATTCCAAAACCAGGGCCTTGAATTGATGCGCTCAAATTGGTGGATTGTCCACTGCAAATTGTATTGTTGTTGGTGGTTCCGGTTACGTTGGGTGAATTTCGAACCGTTATCGTTAGGTTTACACTTGCAGAACATCCGGAAGTATCACTGCCAACAATTGTGTACGTAGTATTTGCAGTTGGTGCCGCTAGTGCCGAATCACCAACACCATTTGGAATTGCAATATCAGGTGTCCATGTGTAAGTAGTAGCACCGTTTGCAACTATAACCAACGGGGCAGAGTTGGTGCAATAAAATACATTGTTATTAGGACTCACCGTTACAACAGGAACTGCACTGGTGCTAATGGTAACCAATACTACATTAGAAGTATCGGCCATTCCTGAAGCAAGGCAATTGACAACGCATCTGAAATAAGTTGTGATGCTTAAATTTCCGGTATTTGCGGTAGTAGCATCAGGACCAAAATCGGTCCAGGGCCCTGTTGCCGATGAACCCGATTGCCACTCATAGGATATTCCTGACATTCCTGATGTAGCTCCTGTTAAAGTGAGGATAGCGTCACCACCTCCGCCACAAATAAGAGAGCGGTCAGTAGTTAAATTGCCTGCAGTTGGCATCCCGGCACACGGTGTTGGATAAGCAACCCAGGAAACATCATCAATGTAGATATTGCCACCACCACGAGCAGTTCCATTTAAAATAAAATAGTTGGTATCGGTATTAAATGTAGCAGGTACATTAAAGGTATACTCATACCATCCATCGGCAGTCTCGTTAATTGGTAATACAAAAAAACGTGATCGTGCAACACCTCCAATTCGTGTAGAACCTGTTAACGTGGTGCCGGTGTTTACGAAAATAGAAACACTATCTCCTGCCGTAGAATTTCCATCACGATAAACCCACAAACTAAATGTAGGCATGTTGCCAGCGTTACCGGAAAAATCAACTACAGGACTCACAAACCGATCTTGTGTTCCCGGATTCTGATTGAATGCAGTGAACCTCGCCATCGCATTGCCGCTATGGGGAGTACAAGTAGGATTAGTTCCGTTAGTACGTTGCACCCAAAGACTTTGTCCTCCCGTAGTCGTCCATCCGTTTGGCGGGAAAGGAGTGGCATCAAAACTCTCAGAATAAGTTACCTGTGCTGAAACATGGAGTGTGGCAAAAAGAAATACTCCTGCTAATAGGCTGAATGATTTCAACCGGTTTATTAACCTCTTCATTTATTTATGTTTTTAGGTTGTTTGTTTAAATTTAGAATAATTTACTAACGAATTAGGGTGATGGTGCCGTTATATTTATGTCCTGCAATATGAACCGACAAGAAATAAGTTCCGGAAGGCAGGTCTTCACCGTTTCCGTTTTTCTTACCGTTCCAACATGACACTCCGGGAGAAAGATGAAATACTTCCGAGCCCCAGCGATTAAATATTTTCATCTCACTACAATCACTGAAATCATACTTTGTTCCAAGATCAAAGCAATCGTTTATACCGTCACCGTTAGGAGTGAACACATTCGAAATATCCTTAAATACATCATCAAGAAGTGATCCTGCATAATTAGATTGTGAGGTGTCAGAACAAATATTGTTGTAAGCAATAAGTGTAATATAGGTATTGTTGAAGTCGAAATGATAAACAGGGTTTACCTCTGTACTGGTAGTGCCATCAGGGAATAACCAGGAATAATTAAGCGCATCCTGACTGGTATTTATCAGGTTGGCCTGGATGCCGTTACAGTTCGCGGAAAGCGCATTTTCATCAACAGTGAAGGAAGCAGTTGGGGAATCATTTAGATTAATTACGACATCCTCATCATCTTTACAGCCATTTACATCAGTAACGGTGACCGTATAAGTGATATTAGTTGAAGGTGTTGCAGTTGGATTGCTGATGTTGCTATTGTTAAGCCCCTGCGTTGGTGTCCAGGTATAAGAAACACCTCCGCCTGCAGAAAGATATGCTGAAGTTCCGGCACATACAAGTGTATCGGCACTAGCCACCGCAACAGGTAACGCATTTACTGTTATTGCAACCGTTGCTGAATCAACACAACCATTACCATCCGTTACTATTACTGAGTAGGTAGTGTTTACAACAGGATTTGCGAACGGAGTAGAACTGTTTGGGTTGTCAAGACTACTTGCAGGAGACCATAAGTAAGTATTTCCACCACCAGCATTCAATTGTAAGGAACTTCCTATACAAACAGATGAGGCAGGAGTTACAGTAATAACAGGAAGCGGATTAACAGTAACCACCACACTATCACTATTACGACATCCATTACCATCAGTAACTAATACTGAATAAACAATGGTAGCAGTTGGATTCGCAAAAGGATTTGATATAGTAGTGTTGCTCAATGCCGTTGACGGAGTCCACAAATAATTTACACCACCGGTTGCATTCAACTGAATCGATTGACCAATACAAACTCCTGTGTTTGATCCGGCATCAACAACCGGAAGTCCATTTACCACAACCGGTAAGGTAACAGGATCGCCAACGCAACCGTACGAATTAGTTTCAATAATGGAGACGGTAGCGTTTCCTGTTGTTGGCCAATTCACATTTATAGTGTTGGTTCCATCGCCACTAATTAAATTTCCTCCATTAACAGTCCAAGCATAGGTAGATCCTGAAGTGTTGGTAACAGTAAAAGTTCCCGAATCACTTATACAAACATTGGCAGTTCCAGTAATAGCACTCGTTGAAGGAGCAGGGTTAATGGTAACCGAAAGTGTGTCAGAAGTACCAAAGCAAACATTGGTGCTGGTGGTACTAGTTTCTTCATACCATAATAATACTGTCTGCGGTCCGGGAGCGGTCCAGTCAATAGTAACGGTATTGGTTCCATTGCCACCCACAACATTTCCGCCCTGAGCAATCCAATTGTAAGTTGATCCCGGTGTACCTATAGTAGTGTAAATAATTCCCGATGCATCATTCGCACAGAAAACCGTAGGTCCTGTAGGTGCTACCGGTGTTAATATCACATTAATGTTAACAGCTAAAGTTATAGGAGTAATAGAAGTACATCCCAAATTAGTAACCTCCACTACCGATACCAATGCAGGTCCTGATGTACCCGACCAATCTACTGTAATGGTATCTGTACCTTGTCCGCTGGCAACTACGCCATTGGTAATGGTCCAGGTATAAGTAGAAGTAGGGTTGGGATTAGTAATCCAGTATTGAACTCCGGTAACACTTGGGCAAACAGATAATGTTCCAATGATGCCGTTTGCTGTAGGTGCAGGATTTACAATTACATTAATAGTATCGGAATTGGAACATAAATTTCCATCGCTACCGGTAACTATATATGTAGTATTAACCGTTGGTGAAACTAACAACGGAGTACCGGTTCCAATTGTTCCGCCTCCCGGAGTGCTCCAGGTATAAGTAGTTGCCCCTGTTGCATTAAGTGTTAGTGTTTCACCGCTACATAAGGAATCACTTGCCGATGTAATTTGAACTGCGGGCAATGGATTAACGATTACAGTAACCGTATCGCCACCCGAGCAGGAAAATCCATTGGTACCGGTGAGGATATACGAAGTAGTAACAGTTGGTGAAACGTTAAGTGAACTTCCTGTGCCAATGGATGTTTGAGGTGTCGTTAACAAAGCCCAGTTATAGGTGGCAGCACCTGCTCCATTCAAGGTTGCAGAAGCGCCAATACAAATTGAAACAGGTGTTGATGTAGCAGTTACAAGTGGCTGCGGGTTTACTGTTATGGTTATACTGTCGGTGCTGCTACAGCCGTTTAAAGTGGTAGTAACGGTATAGGTATAAACAGAAGCTCCTGAACCGGTATTGTTCGCAACAAAAAATGGATTAGATGAATTGGTAGCACTTAATCCCGATGCAGGTGTCCAGCTATAGGTGTAACCATTAGTAGAAGCGGTTCCTATTACAATAGTATCGCTTCCGCAGATGGTGGTGTTGGCACCGGCTTCTGAAATTGGAAGTGGATTTACCAACACTAAAATCGTGTCGCTATCAAGGCAACCATAGGCGTTAACCGTTATAATGTAATTAACAGTATCCGTTACTCCACTAATGTTAGTTAAGGTAACAGTTGGCGTTGGATCAGTTGAACTGCTTAAGCCTTGTGAAGGCAACCAGGAATAGGTGTATCCTGTTGTTCCGGCGGTTCCAATTAAGGCACTTTGTCCGGAGCAAAAAACAACATCCGGGCCTGCATTAGCAACAGGAGCCGGTCCTGAAACAATTTGAACAGAATCCGTTGTTACGCATCCGTTCAACGTAGTAGTTACTATAAAAACCAAAGTATCAGGTGTGGTGCCGGTATTATTAAGTGTTAAAACAGGATCCGAAACAGTGGAGTCGTTTAAGCTCGTGGTTGGTGTCCATGAATAAGTATATCCCGGTGTTGAAATGGTTCCCAACTGCAGTGTATTTCCTGCACATAATAATTGATCGGGTCCTGCATTGGAAACAGGGTTGGGTCTGATAATAATTCTTACAGTGTCCTGATCGGTACATCCGAAAAGAGAAGCTGTAACAACATAATAGATGGTATCGTTTACGCCCGAAACGTTATTAAGTGTGAGCACCGGATTTGAAATAGTGCCGTTACTTAATCCTGTTGATGGACTCCATGTATAAGAATATCCGTTCACATTTCCTGAACCAATAGCCACACTTGTTCCACTACAAACATTTTTGTTGGAGCCGGCGTTTGCAACAGGCACAGGACCTGAAATAACCTGAACCGTATCCGATGTAATACAACCATTCAATGTTGTAGTAACTATATAGGTTAATGTATCTGGAGTGCTTCCAGTATTATTTAAAGTAAGTGAAGGATCGGCGATAGTAGAATCATTCAAACTGGTAGAAGGGTTCCACGAATAAGTGTAACCGGTAGTAGTTGATGTTCCAAGTTGAATTGTATTTCCTGCACACAACAATTGATCGGGTCCTGCATTAGAAACCGGATTTGGTCGAATGATTACACGAACTGTATCCATATCAGTGCAACTGAATAAGGTGGTAGTTACTATGTAATAGATGGTATCGTTTACGCCTGAAACGTTAGTTAAAGTAAGCACAGGATTAGAGATGGTTCCATTAGAAAGACCGGTAACAGGAGTCCATGAATAAGAATATCCTGAAACATTTCCGGTTCCAAGTGTTACACTGGTCCCACTACATACATTTTTATTTGAGCCTGCATTAGCAACGGGTGCCGGGCCTGAAATTATTTGAACCGTATCCTGCGTAACACAAGTATTCAAAGTAGTTGTTACAATATAAATTAACGTATCCGGGGTTGTTCCCACATTCGTGATTGTTAATATAGGATCCGAAATAGTTGGATCATTTAAGTCGGTAGGAGGAGTCCATGAATAGGTGTATCCCGAAGTAGTTCCCGTTCCCAATTGCACCGTGCTACCTGAACAAATAATTTGATTAGGACCCGCGTTAGAGATCGGACTTGGGCGAACAATCACGCGAACTACATCTGTATCAGAACAAGTTCCTAAGGTAGTTATGAGTGTATAAAAAATAGTATCGTTCAAGCCGGAAGTATTAGTGAGCGTAACAAAAGGATTGCTGATTGTTCCGTTGCTTAATCCGGTTGAAGGGGACCAGGAATAGGTATATCCATTAATCGTTACGGCTCCGATAGTTCCACCGGTTCCACCACAGAAACTGATGTTTGGACCCGCATTAGCAACAGGTGCAGGGTAAATTAATACCAGCACTGTATCGGTTAATGCACATCCGGCACCGTTTTGTACCTGCACAATATATTGAAGTGTATCGGTAGTACCGGAAGTGTTTGTAAAGGTAACAGTAGGATTTGAAATCCCTGAATTACTTAAGCCTGTTGTTGGACTCCACGTGTACGTTTGTCCGGGAACGTTAGGCGCTCCAATACTAACTGCGGTACCGGAACACACCGCAACATCTGGACCTGCCGTTGCAACCGGAATTGGATTCGATGTAACAACAACAGTGTCGGTATTAGAACATCCGCTTAACGTTGTTGTTAAAATATAAGTTGTTGAAATCGGATTGCTTCCTGAATTTGCAATGGTAACTGTTGGGTTTGAAATTGCAGGATTACTTAGTCCGGTAGTCGGACTCCAGGAATAGGTATATCCGTTGGAGGAGGAAGTTCCAAGTACAGCACTGCCTCCTGAACAAAATTGTATATCAGGTCCCGCCACTGCTGTTGGTTGAGGAAGAATTAATACATTTTTAGTTAAGGTATCTGAAGTACAACCATACGCATTCACGGTAACCACAGATACTGTTGCCAAACCGGGTGAAGTAAAATTCACCACCACATTTGAAGCATGTTGTGCTCCTGAAACAGCTCCGTTACTAATGGTCCAATTGAACGTATTTCCAATTACTCCAGGTACTATGTAATGGATTCCCGTTGCAGCATTAACGCATAATGTGTCGGGTCCGGTTAAGCTTGTCGGTGCCGGTGTATTCACAACAGTTATCGAATAAACCAGGTTAGTTACTTTGGCAGGACAGCCATTATCGGTTGCAATTACACTGAACTGATAAGGAGTTGGTCGTCCCTGATCACAGGAAGTGGTCCAGCAAAAGTTTCCTGAAGCGGTTCCAAGTCCTGAATTATCGACGAAGGTTGCAGCAGGGTTAGTAAGAATAGTATTAAAAATATCTCCTGTATGTGAGATGAACAAACTATCACCGTTAGGATCATTAAAGGTACTTGTAAAACACAAATTCTGACCCTCGTTAATAATGTAATTGGTTTGGTTACTACCTCCAAGAACAGGAGCAGGGTTTATCGGACAAGGAATCACAATTATCTGAAGATCTCTGCGTGTTACTCCTATTAAAACACCATTACGGTATTCTTGTATTTCAACTGCTAAAACATAAAAACCTTGGTTGGGTGCAAAGTAAGATGCCAAGCCGGTATTCATATCAATCGTTGCCGAACCTCCCGGTCCAAATGGATTCGCTAAGGAATAAGTTGGTGCATATGCAACGGTTGTAATTGGCCACGGATAAATGTTAGGTGGGTTTGGATTAGGATTTCCGTTGTTGGAAATTCCATTGTAGGGAACCACAAAATTGTACACCAATAAATCACCATCCGGATCGTTTGCCTGATTCAAAATAGAAACCGTATCATTTGCACAAATAAAAGGTACCGGAGCAATTGCAAATGTGGGTGAACTGTTCACAATAGTTGGAGCAGGAGCATAAGCAAAATAAGCTTGACCATCGTTTTGTGGATTTGCAAGATTTACAATGTTGTTATTTCTGCAACAGCGATCAGAAATGAAATAATAACCCGTCGTGTTGGTAGGTACTGAAACTACCGCCTGATAAACTCCCTCCTCTACGCAAACATTCGGTGCAAAGGTGCAGGAATCGTTTGCATTGGGTGGCGTTATAGGAGTGATAGTTATAAGTGGAACATTGGATGTGATTACCAATAATTTATTCCCACCAGGATTTAAGGTGTTGTCCTGATACACTCCTAAATCTAAACTGGTAGGAAGTGTGGAGGAGCCTTGCTCGCAATACCTGTAAATGGTTATTGTTACCCGGTAGTCATAAAGACCTGTTCCGGTGTTTAAACCAAGGTATTCATAATTTAAACTTCCACCCATTAAGTGAGTGGCTTTTGACACGGTGGAAAACGAAAGAAGCATTCCTGTCAGGATAATACAAAGTCGTAAATAGTTTTTCATAGTTGAGATTTGGGGTAACAAACGTATACAAAAGAGTGATTGCTAACACGTAGAGTGAATTAAATATAAAACAGACGTCGGGAGGTCTTGCACTTGGTTTGCCTATGTAGCAAATTAGCGACCTGCAAAGAGAATTCATATACTTAATAGGATTTTGCTAATAGCAGAACAAAGCACGTGTCTGTATTTAATAAATTGAATATCAATAAAATAAACTCTAATCGCCTACATTCCGCCAATTAAAATCAACTTTCTATGACGGATCAAAAGTTGGATAGTTTAAATCGGACACTTACTAAAATTTAGCAAATGTTCCAACCAACTTAAAGAGTAGGGATCGTTTGGGTCACCGGAATCACCTTTTATTGTTTGAAAAAGGACTTTTGGGAACGTTCTGAAAAGGGAGACAAAATTCAAAAAACAGGGCCTCAATAAAAGTCATTCACTAAAAGAGGAATAACCTAACCGGGAAGTTGTTCACTGACTTTCCGGTTAGGTGAAAAGGTTATTTTGAGTAAGCCAACCCACGTTCATTTTGCAACACGTAAAACTCCAGTTGTAACAAACTATTCAACGTGCCGGTTACACGTTCATTTTGGTCGTTGAGATCTAACAATGAATTTTTAAAAGGAATTTTATTCAAAGAATATTTTTGTACCAACATGTTGTATTGTTTAACACATTCTGATAAAGAAACATATTTTTCATAAAGGGGTGTTCCTTGATCAAAATAGACATTTGAAAATGTTTCACCTAACCAAGAATTAGTAGTTTCAAAATCAGCTTCAATTGTTTTTTTTCCTGTTTCTTTTTCAATGATGGCAGATTTTAAATCATCGCAAATTTTTAAAATAGTTGTACTTTGATTTTGCAAATCGACAGGAAGATTTTTTTGAAGCATTACTTTTTCATGATTCGTAATTTCGTTTTTATAAAGTTGTTCATTGGATACAAAAAACGATGTGTCTTTGATGTATTGAATTTTTGAACCTTGTGATGAACGTGCCATCGATAAAAATAAACCACAACCCGCAACTAATAATATGGAGGATATAATGGTGTTTACTTTTGTATCGGGATTACGAATTCCAGTAATGAGATTAAAAGGCAGATAAGCCAGAATTAAAATCGCAACCGATGTAATACCCATCATATTTGCGT
>JBBQVM010000051.1:0-14776 GCA_038211525.1 Bacteroidia bacterium
AGCAAATCAGTGTTTTTAAATACCTTTCTGAGTCAACATTTTTCCTTTGGAAACTTTCTTTCATCAATGAACCCATTCTGTTATAAATTTTATTATAGGCCTGAACATAAGAATTGAAACAATGAGCAAATTGTTCGGAAAGCAATTTTTCTATTATAGAACTCTTTAGATTTCGTAAAACTGATTCTTCCCCAACTACAATACCGGAAGAGTTCTTCGAAAGAGATGGTGGTAAAATTAATTTTGATAGTTTTTTAGTGATCTTTTCTTCCCATAATTTGAGAAGTAGAACTTCACTTTTTACTTTTATGGCAAAATGAAAATGATTTGGTATCAAACAATAGGAATGAATATCGCAGCAGGACACAATATATTTTTCAATTTTCTGCATAAAAAAATAATAGTTTTTTTCTTCTCTAAAAAGTTTGTCATCACCATTTGCATGGTTGTAAATGTGATAGAATTTATCTGGTTCAAGAAAATCTCTGGGGCATCCCATAAAAAATAATTTAAAAAGGTTAAAAAATAATTTTAAAAAACAAAACATCCAAAAACGGAGTACGCAAATATAAAAAAAGTAGTTGAAATTAAAAAATTTTGCAAACAAATTAGCTCAAGCGTTAAAGCGCTAACGCGACCGCCGCCGCGACCGCTCCGCGCAACCGCCGCCGCAACCTCGCCGCCGCGAAAGCATCGACAGGGTTATAACCAGAGACCAAAAGAATTTCAGTTTTCATCCAGATACAGCATCTTCTTGAAAGCTGAGTTCAACCCTGTCGGTGCTTACCGCGCGCAACCGCCGCCGCGACCGCTCCGCGCAACCGCCGCCGCGAAAGCATCGTCAGGGTTATCACCAGACACCAAAAGAATTTCAGTTTTCATCCAGATACAGCATCTTCTTGAAAGCTGAGTTCAACCCTGTCGATGCTTGCTAACCGCGCGCAACCGCCGCCGCCGCGATTCCCTTCGGCAAAGCTCAGGGTAAACTTCTCATCCTGATCGGATAATTTATTTCCTTAATAAAATCTTTAAAACGAAAAAGCCCCTCATCTCTGAGAGGCTATCCGTTGTCCGACCAGGATTCGAACCTGGGAAAGCAGTACCAAAAACTGCTGTGTTACCATTACACCATCGGACAATCTCCTAATTCATTTCTAAATCGGGACTGCAAAAGTATAAAAAAGATAAAAACCTACAACCCCCATTCATCCTTTTATGCAATATTTTGTTTTTAGTTATCTATATATTTGTAATTCAGTAAGTTGTATTATTGCTTCCATTCAGAAATATCCTTTTATTCAAATATTTTCTGCCGTGGCTGCTTACTGCCTACAATAAACTCCATGCACCGCCGCTGCCTACTGCCACTGCCGCAATTGTTCATACTAAATTCATCTTGTCTCTTGTCTCTTTTTTCATAACTTCGCGCAATTCTTTATCAACCCTTTAGAATGAAAAACTATAACAGGATCAATAACTTAACCGGTTGGTTAACCTTTGTAATTGCGGCTTTCGTTTATTTATCAACTATTGAACCCACAGGAAGTTTCTGGGATTGTGGAGAATTCATTGCCTCTGCCTTTAAATTACAGGTAGGCCACCCACCCGGAGCCTCTTTGTTTTTGCTCATAGCACGGGTATTCACCATGTTTGCAGGCAGTGATGTGAAAATGGTTCCTATTACGGTTAATGTTATGTCGGCATTATCTTCTGCTGTCACAATCCTTTTTCTCTTCTGGTCCATCTCTCATTTGGCCCGTAAAATCATTAAAGTTAAGGATGATCAACTCACCAGTGGACACATAGTAATGATAATGGGTAGCAGTTTGGTGGGAGCTCTGGCATATACCTTCTCCGATTCATTCTGGTTTTCATCCGTTGAAGGCGAGGTGTATGCAATGTCGTCCATGTTTACTGCTATAGTTTTCTGGGCTATGCTCAAATGGGAACACCATGCCGATGAGAGACATTCTGATCGATGGCTGATTTTGATCGCTTACCTGATGGGTCTTTCTATCGGAGTTCACTTGCTTAACTTGCTTACAATTCCTGCCCTTGCTTATGTGTATTATTTTAAACGCTATAAAGTAACAACTGCAGGGTTGGTGAAAACCGGAATTATGGGCGTTGCAATTTTGGGTTTTGTACAATATGGAATCATACAGGGCTTTGTAAAAATAGGTGCCTACTTCGATCTCTTCTTTGTGAATTCACTCGGATTACCTTTCTGGTCGGGTTTCTTATTTTTTGTATTGATAATAGTTTCCGCTATCGTATTCGGTTTAAAATATTCTGTGAATAAAAACAAGCCGCTAATGAACACTGCGGTGCTCTGTTTTGCTTTTATCATTTTGGGTTATGCCTCTTATGCTCAGGTGGTGATACGATCTCTTGCGAATCCACCGTTGGATGAAAATAATCCTGAAAATGCATTCGGTCTATTGAGTTACCTCAACCGTGAACAGTATGGTGATCGTCCGTTATTGTATGGACAATACTATAATGCAAAATTGATTGATCAAAAAGAAGGGGATATGTCGTACGCTGCTAAAGATGGCAAATACATTGAAGCAGGAAGAAAAATTGAACCTGTTTACGATCCTAAAGCAAGTACCGTTTTTCCTCGGATGTATAGCAACCAGGATAACCATGTTTCAGGTTATAAAGAATGGACCGGCATCAAAGGGGATCGTACTCCAACGATGGGAGAAAATTTGGAATTCTTTTTTTCTTATCAGTTGGGTCATATGTTTTGGAGGTATTTTATGTGGAACTTCGTTGGTCGGCAAAATGATTTGCAGGGTCATGGAGGCATCACCAAAGGAAATTGGATTAGTGGTATTAAAGGTATTGATGCCATCCGATTAGGGCCTCAAGACAAATTGCCAAATAGCATGACCTGGAATAAGGCGATGAATAAATTTTATTTTCTGCCGCTGATTTTAGGTTTGATCGGTCTTGTATATCAGTTCAGAAAAAATCAACACGATGGTACTGTAGTAGGGCTGCTCTTTTTCTTTACAGGAATAGCCATTGTGATTTATCTAAATCAAACACCTTATCAGCCGCGTGAGCGTGATTATGCTTACGCAGGATCATTCTATGCTTTTGCGATGTGGATCGGTTTAGGAGTGATGGCTCTTGCCGATTGGATGTCGAAAAAGACCTCACCAATGGTTGCCGGTTCAGCAGCGACTTTGCTAAGTTTGCTGGCCGTTCCTACCTTAATGGCTAAAGAAGGTTGGAATGATCATGATCGTTCTCACCGTTATACATCTCGTGATTTTGCCTATAATTATCTGAATTCATGTGCCCCTAATGCCATTATTTTTACCAATGGTGATAACGATACCTTCCCTCTTTGGTATATTCAGGAAGTGGAAGGTGTGCGTACCGATGTGCGTGTAGTGAATTTGAGTTTGTTGAATACCGATTGGTACATCGAACAAATGCGTCGCAAGGCTTATGATTCCGATCCTGTTCCTTTCTCGCTTACCAACGACAAAATTATTCAGGGTACTCGCGATTACGTTCCTTATTACGATCGTGGATTAAAAGGCTTTACTGACCTGAAACAAATTATTGATTTTATTGCAAGTGATGATCCGGGTGCTAAAGCCAGAACACAGGGTGGAAGTGATATTAATTATTTCCCAACCAAAAACTTTAGTCTCGCCGTTGATTCCGCCACAGTTGTGCAAAATGGAACAGTAGCACCAGAGGATGCAGGTAAAATTGTGAAGAGCATCGACTTTAATATCAACAAGAGTTATATCATGAAAGCAGACCTCATGATTCTTGATATGCTTGCTCACAACAACTGGAAGCGTCCTGTTTATTTTGCGGTAACCGTTGGTTCTGAAAGTTATTTGAATTTGGAAGATTATTTCCAACTTGAAGGACTCGCTTATAGATTAGTGCCTATTAAGTCGGAACGTACCAACGACGGTCAAACCGGAAGGGTAAACACCGATGAGATGTATGATAACATGGTGAAAAAATTCCTTTGGGGAAATATGAACGACCCACGTGTTTACCTCGATCAGAATAATCTTAACATGACCATGAATCTTCGGAATAATTTTAGTCGCTTGGCTGAAAATTTGTTGAACGAAGGTAAGAGAGATTCCGCACTAACGGTACTGGATAGATGCTTGGAAGTGATGCCCGACAAAACGGTTCCTTTTAATATTATGATGCTTCGTGAGGTGGAACTTTATTACGGTATCGCCAATTATAACAGCATGATGGTGGATGCTTCCGGATTACCGGTGAATTCAGGAATGGAACTTACCGATGAAAAGAGCAAACAAGCACTTGCAACCGGAAATCAGATCCTCAACCGATTGGCAGATATTTATGAAAATGATATTCAGTATTATGTTTCGTTAAAAGGAACCAAGCAATATAAGCTGGTCGAAAAAGATATGGGTCAGGGACTCGCTGTAATGCAGGAGCTCATACGACTTGCCAAAGTAGCCAAACAGGATGCAATTGTAAAAGATCTGGAGGCCCGGTTTAAAATTATTGAACAACAGTACTACTCACAATAATCACAAAGGCTCCGCAATGGAGCCTTTGTTTTATCAGCATGTTTACACCCGTTCGACCTCCATTTGTTGTGAAGCGGTTTTACCATCGCTTCGTGTGGGAAATGCCTGCCGTCAATAAAAATATTTATCTCACTTTTGATGATGGCCCCGTTCCGGAGGCGACCGATTTTGTGCTTCAGCAACTAGAAAAATACCGGGCACCTGCCACCTTTTTTTGTATTGGTGATAATGTTAAAAAACATCCTGCAATTTTTCAGGAAATAAAGAATGCAGGTCATCGAATTGGAAACCATACTCAACATCACCTAAACGGTTGGGAAAACAATACAGAAAATTATATTAAGGATGTGAATGAAGCAGCAAAATTTGTTTCATCAGAATTATTCCGACCACCCTACGGACGAATTAGAAAACAACAGGCTAATCTGTTGCTTGAAAAATATAAAATAATAATGTGGGATGTAATCAGCTACGATTACGACAAAAGAGTTACTCCTGAAAAATGTTATCAAAATGTGATCACGAATACCCGACCCGGATCCATTATTGTTTTCCACGACAGTGTGAAGGCATTTAAAAATATAACCTACGCACTACCGAAATGTTTGGAATACTTTCAGTCAAATGGATTTATTTTTAAAAACGATTTCTAATTTTTGCGACTATTCTGTCAACAAAATTTGTCAAACTAATTTTCGTCAACATTATTTTTGAATAATAATTTTATTGTTGAAAACGTTTCCATCTGTAGTTAAAATTTTTACTAAATAAATTCCGGCAGGAAAATCTCTTACATCAATTTTCTTCTCACCGGATGAAACAGCTATTTTTTTTCTTAAAACTTCATCACCAAGAATATTGTAAATTTTCACCTCCGCATTCTGAACTAAATCGCAATGGAATGAAATACTTAATTTGTCGTTGGCCGGATTGGGATATAGGGTAGCAATACAACTTTTAGTTTGCTCCGGTTCCTGGTTGCCTGAAAGGACTCCACAAATGGGTGTAGGTGTTAAACTAGTAAAACTAACTTCAGGAACAGTGCTATGTGTAACAATTGGATACACTCCTTCTGCCAAAGTATCGGAGGTCATAAAAATTGAATCTGTAATAGTGATGGGAAATGTATTTATAGTTACCGGAATAAATCCACACGAGGGCGAGGAAAGAAATTCTCTTTGAAATGCAAGTGAGGTATTAGGCAAAGGTGTAAGATGACTTACAAACAAAACACTTCCTGATATAGTGTCCACTGCAGTGTCATAAAATAAACTGTCAGCACCATCGCCTTGCCAAGAATGAATAATAGAACCTGAAGTATCAATTTCCATCATGTAAGGCAATTTGTTTGAATTTCCGTTATAAACTAATGTTGAAATGAATATGTTTCCATTTTGACCTTTATCCATTTCAATATTTCCCCACAGATTAAGAGGATACAAATTATTTGAAGTATCCAATACAATCGAAAATACAGTATTAAAGTGCTTATCGGTTTTATGGAGGCAAGCCTTACGAATAGAATTGAATGAAACCGTCTCCAGGAAATAAAAATTACTATTATCCTGACAATAGGCCCTTGGTGGATAATTAAATGCTTGATTTGAATCTATATCATATTGTATTGTTGAAAACTGATATCCGGAGGAATCGTATAAGTTAAATCCATTCCAAATATAATTTGAATCTTGAGTAGGATACGCAAAGAAAGGTATGTCCAAAGAGTCATACAATAAAAAATTAGTACTCCATCTTCTTAATAAATTTAATGTTGTATCAAACTTAAATGAATACCCTGAAAAGCAACATGGCTCGTCATTGATAGGATCATAAGATGAAGTTGCTCCCCAGCCATATAAATTGTTATTATATTTTTCAACAGCTGATAAATAAAGGTCATTACCCCAACTGCCGGTAGCGGAAGTTTTTACAGTGCTAGTAACCACCCCGTCCTTATTAATTTTTTGCAACTGCGGAGTACTGAACCAACCAAACATATCCAATTCAGCTTGCGTGAGAAAATAAAATCCGGAATCGCTGGTTGCTTTTATTTGAATCGCATTGTTCCATACAAAATCCGGTATATTTTGATCATAGTGCTTCGACCACAAATAATTTCCATTGGCGTCCATTTTATAAATAAAGCTAACGAAATCAGAATTTAGTTGTTGTAGGGCACCAATGGCAATTCCTCCATCAACACAACTTATTATTTTTGCATTAGAATTATAAACTCGTATGGAGGTATCCACTTTCATTTTATAGCTAGTTTGAGAGAGGCTAATTGTTGAAAGCAACATAAAAATGACAAAATAAAAGTTTTTCATAGAATAGAATTTTTAGGATGATTTTACCAAAAATAAACATTTTTTGAATCTTAGCAAATTTTTGGGATATAAAACTTAAAGGTTTAACTTTGTAAACAAATTCATTTTTGAGCAGATAACTCCTTTGAATGAATAAATTACTGTAAATCTTTAAATCATGTATCGATTAGACCGTACGGCATTTAAAATCCAGACTTTTAATGAATCCGGGAAAAATCGTTCTTATTGGATGTCAAAAACTCCGGAAGAAAGATGGGCTGCTGCTGCTTACCTCATTGCCTCGGCATGGGGCTACGACCCTCAAAACCCACCAAGGTTAGATAGAACCTGCTTTTCAATCCGAAAACATGAGTAATATACTAAATCAGGATTTTGTAGATTATGTACGAGATGGGTTTTTCACAAAAAATATTTGACCCATTCACCCATCTCACGAAAGTGAAAACTGCTCCACCGCCATTTCACAAACAGCAGTACCAATAGCAAGTGAAGCTGTTGCTGCGGGAGAAGGGGCATTCAAAACATGCAGTGCATTTCCATGACGTTCAATTTTAAAATCGTCAATCATCTCCCCATCCGGTGCCAATGCCATAGCCCGAACTCCTGCACGGCCCGGTACAATATCGTCCATTTCTAAAGAAGGAATTAAATGACGCAGCCTATTGAGGAAAAGTCGTTTCGAAAAGGCACGTTTGTATTCATCCAAACCGAATCGCCAATGCTTATAAAATAATTTCCAAGTTCCTACATAAGTCAGGGCCTCAACAGTATCTTTCAAATTAAAATCGGTTTTGCCATAGCCCTCTCTTTTAAAAGTAAAAACGGCATTCGGCCCACACTCCACACCACCATGAATCATCCTGGTAAAGTGAACTCCCAAAAAAGGGAACTCCGGATTAGGGACAGGGTATATCAAATTCTTAACTTTATTCATTCCCTTTTCCGAAAGGTCAAAGTAATCGCCACGGAATCCAACTATCTGCATTCCGGGAGCTACTCCCTCTTTTTTCGCAATACGATCGCATTGTAATCCCGTGCAACTAATCAGGTAACGGGCAGTAAAATTCCCTCGCGGAGTTCGCACAGTAGTAGTATGTTCGCCCTTTTCAAACCCTGTGACCTCATGTCCGGTCAAAACGGCACTTCCGTGGAATTTGCGGGCAATGAGCTCTACATATTTCCTCGACACTTCGGCATAGTCAATTATTCCGGTGCAAGGGACATGAATGCCCTCTATTCCCACACAAAAAGGCTCAATTTCCTGAATTTCACGGGTGGTAATTTTGCGAATTCCTTCCACGCCATTTTGTAAACCATTGTTAAACACTTTGTTAAGATGTGGAAGCTCGGAGCTGTTGGTTGCCACAACTACTTTCCCGCAAATATCGTGGGCAATTTTATGCTCTTTGGCAAATTGAACTAATTCACGTCGCCCGTCAACACAATTTTTTGCCTTGTAACTACCTGGTTTATAGTACATACCCGAGTGAATAACCCCTGAGTTATGTCCTGTTTGATGGGCCGCGACTTGGTTTTCTTTTTCTAAAACAAGTATCTTTAGGTCGGGAAACCGAAGATTGATCTTATAAGCGCTGGCCAGGCCAACTATTCCACCTCCCAATACTATAATATCGTAGTGAGGAAGTTGAGTGGTGTTTGTGTTCATAGTAGTAAAAAGAGACTGCAAATTTAACCAAAATGGTGGACCCTAAATTGGTTTATTGCGAATTGAATTTGAAATATTGTTGAACTTAAATTTGTTCAAAACTCAGTATTAACATTTATCTTTAACCTGTGACCGCAACTCTTGCCGCCCTAAATTTGCCTCATGTATAAAAATTGTACGATGAAAACTATTCGCATCCTGGTGATGTTGTTTTTTCTTGCCGGAACTGCCATAGGAGGAGGGTTTGAAAATACCCCATTGAGTATGAAAGCTGCCTCCATGGGTGGAACTTTCACAGCAATTGGCTCGGATGCTTCTACCGCTTTTTACAATCCGGCTGCAATGTCGTTTCTTGAATTTTCTCAAATTTCATTAGGAGCTTCTTTCACACTCAATTCATCCTCCTATCTGAGTCCGTATATGGGAAACTCAGAAATGACCAATAAATTGGCCGTACATCCGCATGTTTATGGGGTTGGAATGTTGAGCGAAAAAGCGGCCGTTGGTATAAGTGTAAATACTCCCTTTTGTTTGCGAAGTGTTTGGGATGATAACTGGACCGGAAGATATATTGTTCGTGAAAATAAAATAGCAGCAACTTATGTACAGCCTGCTATCAGTTTTATGTTTTCAAAATCCTTTAGTGTAGGAGGAGGGCCAATAGTTGCATTTGGAAAAACGATTCATTCAAGTGCCATTTCCTATAATTCCAATTCAGGTGAACTAGCGCAGGAGTTGAATGGTAACTCAACCGGGTTTGGTGTTAACATAGCACTTTATCTTAAGCCAAATGAAAATTTCAGAATGGGTTTAACTTATCGTTCAGCCGTTACCATGAAGGTGAAAGATGGAGCTGTAAACTTTTCCAATGTGCCTCAGTCGTTAGAAACTAATTTCCCGTCGTCAACAACGTTTTCTACTTCATATAAACTTCCTTCAGTAACATCGTTCGGGGTTGCAGTTAAATTAACCCGTGAGTTACTCCTTAGTGGAGAAATAAATTATACTACCTGGAAATCATTTGATTCGTTACAATTTACTTTTAAAGATCAACCCGGATTAGATTTTAGCAGAGGAGAATTTTATAAAAATACGTTTGCTTTGCGGATGGGGGTTCAAATTGCAGTAAGTGATAAGATCGAACTTCGTGTGGGAGGCGCCTACGACACCTCTCCGGTGCCCGATGACTACCTTTCTCCCGAAAATCCCGATGCTCAAAAATTTGTTATTTCAGGAGGAGGTTCCGTAAAATTAAGTGAGCACCTTAAACTTGATCTCGCTTACATGCTGGAAAATTATAAGGAACGTGAAGTGAAAAATAGTGAGCTTAATTTTTCAGGTAACTATAAAAGTTTGAAAAATATTTTTGGTTTAACATTGAATTACGAATTCTGATATGAAGCGAAATAACCAATTCAAAAATATAGTACTGGCGTTACTTACCCTAACTTTTCTAAATAGTTGTACCACTACTTTCGACGAAATAAATTACAATAATGGCAATGCGGACTTTACCCGTTTTGTTGCAATAGGAAGTAGTTTCATGGCAGGTTATTCCGACAATGCATTATATCTCGAAGCACAATCAAATAGTATCCCTGCAATTATTGCAAGCCGTTTTACTGTTGCAGGTGGAGGTGGATTTTTGCAGCCATTGGTGAATCCCGGTAGAGGAATCGGAATGAAAGGAAATTCAAAATATGTACTCCGACTTTCTCCCGATCCCTGTAGTACAGATTTAACTATTACTGCCAATGCTGAATATGCAAGCGGCGATATCTCTAATTATACTGCAATCAGCAGTGCAATACCTTTTAATAATGTTGCTGTTCCGGGAGCAAGAATTCGTGATTTAGGGAGTCAAACTTATGGTGATCCAAGTTTATTTCTTGGAAACCCACTCTATGCCCGGTTTGCAAGTAACCCTTCCACTTCTACCATCACCGGTGATGCGTTGTTGTTGAACCCTACTTTCACCAGTGTTTTGATTGGAATTGAAGACATCTATAATTATGCGCGCAGAGGAGGAGAAGAAAGTGAAGATACCATCACCACACCCGCCATGTTTGGAACTATTTTCACCGACCTCATGTCGCAACTCACCGTTCAAAATGCAGGTTCAGTTGTTGGTAATATTCCATCACTCAATACCATTCCCTATTTTACTGCAGTGCCCTGGAATGGATTGTATCTCGATGCTGCGACTGCTGCCGATCTCACGTATCAATATTCAACGGTTGATCCCTCTATTTCATTCGGTGCCGGTTACAATGCGTTTGTTATTGCTGATGTAAATGAGCCCTCGGGTCGTCGACAAATTCAAAATGGTGAATACATTTTGCTTTCTATCCCTGCCGATTCAATAAAATGTTACAAATGGGGTACTATTATTCCAATCCCTGAAAGGTTTATCATCACCAGAGCAGAGGCTGTTAAAATTGAAAATGCTGTTGTTGCTTACAACTCCATTATTGCCAATGAAGCAGCATCGCGTGGTATCGCTCTTGCGGATTTAAATGCACTCTTCAAAACATTCAAACAAGGTATTGTTTTTAATGGTGTTAAACTAACAACCGGTTACCTCGATTACAGTGTTTTTTCATCCGATGGCTTTTATCCTAATCAGAAAGGATATGCATTAATCGCAAATGAATTTTTAAGAGCTATTAACCGTACCTATAGTTCAAATTTACCCTTGGTAGATGTAAACTCTTTTCAAGGACTGGTGTTTCCTTAACATTAACTGTTATTTAACCGTTATTCCTAATTTGATTGGAGCAAGTTTGCTTCACAATTAATATCTTTGTATTCAACTATTAAATAAATTAATGGATCCCTATTCCTATCTTGGAAATGCAGATCCTTCAGCAATTGAAGGACTTTACAACCAGTATATTAAAAATCCTGAAGGACTTGAAGAGGGTTGGACAAAATTTTTTGAAGGCTTTGAATTTGCCCGAAAAAATTATGAACAGTCCGGCGCAACAGTTATTCCCGGGAATGTTCAAAAAGAATTTAATGTGCTTGCGCTGATAAATGGTTATCGCACCCGCGGCCATCTTTTCACCAAAACAAATCCCGTTCGCGAACGCAGAAAATATTATCCTACTAATGACATTGAAAATTTCGGACTTTCTAACTCCGATCTCGAAACTGTTTTTGTTGCCGGTAATGAAATCGGCATTGGCCCTGCAACATTAAAAAGCATCATCACTCATCTTGATCAAACCTATTGTGAGTCGGTGGGTGCTGAATACAAATATATTCGTAGTCCGGAAATTATTGAGTGGTTAGAAAAAAAAATGGAGAAGGTTCAGAATAAACCCTCCTTTACCATTGAGCGCAAAAAGAGAATTCTTGGAAAATTGAATGAAGCACTGGCATTTGAAAACTTTTTACATGTTAAATTCGCCGGACAAAAACGATTTTCTCTTGAAGGAGCTGAAACGCTAATTCCTGCCATTGATGCTGTAATTGATTCCGGTGCTGAATTGGGAATTAAAGAATTTGTAATCGGTATGGCTCATCGTGGCAGACTAAACGTGCTTGCCAACATTCTTAACAAAACTTACGAAGATATATTTACTGAATTTGAAGGAAAAGAATTTGAAGATAATGCTTTTGATGGTGATGTGAAATATCATCTCGGATTTTCAGGTGATGTGGAGACTATGAATGGTAAAAAAATTCATCTTAGTCTAACTCCTAACCCTTCACACCTCGAAGCTGTTGATCCTGTTGTGCAGGGAATTGTAAGAGCAAAAATTGATAATACCGAAGGCGGAACAGTTGATCAAATTGCTCCATTACTCATTCATGGCGATGCAGCAGTTGCCGCGCAGGGTGTCGTGTATGAGGTAATTCAAATGTCGCAACTAAAAGGTTATGGAACCGGTGGAACAATTCATATTGTGGTGAATAACCAGATTGGTTTTACTACCAATTATATGGATGCACGTTCATCCACCTATTGCACCGATATTGCCAAAGTTACACTGTCTCCTGTTTTTCATGTGAATGGCGATGATGTGGAAGCATTAGTTTATACCATTCAACTTGCAATGGAATACCGACAGAAATTTCATCGTGATGTGTTTATCGATTTGCTGTGTTACCGTAAATATGGTCATAACGAAGGTGATGAACCGCGCTTCACGCAACCGTTGTTGTATAAAGCAATTGCCAGTCACCCAAGTGCTCGCGAAATTTATAACGAAAAATTATTAGAACAAGGTGACATAGAAGCAAATCTCGCCCGTGAAATGGAGAAAACATTCCGTGAGATGTTGCAACAACAACTCGACGCTTCTAAAACTCAACAAAAAACGAAATTCATTCGCCAGTCAGAAGGCAACTGGAGTGGATTACAATTCGCCAAGCCCGAAGATTTATTTCCTTCTCCCGAAACCGGTGTAGCCAAAAAAATATTGCTCGAAATTGGCGCTGCAATTACTACTTTGCCTGCTGATAAACCCTTCTTCAGTAAAACAAAACGTTTATTCACTGAACGTAAGTCGATGATTGAAGATGGTAAACGGCTTGATTGGGCAATGGGTGAGTTGCTTGCCTATAGTACGCTGCTATTAGAAGGCTACCCTGTTCGTTTGAGTGGTCAGGATGTGGAACGCGGAACTTTTTCGCACCGCCATGCTGTACTTAGAGTAGAGGATTCCGAAGAGCAGTACACACCACTCAATAATATTAAAACCGGACAAGCTCCATTTGCTATTTATAATTCATTGCTTTCAGAATATGCTGTGGTGGGTTTTGAGTACGGCTTTAGTTTATCTGCTCCACATACGCTTACTATTTGGGAAGCGCAGTTTGGTGATTTTGCAAACGGCGCTCAAATAATAATCGATCAATACATCAGTAGTGCGGAAGATAAATGGAAACGAATGAACGGATTGGTGATGTTACTGCCTCATGGTTACGAAGGACAAGGTGCAGAGCATTCGAGTTCGCGACTGGAGCGTTTCTTAAATCTGTGTGCCGAAAGTAATATGCAGGTGGTGAATTGCACTACTCCTGCCAATTTCTTTCACGTGTTGCGCCGACAAATGCATCGCAAATTCAGAAAGCCACTCATCGCGCTCACTCCTAAAAGTTTGTTACGTCATCCTAAATGTGTTTCCGATATTAACGAATTTGTAACTGGTAGCTTTAAGGAAGTTATAGATGATGTACTTGAAAATAAAGATGAAGTACGCCGTATCGCTTTTTGCAATGGTAAGCTCTACTATGATTTACTGGAGCATCGTGAGAAAAATGGATTCAAAGATGTGGCCATTGTTCGAATAGAACAATTGTATCCATTTCCGTTTCAACAAGTGGATGATATTATTAAGTCGTATAAAAATGTAAAAGACTTAGTGTGGGTGCAGGAAGAACCGGAGAATATGGGGTCATGGAATTTCATTCTGCGTATCTGGAAAGGTCGTACCATGAACATTATTTCGCGTCCTGAAAGCGCAAGCCCGGCCACCGGTTCTCACGCACAACACGATAAAGAACAACAGGAAATACTTGTGAAAACGTTCTCGGTGAATGAGAAAGATTTGGTTGATCAGAAAAAACAACTTCAAAAATAGCTACGAATTACGAATGAATACGAATGTACGAATTATGAATGGGTTTAGTAAGCAACAAATATACGAATTGCGGATCTTTACTCACTTTGCCAATTATCAAATTTTCACATCACCACATTAACTAACTAAATTATGATAAAAGAAATAAAAGTTCCCTCTCCCGGTGAATCAATCACAGAAGTACAAATTGCTAACTGGTTAAAAAAAGATGGTGATTATGTTGAGAAAGATGAGGAGCTGGCTGAGATCGATTCCGACAAGGCAACCCTAACAATTGCAGCCGAAGAGAGTGGTGTGTTATCGATAAAAGTGCAGGCAGGTGAAACCATTCCTGTAGGTACTGTAGTGTGTACTATTGACGGCGACGCAAAAGCTCCTGCAAAAGCAAAGCCTGTTGAAGAGAAAAAAGAAACTAAAAACTCTACTCCGGCTGAAAAGCCTAAAGCAGCCGAGCAGAATTATGCATCGGGCGTACCTTCACCGGCTGCAGACAAAATGATGCGCGAAGGTAATGTTGCTAAAGAACAGATTTCGCCAACAGGGAAAGATGGAAGAATTACTAAAGCAGATGTAATGAATGCTGCCGCTGCCCCTGCCCCTGCCGCACCGGCCGCCGCTGCCCCTAATCCCGGCTCTCGT
>JBBQVM010000052.1:0-14750 GCA_038211525.1 Bacteroidia bacterium
CATCCACTATAAGTGAATAAAAATAAATACCTGATTTAAGGTCACTGACATTTACTTTAAGTGAGTTTCTATTTTCAGTAACTGCGATATCTTTTACTTCAGCGCCAAGCATATTAAAAAACTTAAGATGCGCATTTTTTGAACCTTTCAAAACATTAATGTAGAAATTAGTTGACGAAGAGGCCGGATTAGGATAAGGTTTAGAGATGAAGTTTTTACCTGAAGCAACTTCTGCAATACCGGTAGTAGCATCATAAATAAATTCAGCACAAACCGAATCAGAAGGATTGTTCACGTCAAAGAAACAATAGGAAACGACACTAATTCCTGAGATAGAATTTGTTTCGAGGTCGCCTCTGAATACATCGGTACTAGCGCCCGGAGCAAGAGTAATATTATCAGGTGCAATAGAAGTTTGCGCTCCATAACACTGAACCCAACAGAAATAACTGTTATGGCCTGGATAAAGATTATTGACAGTACGTTGAACAATTACATCTTTAGATGCGCTTCCAACGTTGGTAATAGTGGCATGGGCTTCCATAAAAAACAAGGGATCACCAAAAACACCAAGACCGGTTGCTGTAAGGCTCTGAGAGTTACCCGCAAGACCTGTTAAAATAAGAGCTATAAATAAGTAGAGTTTTTTCATTTCCTATCAATTAGTTGAAGATACGAACGGTAAAGAAAAGACTTTTTTTTGACAAAAACAACCCCTCCAACCATTAAACAACCACTAATATGCATTAATTTATGAGAAAATTACAATAAAATTACTATATAATGTGTGCCACTGAATCCAAAAAAGTAATACCTTCGCTAATCATAAAATCTAAAAATCTAACTTAAGTCATGAAAAAAATCTACTCTATTGCAGCTTTATCGCTGACATTATTTGCTGGATCGGCCCTGGCTCAATCGCAGAGATATATTCTTGCTGAAGAATTTACTCAGGCGTCATGTGCTCCTTGTGCTGCTCAAAACCCAGCCTTCAACGCAGTGTTGAATGCTAACGAAACCAAGATAATTGGTTTGAAATATCAGGTTTGGTGGCCGGGTTTTGATCCAATGTACAACCAAAATAAATCTGAAGTAAACACACGTGTTGCTTATTATTCTGTAACAGGTGTGCCAAATGCACGTGTTGACGGAACTGCGTATGCAGGTGCCCCAAGTGGTGTTTCTCAGGCTTTTGTTGATAACCGTTATAACACAGTGTCTTCACCTTATACTATTAGTGCTACGCATAGCTTCAATGCTTCTTATACACAAATGACTATCAATGCAGATATCACTTGTACTGGTGCTACCAGCGGCGCTTTAGTGCTTCAAACAGCTATGATAGAGCGTCAAATTGATTTTACATCTGCACCAGGATCTAATGGTGAGCTTACTTTTTATGGCGTAATGAAGAAAATGGTTCCAGATGATCAAGGAACTGCAGTAACTGCTGTTTCAACCGGAGCAACTCAATCGGTTTCATTAACAGTTAATATCCCTTGGTATGTGTACAACCTCAATCAGTTAGCTGCTGTTCTCTTTATCCAGGACAACACTACCAAGGCTGTTCAGCAGGCGGCTTATTCCTCACCAATCGGTGGATTACCTGCAGTTGATATGCAAATTTCAACTGTTACTGGTATTCCTACACTAATTTGTGCAGGTTCATTTAGTCCTGTGATAACTTTAAAAAACAACAACGCTACTACAATTTCTTCTTGCAACGTTAATTATCAGATTGATGGCGGCGCAGTTGTTTCTCAAGCTTGGACCGGTTCATTAGCTCAAAATGCTACTGCACAGGTTACATTAAACAACCTGACAGCTGGAAATGGAACACATACTTTGAATATTTTCACCAGTGACCTAGATGCAGGTGTTGATATTTCACCGGTTAACAACAACTATACAAAAAGCTTCTCCTTCTCTATAAATGCTGCATTACCTCCAGTTGTTGAAGGTTTTACTGCTGCTACTTTCCCTCCAACAGATTGGATCATTAATGATAATAATGCCGATGGAATTGGTTGGACAAGAACAACTGCTGCAGGTGGATTCGGTAACTCCACACAATCTGCGAGAATGGACTTTTTCAATAGTACCAATGGTCGTATTGATGAGTTATTTGTTAAAAAGATTGATATGCAAGGATTTACAGGCACTGCGTCTCTAGATTTTAATGTGGCTTACAAACAATATGCTGCTGAAAATGATAGACTTGAAGTTTTAGTTTCAACAAATTGCGGAAGTTCATGGACTTCTTTATTCAATAAAGCAGGTTCTGTTCTTTCTACTTCACCAGGTGGAATAACAACCCTTTTTGTGCCTACTGCTTCACAGTGGAGAGCTGAAACCATAGACCTTACTTCTTACCTTGGTCAAGCTGAAGTACTTATAAAATTCAAGGCAACTTCAAATTATGGAAACGACCTTTATATTGATGATATCAATATGAATGTTACAACTTCAATTGCTGAGTCTTTACTTGACAAAGCAGTTAAAGTATATCCAACCCTTACTTCGGGTATTGTAACTATTGATGCTAGCTTTACTAAGGAAGAAAATCTTCAGGTTATTGTTTATAATGCAGTTGGACAGCAAATTAGCTCTAACTCTTATGGCAAAACTTTAGGTGGACAATTTACCGTTGATCTTTCAACTGTTGCTAACGGAAATTACAGTGTGAAAATCATCACTGACGAAGCAGCAATAGTAAAATCAGTATCGGTTGCGAAATAATTAACTAACAACTAATAAAAAAGGCTGCCTCTTCAGGGGCAGCCTTTTTTATTTTTGAATAGTCCCAACTTCGTTTGCCTTATTAATTCAAATAGACGAATTTTGCAAATTGCCTTTAGTTGTTAATTTTAATTTAGAATGAAAAGAATACTTATTAGTAAACTATTACCAATTTCTCCCGAAAATCAGGATGTGAATGTGAAGGGTTGGGTCAGAACCCGTCGTGGGAATAAAAATGTGATTTTTATCGCTGTTAATGATGGCAGTACCATTCATAATATCCAGATTGTTGCCGATCCGAATGCGTTTCCGGAAGAGCTCTTGAAAAAAATAAACACAGGATCCTCCTTATCTGTCACAGGGAAATTGGTTGCTTCACAAGGCTCCGGCCAACCAGTAGAAATACAGGCTACTCAAATTGAAGTTTATGGTTCCGCCGATCCTGACACCTATCCATTGCAAAAGAAGGGTCACACCCTCGAATTTCTTCGTGAAATAGCTCACCTTCGTCCTCGTACCAATACTTTTGGAGCCGTTTTTAGAATCCGTCATGCAATGGCTTTTGCGATTCACAACTATTTTAACGATCGCAATTTTTACTATTTACACACTCCTATTATAACCGGATCAGATGCCGAAGGCGCCGGTGCTATGTTCAAAGTAACCACAATGGATATTGCTAATCCCCCTAAAAATGAGGATGGCACCCTAAACTATAAAGAAGATTTTTTTGGCAAAGAAACTAACCTTACTGTAAGTGGTCAGTTAGAAGGTGAGTTGGGCGCACTTGCACTTGGACAAGTTTATACTTTCGGACCAACCTTCAGAGCCGAGAACTCTAATACAGCTCGCCATTTAGCTGAGTTCTGGATGATTGAACCTGAAATGGCCTTTTATGAACTTGATGATAACATGGACCTTGTTGAGGATATGTTAAAGTACCTGGTTACCTATGCACTTGAAAATTGTAAGGATGATCTGGAGTTTCTCAACAAAATGTACGATAATGAATTAATTTCACGTTTGAATAGTACGTTGGAGCATGCCTTCATCAGATTAACCTATACTGAAGCAGTTGAAATACTTAAAAATTCAACAGCTAAATTTGAATATAAGGTCGATTGGGGAACCGATCTTCAATCAGAGCATGAGCGTTATTTGGTTGAAAAACATTTTAAATGTCCTGTTATACTTTACAATTACCCTAAAGACATCAAAGCGTTTTATATGAAACAAAACGAGGATGGAAAAACGGTTCGTGCGATGGATGTATTGTTTCCCGGGATAGGTGAAATTGTAGGTGGCTCGCAACGTGAAGAAGATTACGATAAATTGAAACAACGAATAGCAGATATGGGAATTCACGAAGAGAGCCTTTGGTGGTACCTCGAAACCCGCAAGTTCGGAACAGTTCCTCATTCAGGGTTTGGCCTGGGTTTTGAAAGGCTGATTTTGTTCATTACAGGCATGGCAAATATCAGGGATGTAATTCCTTTCCCACGTGCTCCTTTGAACGCTGAATTCTAAAATTATTTTCTCACCTTTTGAGGCTCCGTTATGTTAAAACAATCACTACAACAAAAACTTCTGCAAAAGCTGTCACCACAGCAGATTCAACTTATGAAACTGCTTCAGGTGCCTACAATTGCACTGGAGCAACGAATAAAAGAAGAACTCGAAATTAATCCTGCTTTAGAAGAAGGTGAAGAAGAGGATGATCTTTCCTCACTCGATGAGGAACAAGATGAAACATCTGATTCCGAAGATCAATTTGATGAGAGTGGCGAACATAAAGAAAATGAACGCGAAGATTTTGATATTTCGGAATACATTCAGGATGACGAACCCTATTATAAACTGAATGCAAATAATACATCACCGGATGATGAACGAAATGAAATTCCATTAAGCGTTGGAAATACATTTCATGAATTATTGTTGAGTCAATTAGGAATGTGTGATTTTGATGATAAACAATACTTAATTGCAACGCACCTTATCGGAAGTCTTGATGATGACGGTTACCTTCGACGCGAAGTAAAGGCAATAGTTGATGATTTGGCTTTTTCACAGAACATAGAAACTACAGAAGAAGAAATTTTGGAGGTGCTTAAAGTTATTCAAACCTTCGACCCTCCCGGTGTAGGTGCGCGCGATTTACAAGAATGTTTGTTAATTCAACTTGACCGCAAACTTGAAACCTCTCCTGAATTGGTTCATGCCCGCACTATTTTGTCAGATTATATGGATGAATTTTCGAAAAAACATTATGAGAAAATCGAGAAGTCATTGGATATAACTGAGGACGAATTAAAGCTTGCCATTCATGAAATTCTGCATCTGAATCCTAGGCCCGGCGGAAGTTATTCTGATGAACCCCGTTCGTCGCAACACATTGTTCCCGATTTTATTATTTCAAATACCGACGGAATTTTAGAGTTGTCATTAAACGCTCGTAATGCACCCGATTTAAGAATAAGCCGGCAATATAGCGAGATGCTGGAGGCCTATTCTAAAGACGCCAAAGCGACTAAATCAAGTCGTGATGCAGTAATGTTTGTGAAACAAAAACTGGATGCTGCAAAATGGTTTATCGATGCAATCCGTCAGCGCCAAATCACGCTCATCCGTACCATGGATGCTATTATGAATTATCAGAAAGAATATTTTCTGGAAGGCGATGAGAAAAAATTAAAACCTATGATACTGAAAGATATAGCCGACATTGTGCTGTTGGATATCTCTACCATATCAAGGGTGGCTAACAGTAAGTATGTACAAACACCGTTTGGCACCTTTCTATTAAAAAGTTTTTTTTCGGAAGCGCTTTCTACTGATAGTGGTGAAGAAGTATCAAGCAGAGAAGTGAAAAAAATATTGAGTGATTATATAGGTAACGAGGATAAAAAGAAACCGTTGCCTGATGAGAAGTTAATGAAATTACTCAATGACAAAGGTTACAACATCGCAAGACGAACCATTGCTAAATATCGTGAACAACTTGGGATCCCTGTTGCCCGGTTAAGAAAAGAGTTGTAAATAAATTTATATTTATAACGCTATTTCCAATTTAAATTTACGGGAACAAAAATGCCAAAATCACTAGCTAAGTTTTTATCTTATCTGCTACATCCTTTACTAATGCCATTTTTTGCCGTGGTATTAGTGATGAACCTTAACACCTATATTGCATACAGCATTTCTCCCCAAGTTCAACGAATAATTATTACATTGGTATTTATTACTACCGGTGCCATTCCAGTATTGATAGCGATTTTATTATTGCAAAAGGGGCTTATTAAATCTCTGGAAATGGAGACAATTGATGAGCGGAGGATTCCATTTATTTCAACTGCAATTTTATACATGATCTGCTTTTATTTACTTAAGCAGCTACCCGTTCCACGAATCCTAAGTTTAATGGTGTTAGGGGCTACTATTACTATTTTTATTGCATGGCTGCTAAGCTTTCGCTGGAAAGTGAGTATTCACATGATTGGTATTGGGGGATTAACCGGAATGCTTTTTGGATTGTCGCAAATATTAAATGCCAATTTGGTGATGATGGTAACTGTTACCGTATTTATTTCAGGATTACTTGGCACAGCCAGATTAATTTTAGGAGCTCATTCACCAAAACAAATTTACGTTGGTTTTTTAATTGGTTTTTTTACCGAATGGGGAGTGCTAACCTGGTTCAGTTCCTGATTAAATTGATGCGTATGAACTGCAATGTAAATACACATCGGCTATCAAAATTAATTACTTAATACTATCGCACTTCTGTACAGTAAGCAATAGTTTTGAGGTGTCAAATCCTAGTGCTTTGGCTTTCAAAACCAGTTTCTGAAATACGGAATCTTCCATCACCGGATTTCGACAAAGTATCCAAAGATAATCGCGATTGGGGTGGCCAACCATTGCATAGGAATAATCGGGAGCCAAATCAATAATATAATAATCTCCTTTAAATGGCCAGAAAAACTGAACTTTTAACTTGGCATTACCAGAACCCTCCACCGGAAATGCTTTTCCCAAAATATTGGAGGGTTTCCCCTTTTTTATGCAGCTATTAAATACTTCGATAAACGATTTATCTTGCGACAACTTATATTCAGCTTTGGTACATTCACACCCTTTTTGAAAAGTTGTTTGGAATGAGGCTATTTCGTACCAAGTTCCCATATACCGCTCTACATTTACATCAGTAACAGTTGGAAGAGGGTTAGTTTTACAAGCAAACAGTGTCAAAATCATAAGAAAAGGGATTGGTTTAAGTATTTTCATGTTGCTAGCTTTTAACATAATTTCAAAATTACTTTAAATTAACTAAAAATGCACTAAATGAATAGCACAATTAGTCAATTCTAATAAATGCCAACTCTCCTGCTTTCAGTTCCTCTAAAGCAAATTAGCTCATTCTCCCTTTTCTTAAAAAGAGAAAGAGAAAATTATTATTTTTGTGGCAACAGTACTTTATTCCACCGGCAAGCCCTTTGCGGGATAAATAAAAGTTCCAAAACCGATTTAATAATTTCTTCCTATGAGTAATCTTGAAAAAAATATAGCAGATCGCGTGAATACGTGGCTAGTAGGCGACTACGATGAACAAACAAAATCATCACTCAGAAAAATGGTCGATGCAAATGAAACGGAAGAATTAACGGATGCTTTTTACAAGGACTTGGATTTTGGAACAGGTGGACTTAGAGGAATAATGGGTGTGGGAACCAACAGGGTGAACAGATATACCATTGCTGCTGCTACCCAGGGATTAAGTAACTATTTAAAAAAAGTATTTCCAAACGAAAAAATAAAAGTTGCAATTGCTCACGATAACCGAAACAACGCTAAAGAATTTTCAAAAGTAGTAGCTGATGTTTTTTCAGCAAATGGGATTTATGTATACGCATTTGAAAGCTTACGTCCTACTCCCGAACTTTCCTTTGCAATTCGTCAATTGGGTTGTATGAGCGGTGTAATGTTAACCGCATCCCACAATCCAAAAGAGTACAGTGGCTACAAAGCATATTGGAACGATGGTGGCCAGATAATTGCTCCGCACGATAAGAATATTATAGGAGAAGTTAAAAAAATCACCTCCAATGATCAAATAAATTTTACTGCAAACCCGGAATTGATTGAGAACATTGGTGTCGAAATGGATCAAATGTTTATTGATCAAATTAAATCCGTTTGCATAAATACAGACGCGATTCAAAAGCAACACGATTTAAAAATTGTTTATTCCCCCATTCACGGAACCGGAATTACCCTTGTTCCGGATGCATTAAAAGCAATAGGTTTCACAAATGTAACATTGGTGGAGGAGCAATGTATTGTTGATGGCAATTTTCCAACTGTAATTTATCCTAACCCTGAAGAAAAAGAAGCCATGACTATGGGACTGGCTAAAGCAAAACAAATTAATGCTGATCTGGTAATGGCAACCGATCCCGATGCCGATAGAGTAGGCATTGCAGTAAAAAATAATAGTGGAGAATTTATTTTATTGAATGGGAATCAAACAGGCACTTTGCTTTTTAACTATCTTTTGAACCAATGGAAAATAAAAGGATGGATAAAAGGAAATGAGTATATTGTAAAAACCATAGTTACCACTTATCTGATAGATAAAATTGCAGCCTCTAAAAATGTTGAATGTTATAATGTTCTTACCGGTTTTAAATATATCGGAGCATTAATGACCTCCCTGGTAGGAAAGAAAACATTTATTGCGGGTGCTGAAGAAAGTTATGGTTATCTGGTGGGAGATCATGTGCGCGATAAAGATGCAGTTGTTGCATGTACCATGATTGCCGAAATGACCGCCTATTATAAGAACCAAGGAAAATCACTTTACGAAACCTTAATTGGTATTTACGAAGAGTTTGGTTTGTATAAAGAAGAATTGATTTCATTTACTAAATCGGGGAAGAAAGGTGCTGAGGAAATAACGGAAATGATGAATTCCTACAGAAAAAATCCACCCGTTTCTTTAGGTGGAAAAAAAGTGATCCGCGTTATGGATTATCAATTATCGAAAGCAACCGATATAAGTTCCGGAAACGTGACTGATATTGATTTACCCTCATCAAATGTGATGCAATTCATTACTGAAGGCGATTGCGTTGTCTCTGCACGACCATCAGGCACCGAACCAAAAATAAAATTTTATGTTAGCGTTAATACACCATTAAAAAGCAAAAGCGACATTAGCACCAAAGAAACAGAACTTGACCATTTAATTGATGCTATAAAAGGTGATTTAATTTCAAACTAGTGATGTTTGCAAATGAATTGATTTGCTTTATCATCATTTATTAATTCAGTATTGCCATATTTAAAATAAAATGAGATTCTCAAATTTTTGCTGTTTAGTTATTACAGTGATTTGTTCTTTGAATTTAAATGCGCAGAACGTTAAAATTCTTTTCGACGCTTCAAAAGCTGAAATGGCTGGCAATGCAGATTGGGTTATTGATGCTAACATTCTAAATATCGGTTTTAATAATGGACCTGCAGTGGTTGGCACTGGAACTGAATCGAATCCGCAACAGTTTCCTTCACCATCGCAATCGGCAATTATTAGTTCAACCAGCGAAACGTATTGGGATGGGGCGCTGTCCTATTGGGGGGTTGATTGTGCAAAACAAAATTATCAGGTTGAATCCCTTCCGTACAATGGTCAGATTACCTATGGAAATAGTGGAAATGCACAAGACCTGAGCAACTACAAAGTATTTATTGTGTGTGAACCGAATATAATTTTTTCATCAACTGAAAAAAATGCGCTCATCAACTTTGTTCAAAATGGGGGAGGTTTGTTCATGATAGCAGATCATGATTTATCTGACCGAAATGGCGATGGATGGGATTCGCCACACATCTGGAACGACTTCATGAATAACAACTCCACTCAACTTCATCCATTCGGAATGACATTCGATTATGTTGATATTTCACAAAAAACTTCCAATATCCCATCATTACCAGGTGATTCAATTATACACGGAATCGCCGGTAACGTTTCTCAAGTGAAGTGGAGCAGCGGGACTACCATCACCATAAACCCAACACAAAACGCAACTGTAAAAGGTGTGATTTATAAAACCGGTTCAACTTTTGGAAATAGTAACGTGATGTGCTCCTATGCCAGATATGGAAATGGCAAAATTGCAGCTTTAGGCGACAGTTCTCCTTGCGATGATGGGACTGGTGATCCAAACGATGTTTTATATAATGGATACCTGCTGGATGCCGCCGGCAATCACCGAAGATTATTGATGAATATAACGATATGGCTGGCAACATCGAATTCATCAACAGAGATTCAAGACCTGACACTTACCCCTGTTTTCAATATTTTTCCAAATCCCTCAAATAGTTTTTTGGAAATCAACTTAACAGAAACAGAAAATTACAATTTAGTGATTTACGATATGCTTGGAAAAACACTATTAAATCAGCAGCTTAAAACAGGAAAGAATTTAATTTCAACAGCGAATTTTATAGATGGTGCATATATTTTGCATTTCGTTTCAAGATCTTCTTCATTGAAAAGGAAATTAATTATTTCACACTGATTTTATTCAGCTCCGTTATACAATCCTGATGCATGGTGAGAGCCTCTGATGATATTCACTTTTAAGGATCTCTTGTAATCGTCTTGTAGCCATTTCACATAACTCTCAGACGTTTTACTCAAACAACGGGTGAATATTCTTACCCGGTATTCAATTTCATCCTTCAATAAATCGGCAAGGTGAAGAGCTTCATCAATGTTGCTGCCGTTTTCCATGCAAATGCGAATGTGCTGTTGAATAGAATTTTCAATAACCACTTTAGGACGTTCGAAACGGCTCAAAGCCAATCGATGTTCCTCTTCCACATCAAAATGAATGTCGGTTGATTTAGCGAACAATTGGCAGAGCTCCTCCGGCATTTCATACTTATAATTCAGTTCGATGGCCTCATCATCAGGAATACCTTGCAAATAAAATTCCGGTGATTCAAAAATGGATGGCCAGTTAACAGGCTCATCCCACAAACCGAATCTGTTAAGATTGTTACCAAGATCCACCACCGAAAAATCTTTTTTATAAGGCAGTACCCTTGAACCCCTTCCTATCATTTGAAAATAGAGTGTTAATGATTTGGTGGCACGATTAAGAATTATGCATTCTACTGTTGGTTCATCAAACCCTGTTGTGAGAATACTTACTGAAGTAAGAATGGCATCCGGTTTTTCACGAAACCATTGCAGTATTTCTTTTCTTTCTTTAGCGGTATAGGTATGATCCAGATGTTTAATTTCATAACCTGCATCCTGAAAACTCGCATACACATATTGAGAGGTTGCAATTCCATTATTAAATATTAATGTTTTTTTACCAATACATTTTTCTTTGTAGGCACTAAGCAGTTTATCCTGCATGGCGTTGTTGTTGTACAAACGCTCCGACGAACTAACGGTGTAATCGCCACTCCTTCCCACTTTAAGTGAAGTTAATCCTACCTGGTAGTGAAACGTTGTGGCTTTGGCCAGAAAACCCGATTGAATTAACGATGAAATAGATTCACCTACTATTAATTCATCATAGGTATCCCGCATTCGAATGTTGATGTTCGAACTTAAAGGTGTTGCGGTGACTCCTAAAACAACACCTTTTTCATAAAAACGAAATAATTTTCCGAAAGAATTATAATGGGCCTCATCAACAATCATTAACCCGATATTATCCAGATCCAGAATTTTATCTCTCAGCCTGTTGTTGAGGGTTTCCACCATGGCTACAAAACACATGTAATCATTTGGAAGTGGTAATTCTTTAACGGCGCTATTAATTACCAGATTGCTTACACCAAATTCCTCCAACATTTTAGCTGTTTGAGCACAGAGTTCGATCCGATGGGTAAGAATCAGTACTTTTTTACCGGTAGCTTCGATATAACGGCGGGTAATTTCAGAGAAAATAACCGTTTTTCCGCCTCCGGTGGGTAACTGATACAAAAGGTTATACCTTTTAGGATGATCCTTCAACTTTGAAAATATCTCCTCAATAGCCTTTTGCTGATAGGCATAAAGCTGTTTGCCGATTATTTGTTCACGGCTTTCAGAGTCGTTGATGTGGTTCATATTTGGTAAGCGAGTTCGCAAAGATAGTGTTAAAGGAATTATTTATGTTGAAAAGCATGGTTAGTTTTTTGAAAAAGCTAGACTATTTCTATACTTTTGGCGTATACGAAAATAATTTCTTAGTGAATCTTCATTCACGCTCAATAAATTTGATTGGAAAACATGATAAAAACAATTCGTACCAATTCCGAAAATCATGATTTCCTGAGTCTGATTTTGCTACTTGATGCCGATTTAAGAATTCGTGATGGTGAGGATCATGCGTTTTTTGCGCAATTTAATAAGGTTGATAAAATTAAATATGTGGTGGTAGCTTACGCCGAGAATATAGCTGTGGGTTGTGGGGCCATTAAAGAATATGAATCAGATGTTATGGAGGTAAAGAGGATGTACGTTTCCACTCAACAAAGAGGAAAAGGAATTGCTTCCATAATATTGTTTGAACTTGAAAAATGGGCGAAGGAATTAAATTATAAGAAATGTGTTCTTGAAACCGGTATTAAGCAACCCGAAGCATTAAATCTTTATAAAAAAAATAATTATGTGGTAATTCCAAATTATGGCCAATATAAAGATGTTAAAACAAGTGTATGTTTTGAAAAATATTTATAAATAACTTTGCATTACCTGAAAACTATTTTTCATTGATCTTATATATTCATTAAAACTAATTCTTTCCAAAAATTCAATTTTCCTTTTTTACGATAGGCAATTTTCCAAACACTATATTAAAATCCTCTTTGTAACTATAATAAGAGTACATCAAAATTATAACAGCTGCAAGCACTATCAAGCCAAACATAGTCGAAAAAAGAGCGAGATATCTTTTCTTTGATTTCATATCAGGTAATGCCTTTTTGATAATAACCAGTGATGGCAAATTTTTTGATTGTAATGAAGTAAGCGCATTGTTATAAAGACTTCGCGATTTTAATAACTGAGTAGTAACATCCTTAATTCTACCAACAGCCTCATACAAAGAAAACTCTACTTCAGAAAGTGGTTGATATGGAGAATTATCGACCTTCTTTTTTATTCGCTGCTCTCCCAAAACTTCCATGTATTCCTGTAATTTTTTGTTTTGCTCACGACTGGTTCGCTCCGATTGGTTTACAAAGGCATCATAAAAATTTAGATTTGCCTGTAACTTATTAATGAGGTATTTTTTGTTGAGTTGATCCAGTTTCCAAACCAATCCGTTTGCCATGGCTGCAGCAATTTCATTGTTTCTGTCGTAAACTACAATGCTTGATAAATCAGTGGTAAGTTTATTGAATGAAATGTTGTCGTTCAACTCCTTTACAGCCTCTTCAAAATAATACATTTGAGTGGTATCAATATCGTAGTGCTTATACAAATCAAACTGATTAATCAGGAAAGTCATCATTTCAGTAGAGTAAGCCAATTGATATACCCTTTCTTGAACCAGACTAACCTGTAAAATATCTTCAGTTCCGGGTTGCCCGAAAACGGTTGGATTTACCAGGCTCTCATTAGCAAGATAGAACGTTGATTCTCCACTGTATTTCAATACCTTATCCAAAATCAGAACTCCTCCTCCTATTGTTCCTGCAATAAAAACAATCGCATAAAACCACCTAAACTTCCTCAACATCAATAAAAAATCAAAATGTTCCATAGTCGGGATTTTATTTGTTAATGAATTTTAATTATTATCAGTAAAAAGTATGATTTTTACAATTCTATATGGCTGAGGTGCGAAAGATAATAACTATCTTTCATATCTTAAAATCCGGAGAACAATTATGAATGTTAAAAAAATAGGTGCTCCGGTCCTTATTGGCCTTTTTACTTTTGTAGCACTTCCTCTTGCTTACCTACCCATTAGCCAAGATCCGGAACTCACACTTCGTTACCTTTTAATGTCGGTATTTCTAGCGGTTTATTGCGGCTACTCGGTTTTTAGTAAAACAAAAGAAAAGAAAATATATTTACCTGCTTCAGTAATTACTTTTGGGATTTTTGTTGCTTTTGCAGGACTCTCACTAATAAAAACTGTTAACCTGGGAGATGGTATTTATGAATTTACAAAATTAGCGGTCGGATTTATATTCCTTCTAATTTTTTCAAATCAACTTCGAAAAAATCCGGAAGGGATATCCAGAACAGCCTTCTTAATTTCAGTTTCGTCTCTGCTGTTTTCTATTTTAGCAATCCTCCAACTTTTACCCATGCTTAATGAGGTTTTTGTTAATGGAACTAAATTTGCTATTAAGAATGAAATTTATTCGACCCTTTCAAATAAAAACTTTTTTGCAGAAACGTTATTGATTTCTTTACCATTTACCATTTATTCCATTTTAAAAAACAATGGAAAACACAAATGGTGGGTGGTTCTTTCCGCTGTATTTTCATTGTTCTACATTGTCATCATTCAAAGTGCATCCGTCTATTTTGCATTTGTAATTTCAATTTTAAGTTCAGTAATAATTTTATTTTACTTTCGTAGAAATTTTAAAAAATCCAGCCTTTATTTTCTTTACAAGAAGAAATTTTTATTAATCCTAGCGGTGATTTTGCTTGCAATTCCAATTTCAGCATTCTTTTTATTTCCCGGAAAGGTCGATTATACACAACTTTCCATGAAATGGAAAGCTGTAAATGAATACATGAAAGCCCCCGACAAGATTTTCGAAAAAGACAATACAAAAAATAATAATAGTGTATACGATAGATTGTTTTTAGCCCGAAACTCTATTCTTATGTCCGCAGAAAACCCTGTATTTGGTAATGGACTTGCTAACTGGAGAATCCTATATCCAAAATACGGATTATATGGCAATAATTTTATGTCAGTAGGACGATTGCGATTCGAACATCCACACAATGATTATTTGTTTATTCTTTCCGA
>JBBQVM010000053.1:0-14689 GCA_038211525.1 Bacteroidia bacterium
ATTTGATACCGGTGAAAGCTTTAGCGAAAAAATTTCACCATTTGATACTTTTATTCAAATTATTGAAGGGAAAGCCGAAATTGTAATTGACGGAGATTCAAAAATGCTCAACACTGGCGACGGTATAATTGTTCCTGCACATCTACCAAACAGCATTAAAGCAAACGAACGATTTAAAATGATTTCTACTGTTATAAAAGGCGGTTACGAATCGTTTTAATTTTTTAAATGTGTGAATCATGTAACATAATTTAGGAATTGTGTAAAGCTGTTGAGTAATAATATGGTTACTTTTACAGAGTAAATCAAGTCACAAATAAATCACTACAAAATGTCAACATCAGTCGCTCCAAATAAAACTATTCAGGTAAAAGTTTCTTCTGAGAAAAATAAAAAAACCATGAAAGGTCTTGTGTATGGTGGTCCCGGAAAAATAGAATGGAAAGAAATAGATAAACCCGGCATCGAAAAGCCAACGGATGCATTAGTTAGGGTTTTAAAAACCACTATTTGTGGAACCGATTTAGGTATACTACATGGTAAAACCCCATCGTGTAAGCCTGGAACTACTCTCGGACATGAAGGTGTTGGTGTAATAGAAGAAGTTGGCTCAGCAGTCAGAAATTTTAAAATAGGAGACCAAGTTATCATATCCTGTATCACTTCAGACGGCACATGTGAGTATTGCAAGAAACAGATGTATGCACATTGCGAAGATGGAGGCTGGATATTAGGTCACCTCATCAACGGTACACAAGCAGAATATGTTCGCATTCCACATGCTGATAATAGCCTCTACCCGATTCCAAAGGGAGCGGATAAAGAGGCATTGGTGATGCTAAGTGATATTTTGCCTACCGGTCATGAAATAGGTGTATTGAATGGATGTGTAAAACCTGGTGACACCATTGCTATTGTGGGAGCTGGTCCAATTGGCATGTCAGTTTTACTTACCTCACAATTTTATTCTCCTGCAAAAATATACATAATTGATTTGGATGAAAACCGTTTAAAAATGGCGAAAGCATTCGGAGCTACAAATACCATCAATTCAGGAACTGAAGATGTTGTAAAACGAATACTATCGGAAACTAAAGATGGTGTTGATGTAGCAATTGAAGCCGTTGGTGCACCAGCCACTTTCGATATATGTCAAAGCATCGTGAGGCCTGGTGGACATATTGCGAATATTGGTGTTCATGGCAAGAGTGTAGATTTGCAAATTCAAAATCTATGGATCCGTAACATCACTATAACTATGGGTTTAGTAAATGCGAACACAACACCTATGTTGTTAAAAACTGTTTCATCGGGGAAAATTGATCCCCAAAAACTGATTACCCATCATTTCAACCTGAATGAAATACTTCATGCCTATGAGGTATTTGGAAATGCTTCGAAAGAAAAGGCAATGAAGGTGATACTAACAAACGAATGAAATAGTCAGAAATAGAAGCCATCAAGAAGAAAACCCGAAAACTCGGTATTTTCTAATTTATGACAAACCTATTTTCATAATTCCTGAATACAAAAACGAACTCCTGTAGAAACAAAAGCTGCGTGAACCAAAAAATGGGTCAAATCAATCAAATTGTCAGAGTTAAAGGATATTTATATTAAATCAGATAATACTAACACCTGTTAAAGTGATTTTGGATCAAATGAAATTCCGATTATATTTATTCACGGATTTCCGTTTGAAATGTCATCCTGGCAGCCTCAAATAAATTCTCTGAAAACAGTATGTCGTGTAATTGCATACGATATCCGTGGGTTTGGTAAATCAACTCATGGAATGGAAAAGCTAAGTAGGGTCCTTTTTACCGACGACTTGTAAAATTAATGGAGGCTTTGAGAATAAGAAGCGCCATTACCAGTGGTTTATCTACGGGTGGTTGTATTTTAGTGAATGCTGTAAATCGCTTTCCGGATAAATTTAGCAATTATTTTATGTGACATTCAATGTATAGCAGCTTCTATTGAAAAAAAAGAGAACCGGACAATTATACATATAATAGCAAACGGGTAAAAATAATTTTCTTCAAAAAGTTTACAAAACATCTTTTGTAAGGAAACATTTTATAATAATTTGGAATTAATAGAAAAACCAAAGCTGTTATTCTATTAACGTCATCATCCGGCACAACACGATGAATCCAACCAACAACTAAGCAATTCTATTTCAAGAAATTTGTAGTATAAATACATGAGGTTCATGAAAATACATGACGAATGTCATATAGAAAAGACATAACAATGATAGAATGTGTGAATCATGTAAATTAAACAAATTATTGTGTAATGCTTTTTAACCGTGGAAATAGAACCTTTGTAGCGTAATAAATCAATTAAAAATTAAAATCAAAATACTATGAATACCAAAGTAATTAAAGGAAACTGGGATGAACAGAAAGGTAAACTTAAGCAAAAATTTGCTATATTAACAGACAATGACCTAATGTTTGCAGAGGGCAAAAAAGATGAGATGATGGGTAGAATCGAAATCAAACTAGGTAAAACAAAAGAAGAATTGTTATCAATTATTTCTTCTTTATGACCAGCTAAATTGTTTTAATGCATCTCCTATTGTTAGGAGATGCATCAAATTTACCATCAGAATTACATATGTAATGAAAAGTTATAATATTTAAAAGAATCAAAAACGTTTTTAATATTCGCAAGGAAATGAAATCAATTATACTGTTCATGGATAGGTGATAATTCATGATGTGTGAATGAAGTATCAAAAACGTGAAATTGTGTAACAAGTTAAATAGTTTATAAAGTCAACTTTACCAAATAAATAAAAAAAAATTAAATGAAAAAAATCAATAAAAAATTAATTGCATTAGCTGCAATAACAGGCCTAATGTTTTCATCATTCACCTATGTTCAGGCTCAAACGGAAGAAACTGAACTTAAAAGAGTAGAATTTGGATTGCGGTATATGCCAACATTTATAAAACTAGATTTAAGAGATTCGAAGGGTAATGACATACCCGGTTCTGTTTCCTTTCAGCAGGGATTTGGTGTTATGCTAGGTGTAAACATTAACACCCACATTGGAGTTCAGGCAGAAATTAATTACGCTCAAATCTCTCAAAAATACAAAGATGTTGATGTAAACCGTAAAGTAAAAATTCGGTATGTAAATGTGCCTTTGCTTTTGTCGTTAAATACAAGCAAATCAAAACAATTCAATTTAAATGTGGTGGCGGGACCTGAATTAGGGTTTAATACCGGCGCTGATTTAAGTTCAAATGGTACAGGAGGAAGTGATACTTTAAATGCTGTGCTGGTATTGAAAAAGGGAAATATTGGCCTCGCTTATGGAGCAGGATTGGAGTTTGCTTTAAATCCTACTCATACTGTTCGTTTCGATTTGGGTTATCGAGGGTTTTATAGTTTTGTAGATGTAACTACTAAAACCAATTCAGTTGATAGTTATAATGCAGTTGTAAAAATTCCAAGAGCTCGAAATGGCGCATACGTTGGTTTAACAGTGCAATTCTAAAATATACCATTCATAAAAAACAGCAACATGGGAAATTTACTATATTTAATTGCAGTAGTACTTATTATTCTATGGGCAATAGGATATTTTGCCTACAGCGTCGGGGCAATTATTCACCTTTTACTAATAATTGCAGTGGTTGCAATTTTATTAAGAATAATTCAAGGAAGGAAAATTTTATAATATCGAGATAAAATTCAAACGGCTGAAATTATTTAAAGTGAAGTGCTGAAGAGTTTTATTAAGTCGGTAAACTGAAGTTGTCTACTTAAAGAACATTTGATATTTTTGTTTTCACACCAATTTAATTTATCAATTTCGATGTTGAATCCGGGTTGAGACATGTAACTATTGATTGAGGATTTTTAGAATTTTATATTTTACGCAAGTCAATACACATTTGCAAAAAAGTTTAGATTCCAATCCTCTTTCGATAGTTATTTTTTATTATTACAAAATGCGGAATCATTTTGGTACATTCTTTCTTCCTTTTTGAAACTTGATTGGAATAAGAAAATGTCCATATTCCATATTTAAAGACATTTCAGATTTGGTTTGATGTTAGTCAACCTAAACCGTACATTGCGGTGCGGGTTCTATCCATCCACATTCCTTTCATGAAAAGAATTACAACAGCCTTATTAGCAGGTGTTTTGTTAATTGCCATTAATCTGTATGCAGGTGAGTCAGGAATAGACCGCCGTGAAAACGTCCTCAAAGTTGATTCTTTAAATATCCTGGCAGCCAATTCACTAGATGCAAGTTTTATCGTAACGGAACAACTTGCCGACAGTGCAAACAAACTGGCGCGGGAAGATGATTATAAGGGTGGGATAATTGAAAGTACTATCATAAAATGCAGCGTACTTATAAATACGAATAGAGTTCGTGCAGCCCTTTCTTCATTGGATGAATTAACTGCAACCTATTTTGCGTATCTAGATAGTGCTATAATTGGTAAAATAAATGGAGCGAAAGGAAATTGTTACTATTATTTAGGTGAATATGATTCCGCCAAGTACTTTTATAATCTCGCCATTCAAAAATTCAAAACTGGAAACCAACTTGAAAAATTGGCAAATGTTTATATTAAATCTGCTAAAGTTTATCTTCAAACAGGAGAAACGAAAAGAGCCGGAGCTTATAATGAAGATGCAAGAATTATTTTTGAAAAATTAAAGGATGAAAAAGGATTAGCTTGGTCAAATGAGATTTTCGGAGAAGTATTACAATCTCAACGTTTGTACATGAAATCGGAAATCATCCACAAAGAAAATTATAAAATCTTTCATAAATCACATAGCATTGCCGGAGAAGCTAGTTCACAATTGCATATCGGAAACTCTTTTTACATGCAGGTTCTTGATGATAGTGCAAAATTGTATTATAGTCGTGCATTAAGAAGTTTTCAAATATTAGGTGATAGTAATGGTATCGCAATTTGTTATTCAAACCTAAGTCGTGTTATGCTTGAAAAAGATAATGTAAAGTTGGCAATTGAATATGCTGATAAAACACTTGCAACTATTAAAGATGGAGGTTATAGAAGAATTGAAACAGCTACATTACAGCAGTTGGGAGATATTTATTTGGAATTGGAGCAGTATGATAAGTCATTAAGTTATGTGGAGAAAGCTCTGTTAATTGCAAGGGAAATTAATAACAAAACCATTGTATTGGATTGTTATAAATCATTATCAGAAATTTATGCAGCAATGAAAAAACCTATCATATCGTATAATTATTTGTTATTAGCATATCACTTAAAAGATAGCATACAACCAATTGCCTTTTCACAAAGGTTAGCAGCGATGCAAGATGAACTCGAATCACAGAAAAGGGAAACAAAAGTTAAGGCATTAGAGCAGAACAATAAAATTAAAACACTTGAAATATATAATCAAGCAATTGAAATAACCAAAAGGAATATTATTATTATTTCAAGTCTTTTGATATTTGCACTAGCTGGAGGAATTTTTTATTCAAATAGCCAAAAGCAGAAATTTAAAAATTCACTGCAAAGAACAAAGGATATTAGGGCAACAGAAGAGACCGAGCGATTACGGTTTGCGAAAGATGTTCATGATGAGTTGGGATCAGGACTTTCAAAGATTAATTTTTTAAGTGAGATAATAGTGCAATCAAATGACTTGTCAACAAATACCAAACAAACAGCCACATCCATCTCGGAAACAGCAAAGGGTCTGATTGGAAATATGCGTGATTTAATTTGGGCATTGAATCCTGAACAAACAACGATGGATACTTTGTTAGCGAACATTCGGGAATACGCCTCTGATTATTTAGAAGATTATCCGGCGGCGCTCAAGTTCAATTTTCCTCAGGAGGATTTTAATTTTAATATTTCTAAAGAAAGCCATAGGGAAATTTTCATGACTTTGAAGGAGTCCCTCAATAATATTGTAAAACATTCAAAAGCAACACAAATAACAGTAACTGTACTCATAACGGAAAAGGAGTTTTATTTGTCTGTAAATGATAATGGTAGTGGAATGGATGCAAACAACCTGTTGCACGGACACGGTATCAACAACATGAAAGGCAGGATTGGTGCAATAGGAGGTGTTTTTAGTCTGAAAAGCGATACTATAAATGGGACAACTTTAGATATTACTGTTCCTATTTTAAATATGGGTAAAATATAACTACTACTTTTATGGTATCAGAAATTTTTAAAGCAACACTAAATTTGCACAATGAAACTTAAAATTGGCATTGTTGAAGATGAGAAGCAAATACGAGATGGTATTTCTATGCTAATAAATGGTAGTGAGGGCTTTGTTTGTGATCATGTATTTGAATCAGCTGAGAAGGCTATGCAAATTATGCCTTCACTTGATTTGGATGTAGTTTTAATGGATATTCACCTTCCGGGGATGTCAGGTATTGAATGTGTTGAAGTTATGAAACCACTGTGTCCCGCAACACAATTCATAATGTTCACCTCCTATGAGGATACTGATTCAGTTTTTAACGCTTTGAAAGTTGGCGCAACAGGTTACCTGACTAAAACTACCCAACCATCAAAAATATTAGATGCTTTAGTGGATGTTTACAAAGGAGGTTCACCTATGAGCAGCCATATAGCAAGGAAAATAGTAACCTCTTTTCGTCCTGATAATAACAATGCTGAATTGCAAAAACTCTCAGTAAGGGAGAAAGAGATATTGGAGCTGTTGGCAAAAGGTTTGCGATATAAGGAAATTGCAGACAAACTTTTTTTAAGTACAGAAACGGTTAGAACGCATATCAGGAATATATATGAAAAGTTGCAGGTTAATTCACGCACAGACGCGTTAAATAAAGTTTTTCGAAAATAGCCTGTTGTATCAATTACTACTTATGTGGTATTGCCCTCACGGCACCATAGAAAGTAACTTTGTTCGGTACAAACAAACTAAAGCCCTATGAAATTAATTTCCGGAACCATTATGATGCTTTTGATAGCATCGCTCTACACCCAAGCACAAGATTTCAAAGAAAACCAGGAACCATTATCCAAAAATTCGTTGAAGGGATATTTGTATGACATCACAAGAGCAGATGATGGAACCAGTTACATTACTTACAAGATAAGAGCCGACAAAAAGAGTGAAGATGTTCTATTTGAAGAATATTCTTTTGATAAGGATTTGAAATTCCTTGGAAACAAAGACGTAAAAGAAAAAAAGGAATCGTATGAGGACAAGGAAGTAACTGGTTTTACTGCTTTTGTTGGTGGAACAACATCTTTTGATGTGCTGAGCATGAAATTGAAAATTCAAAAGGTAGTTGCGTTGAAGAAATGGAATCATGAAAAGCAGTTATTTATTACTAAAAAAATTATTTCAAGGGAAAATATTAAACCGAGAAATGACAATGGTAAAGTGTATCTGGGCTATGCTTCCTATGAATCGTCCGCTGATGATAACAGTGATTTATTTGTGCTTGCGAAAGCTGAATCAAAAGATAAAGGACAGGCAGATAATTTTTTTGCATTAGTTTTTAATTCCAGTCTTGATATTAAAGAAACACCAATGGACCTTAAAGGTTCCTACTCTCTGGTCTATTGCCGCCAATTGGCGAATGATGATGTGGTAGCAGTGTTTGCTCCAAATAAAAATGCCGCCGATGTTTCAAAATATGTTTATTTCCGCTTCGACATAAAAGGAAAACTTCTTAGTAAAATTGAATTTACCAGTCCGGCATCGGCACTGTTAATAACTGCTGTTTACGAGCAAGATGGAAATATCTTTTTCTTTGGTACTTCAACTAAATCTACTGAACTATATAATCAAGTTTTCAACGAATATGCCCCAATTTACAATCCGGGATTTACAGAAGGTGGTATAAATAAATTGGATTTTAAATGGCAAAAGTCAGTTGAAGAAAAAATGGATAATTTTCATTTGTTGAAATTCGATAATAGTAAATTAGTTTTCGCATCTACTACACCGGTTTCTGATTTTAAAAGTAAATTCAAAACGGCTCCGGGTGATAAAGGCGCTTCAGCTTACAAAGGGAAACGGTTTCAGGTGGAGAAGTTTTTAGTAACAAATGAGGGTGATTACTTAGTGGCCGGTCAGTTAATGAGTACTATAAATATGGGTACCGGTAACAGAGTGGATTCCTATGAAGATGTAGTTTGTTTTCATTTCGATAAATCAGGAAGCTTAAAAGCGCAATACGGTATTGGAAAATTAAACAATGATAAGAAAAGTGAAATTTTTGATATGAAGCAAAATTTCTATCCATCCGCAGACGGTAAAAGTTTGTATTGGGAAATTTTAGAGGTCAAAGGTGTTAAAGGTTATGAAGGATTTTTAGAAGCATATTACGATGCCCCTTCCTATTATCCGCTTTATTATCCTCGTGTGGGTAAAATTGATTTAACCACTTCCACGCTGGGAACGTTCAAGACTTTGGGAAATGGAAAATATTTTTTGAAAAGAAACTTTATCGGTTTTTATGACACTACAGAAGGTTCTGTAACCTATTATGGGAACGACGAAGGTTATAAAAACATGTGGATTGGAAAGCTGATGACGCGATAAGACTTGTTTTAAACAATAAACTACTAATGGCCGGGAGAAATATTAACTCCCGGCCTTTTGCGTTGGATAGCAAGATTACTTAGGTCGTTGGAATTTGGAAAATCCGTTCCAAAAGAAGTGCAGAATTTATCCATTTTGTATGGATAAAGCTAATTACTTTTCAAAAAACCTCAGCACCTGCAAATGCAATAAATCAAGCATTTAGAAATGCTCTCACCATAGGCTTTAACATGAAATTGAAGGGGATTTAATGAGGATTAAAATGACTTTGTGGTGGTATCATTAAATGAATCTACAATGGTGATGCGTTGTAATCATGAAGAGAAGGAATTGCACTATGATAATGTGGTTGGGCCGTTTTTTCCTATTCTTGCGAAAGCATAAGCAGTATATATTTTTGAAAAACAACAGGTAAAAGAGAAAAATACTGGAGCCGTTGAAGCCTATATTCAATATAAAAGTATGGAAATTGTAGACGCTGCATCTGATTAATAAAACAGTATAAATTTTCTCATCGTTGATTAAAATCGAATAAAATGAGTTCTGTTTGATGTAAATCATTATTCTTTTAACCCCTTTTTATCCCGGCTCAAACTGAATTATTGCTTGTTTAGCAATTTTGCTGCCTCACTAAAAGTACAATAGTTATCTTTGTTTCAATCAACGCAGCTAATTAAGAAACAATTAATTTTAAGTGAAAAAAATTGCATATCTTCTTTTAATTTCTATTTACTTTATATCAGTCACTGATACGAAGGAGATTTTTAAACTAAATCTGCTTTTTCACCACTTTGAAGAAACAAAGAAACAGGATGCTTCCATTTCATTTTTAAATTATTTGGTCATGCATTATATTACTGATGATGGTAATGATCAGGATGATGAAACAGATAGCAAACTTCCTTTTAAAGCCATACAAGTATATTCAATAATCGGTTTTGTTTCTGCGCCTATCCAATTTGGTTCAGGTACAGTTTCAGCTTTTGGTTGGGTTAAAAATGATTACTTAGTTGAAGACGATTTTCTAATAGTAACAAGTTATAATACACTTGTCTGGCACCCTCCTCAGTATTCTTAAGTTGCTTTTAATAATTTAAATCTCTCAAAAAGATTTCTTCATAGTTTAAATCCTCATTATACAATGAGCAATTGAAGTATATATTATTATGTAAGTATCCTATTTATCATTATTAGGAATTCTACTGAACAGCTATTCTTAAATTATTTAATCGAAATTTAAAATGAAAAAATTATTTATTATTTGCTCTCTTTTAGTTTTAATATCCATCGTAGAAACTGTTGCACAAACCTCCAATTGGAAGTATTTGAGAAGTAGTAATACAGGTGTCGGTGGTGACTTTATTCAAACAATAGAAGTAGATCGTTTTGGCAATAAATGGTCAGGTGGATACATGCCCTTTTGGAGTGAAGGGAGTGTAGCACGATTTAATGACACTGTGTGGACCAACTGGAGCAATTTTGAAGGTTACTTACCGGCAGATCGCGTGTATGATGTGGCTTTTGATAATAATGATGGTTTGTGGGTTGCTACAAATGGAGTTGGGAATAATGTTGCCCATGGGGGGATTTCACACTATGATGGGATTACCTGGACTTCCTACACCACTGCCAATTCCCCTTTGCCAGGAGATGATATGAGAGGAATATGCGTTGATCACAACAATAATGTGTGGGCTACCTTTTACAGTGTAACGAGCGGATTAGGAGGCGTTTCGAAATTTGATGGAACTTCCTGGACTATTTATACTCCATCCAATTCCAATTTACAATCAGGTCAGGTTGACAAAATTGATGTTGATTTACAAAATAATATATGGATTGGCAGCAATTTGGGATTGATAAAGTTTGATGGTTTAAACTGGATTTTATTTACTTCAACCAACTCAGGTTTAACAAACAATAATGTTACTGATGTTGAATATGATGAAAGTACTAATAAAATTTATGCAGCTACAGGAGCGGCTGTTGATATTTATGATGGCTCAAATTGGACACATTTTAATAGTGGGAATTCTCCGCTTTCTTCTTCAGGAATTTGGTCGGTGGATGCCCGGGGTGATAGTATCATTGTTACTACAGTGGGTGGGAGTTACCTTACTTATGTTTTTGATGGCACATCATGGATTACTCATCCTGAAAGTGATCACACTTATGATTCGCGAATTGATTTGGATGGAAATTTTTGGATTTGCGGAATTGGGTTTATTGAAAAATATGATGGGGTTTCTTGGACGAGATATACTCGATACAATACAGGACTTACCACTTATTTTATTGATCGCCTCTTTATTGATTCGAAAAACAGAAAATGGTTTGGTACAAGTGACAATGGGGGGATGAGCATGTTTGACTGTCCTGTTTGGGAAGATTATGGTTTATACAATAATGGTTTGTGGCCTATGCCACTTACACTTGGTAACAATGGCACATCTGCCACTGAAGATATTTATGGAAACATCTGGATGAGCTATTATGCAGGAGGAATTGTGAAAATTCCAAATGGTGATGTGCATAATTCCGCTGCCTGGGTTTCGTGGCAAGCAAGCGCTGTGCCCAATGCAACCTGCCAGATAATTGCAGCTGATAGTTCAGGTGATGTGTGGGCTGAAGGCGGTTGCGGTTTAGCAATTCAATATGACCACAGCACCGGAAACTGGATTCAACATAATTTATACAACATGGGTTTGCCTTGTGGAAATAATAACTACATGTACAACATCAAAACCAATCCCAATAATAATCAGGTTTGGTTTTGCACACAAGCAGGCATTGCAATTTATGATGCTGGAACATGGACAATCAAATCACAACTAAATGGTGGACTTCCTTTTCAAAACACTTACTATGATGTGGTGTTTGATTCGCAAAACAATGCATGGATTGCATCAGATAGTGGGTTAATTAAAATGACAGGAAACACATGGACAATTTACAACGAGTCAAATTCATCGCTCATTGCTAATCACATAAGTTCATTGGCGATTGACACGGCTGATAATATTTATATGACTTCTTACAATTACTCCACACCTTATTATGGTGGACTAAACATTTTTGATGGAGGTACTAACTGGCAAACCTTCAATGCCTATTCTACTCCTATTCCACATCATCAAATAGCAACAGTTGCATTAGATAAACTTGGTAATGTGTGGATAACTACACTTGTTTATGGTGCAGTAATTTATAACCCTAACGGTGTGCAGGGTTGGGATTGTATAGATACCACTTTGCAAATGGGAGGGGCAACAGGAATTCAATTAACAGAATTATCAGGGACAAATAATATTTCTGTTTCTCCAAATCCATTTTCATCAACAACATCTTTAGAATTCAATTTATCCGAATCAAAAAAAGTTTCCATATCAATTACAGATGTAATCGGAAAAATTGTAAAAACAATTCCAACAAAAAACCTCCTATCGGGAAAAAATATAATCGAAATTAATTTATCAGAATTAAATAGTGGAATTTATTTCTGCCAAATAAAATCGAGTGAAAACACCAAAACCTTTAAGCTCATTAAAAATTGATATAATGAAAAAGCTAATACTACTCATAACAACTGCATTTATTTGTAAACAATCCTGCGCCCAGTATTCCCCTGATTGGGTGGTTGCATCTAATGACAATCAAAGGTACGGAACGATGACTGCTTGCGATACTTCAAACAATTTAATAATTGTTGGATACAAACCCAGCTTTGTTGGGAGTGGAAATATTTACACGCGTAAATTTAATGAATCCGGTAATTTATTGTGGGAGCAAATTGATTCATCTGGCGTTCAAGGTGAATATGAAATGGCTCGCTGGGTTAATACCGATAGCGATAATAATGTTTATGTATCGGGCTTCAAATACTCCGGCACATCAAATATATACACTGATAACATATTAGCGATTAAATATAACGCAGCCGGCCAGTTATTGTGGAAACAAACTATTCCAAATTATTGGTTAGGAGGATTGCCTTTAAGAAGTGCTTTAGACGATTACGGAAATCTCTATATCGGCACAGTTGGTATCAACCCCGGGTTTACATTAATAAAGTTGGATACCGGAGGCAATGTGCTTTTTAATGTATCTAATGCAAGTTCCAATAACATCAGTTTCGCTTCCATGCGATTAAAAAACAATTTAATTGTAATGACGAGCTATGCTGGTAATGGAGGAACGGTAAGCGTTTGCGCTTTTGATACCTCAGGAGCGTTTTTATGGAGCAACATGTTCACTAGCCGTGGAGGTATGGATGTTGAAATTGACGATAGTTTAAATTGCTATATTCTTACGCGCGAGCTCAACCAGATTTCCGCTACAAGTAATTATGATGTGGAGATTTTTAAATTCAATTCATCCGGCACACTTCTAAATCAATTTAATTATGATTTCGGAAATGCGAATGATTTTGCTAATCTAATGACGTTAGTAAACGAAAAAATATCTATTATGGGACCAAGTATTCAGCAAGGTAATGCCTATATGGATTGGATCATATTTCAAATTGATTTAAACGGAAATAAACTTTGGGATGCCCGTTATGATTTTACAACTACAAATGATGAAAAGCCTTCATGGATATCGGCAAAAAGCAATGGTGATGTTTATGTAAGTGGTCAAGGCGGTCCCGACACGGTGAGCGCAACAGGCTCGCATTATTTGCGATATGTTACTGCAAAGTATAGCGGTGGCGTATTGCAATGGGTAGATGCTAATCCTTATCAAGGTTATATAGGCGTTGCAAATGTGCTTGATAAAAACTGTGGGCTGTATGTTTTGGGAGAAACAGCTATGACAGCCATTCATTACACAGATAGTTGTGGAATTTTTACAGCCATTTCTGAAATAAATATAAATGAGGAATTGAATCACCTTCAAGTCTATCCAAATCCTTTTTCATCCAGCACAACTATAGATTTCAATTTATCTGAATCAAAAAACATTTCAATTTTAATTACAGATGTAACGGGAAGAACTGTAAAAACTATTCCAACAAAAAATCTTCAGTCAGGAAAAAGTAAAATCGAACTTAATTTATCAGAATTGAATAGTGGAATTTATTTCTGTCAAATAAAATCAATAGAAAATAATCAAACAATTAAACTCATTAAAAATTAAATCACAATGAAAAATATAATTAGTATTTCAATGCTTGTTTTGATGATAGCAACTGCATCATGCAAAAAAGACGACAACAGCGGCTCAACACCTAGCATTAACTTCACTATTCAACAAGGTAAATGGAAGGTAACAACCTATATTGATAATGGAAATAATGAAACCAATCATTACACGAATTACGAATTTCAATTTAACTCAAACGGATCAGTAACTGCCTCTAAACAAGGGAGTAACGTAAGCGGAACCTGGTCAAATGGAAATGATGACAGTCAACAAAAATTAATTTTGAATTTCAGCACAGCCCCTTTTGATGAGCTAAATGACGACTGGCATATTGTTTCGCAAAGCTCTTCGCAAATAAGATTGGAAGATGTGAGTGGTGGAAATGGTGGAACAGATTATTTAACTTTTGATAAAATATAAAACATGAAAAATATCGCCACAACAATTACACTATTATTTCTCTTAGTAACAATATCATTTGCTCAAACACTTGATCCAAATTGGAAATACATCCGGCCAACGAATACCGGTTTTGGCGGCGATTACTTCCGGAACATCGAAGTTGACCAATGCGGTAATAAATGGACAGGAGGTTATCTCCCTTTTTACAGTGAAGGTAGTGTTGTTCGTTTTGATGATTCTGTTTTTACAGCATGGAGCAATTTTGAAGGCTTCATTCCAAACGCACAAGTGTATGGAGTAGCTTTTGATCAAAACAATGGTGTTTGGGTGGCATGCAATGCAAATGTGAATTTTAATGAGCATGGCGGTGTGGCTCATTATGACGGAACAACATGGACGAAATGGGACATGACCAACTCGCCATTGCCATCTGATTTAATGAATGCAATTGTAGTAGATCACAACAATAATGTATGGGCGACATTTTCTGATTTTGGCTCGCAAGGAGGCGTTGCAAAATACGATGGAACAACATGGACCATTTACACACCATCCAATTCAGGAATACCTACAACGG
>JBBQVM010000054.1:0-14611 GCA_038211525.1 Bacteroidia bacterium
CGGCAAAAGTATAACGAAAAAGTTTTGATGTCAAGCCAGTGTTAAAACTTAGAACCATTCAAAATCACACCTGATTTTATCCAACTACAAGACTGAAAAGTCACAAAATAAAATATTTTGTAGAATATATTCTATAAAAAAAGAAGGGCCCCTAACCGGGAGGCCCTTCAACCTAACACATTAACACTTTTACAACTTTATAAACCGAAACTATGATAAGCACGCACGCCGTTGGGATAAATTCCTTCAATAAGGACTCCACCTTTTTTATTTTTTAATGCGGATACTATGTCTTCCGTACTTGCAACAGCCTTATTATCGATACTTTCAATAATAAAACCCTCACGAATACCTGCACTGCGAAGTTTTCCGGCATTTAATTTTGAAATTTTAACACCATTCTGAACTCCCAATTTTTCGCCTTCTTCTTTTGAAATTGTTTCAAATTCAGCACCTAATAATGAAACAATTTCACTTTTAACTATTTTGGTATCCCCATCTTTATTCCTTAAAGTAATCGTAATTGATTTTTCTGATCCTGAACGTAATACAGTCACGTCCACTTTATCGCCGGGACGGAATCGACCTACTTGTTCCTGTAATTCAGGTGAACTGTTTACTTCAAATCCATGTACCTTAGTAATAATATCACCTTCCTGAATACCAGCCGACTGTGCTGCACCGCCATCTGTAAGCCCGGCAACATAAACACCTTTGAGTGATTTAATTCCTTTTTCGTTAGCCAAATCAGAATCGATATCACGAATATTGACACCGATAAAGCCTCTTTGCACATTGCCATATTCCAACAAATCGTCAACCACTTTCTTAACCATGTTAACCGGAATTGCAAATGAATAACCTGAATAAGAGCCTGTACTGGATGCAATTGCAGTGTTGATGCCGATTAACTCCCCGCTAGTATTCACTAATGCACCTCCGCTGTTTCCGGGATTCACTGCTGCATCCGTTTGAATAAAGGATTCAATAGGAAATTGTTGATCAGGAAGAATATGAATATTTCGTGCTTTGGCACTAACAATACCGGCTGTAACCGTGGATGTTAGATTAAACGGATTACCAACAGCAAGTACCCACTCACCTACCCGAACAACATCGGAATTTCCATAAGTGATGAAAGGAAGCCCTTTGCCCTCAATTTTAAGTAACGCGAGATCCGTAGATGGGTCAGTTCCAATTACTTTGGCTGAAAGTGTCCGCTTATCGTTTAATGTTACTTCTACCTTGTCGGAATTAGCAACAACATGATTATTGGTAACTATATACCCGTCGTCGGTGATTATTACCCCCGAACCGGAACTCATTGAAGGAGCCGGATTCTTATATCCTCGGTCCCCCCAGAAAAAATCCTGAAATGGATTATACGACTGAGACCCACCATTTGAAACCGAATTATAAGTAGTTTTAACATGCACCACCGCAGGAACTGATGATTCAGAAGCACTAACGAACTGCGTAGAGGACTCTTCCCCTGCCGATGAATTCATGCTTACAAAACGGGCAGGTTGATTAATACCATTTGTTTTGATTGTTGCTTGTTGACCTTCAAATTTGTTGTAAACCCCGGCTCCCACAAAGCCTGCTATAGCGGCCAGCAAGAACATACCAATTGCTTTTTTTAACTTAGTTACCATTTTTTTAAGAATTAAGAATTAAGGTAATTTTGTTTTCAAGATGAATCTCAATTTTAGAATAGCAAAATTATTTTCAAAATATGAATATAATATGAAGAGTGCCAGTAATTTGATGAACTTTTTATGAAGGAAACTCTCCTCATAATTAATTACGTAATTTAACCTGTTTTATTTCAGTTTGGTTATCTTTATCGTCACTTTTGGTGCCTTACCTCTTCTTAACAAATTAATTATGTTTAGGTTTAGAATTAAAATAATTTGAAAAAAATACACTTTAGTAAATATCATGGTGCCGGTAACGATTTTATAATTATTGATAATCGGTCACAGAAAATAGTGTTTACCTCACCCGATCAGGTGGCAGCTCTTTGCCATCGTCGTTTTGGAATTGGTGCCGATGGACTGATTCTCCTGGAAGAATCTGGTCTGATGAATTTTAGAATGAAATATTATAATGCAGATGGCAACGAAGGTAGCATGTGCGGGAATGGCGGTCGTTGTATTACTGCATTCGCTGCTCATCTCGACATTATTAAAAATAACGCTTCCTTTGAAGCCATAGATGGAGTTCACGAGGCTGTTATTCTTAAAAAGGATAATCTACACACTTTTGTGTCCCTTAAAATGAATGATGTTTATCGAATTGAAAAAAATCATTCTAATTACATACTCAACACCGGCTCCCCTCATTATATCACTTTCGTGGATGAAGTTGAAAAAGTAAATGTTTTTGTTGAAGGAAAAGCCATAAGGAACTCTGAGCAATTCAAAGAGATGGGAATTAATGTTAATTTTGTACAGGCTGAAATGGGGAGATTAACATTACGCACTTACGAACGTGGTGTTGAAGATGAAACAATGTCGTGTGGAACCGGTAGTGTTGCGGCAGCATTGGCCTTAGCGTTGGAAAACAAAATTATTACCGGGCAGGATGTAGAGGTAACAACACGTGGTGGTAAGCTGTTCATCGAATTTGAAAAGGATGACAATGGATTTTCCAATATATGGCTGAAAGGCCCCGCGGAAAAAGTATTTGAAGGAACATTTGAATTTTCAAATTTATGATACCAGGAAAAAATATTCAATTAAGAGCACTTGAACCCTCCGACATTCATATGATGTATGAATGGGAAAATGATCAGAACGTATGGCCGGTGAGTGGTACACTCGTTCCATTTTCAAAAAATACAATGGAGCAATTTGTAAAAATGGCCCATCAGGATATTTATACAAATAAACAATTACGATTAGCCATTGATAAAAAATCTGCCGATCAAATTCCGACAGAAACAGTTGGGTACATCGACCTGTTCGATTTTGAACCTGCCCATCGTCGTGCAGGCGTTGGAATTCTCATTGGTAATATTTCGGCCCGTAGGCAAGGTATCGCATTAGAATCGTTGAACCTGATGTCGGAGTATGCTTTTAATATTTTACATCTGCATCAGCTTTATTGCCATATTCATGTAAATAACGAAGCTAGCATTCGCCTTTTTTCAGCAGCGGGATATTCGTGTAATGGTGAGCTTAAAGACTGGACATTAAATAATGGATCATGGACCAACGTTTACTTCATGCAGAAAATTAGTCCATTGTTATAATAGTAAGTTCGCAATTTCGAATCGGTGAAGTACCAGCTAAAAAAATATTCAAAAACATTCGTACTGCTGTTTTTTATTTCACTGGTATTGATAATAAATTTCAATTGCAGCTCTGAATTGCCCAAGGAAAAAACTTTTGTTCCAATTTATGCTTCGTTTGATAGCAGCGTTGCCTATGTCGGGATGGAAACCTGCAAAGAATGTCATCAGTCAATTTATGAAACTTTTGTTCAAACAGGAATGGGGAAATCATTTGATCATGCATCAAAAACTAAAAGCTCAGCAAGGTTTGGGGAACATGAAAAAGTGTACGATAAATTACTCGATTTCTGGTATCAACCCTTTTGGGAGAATGATAGTTTGCATATCATGGAATTTCGATTGAACGGAAAAGATACTGTTCATAAAAGAATTGAAACCGTAAGTTATATTGTAGGTTCAGGACAGCATACCAATTCGCACATCATGAATACAAATGGTTACCTGAACCAGATGCCAATGACTTTTTACACTCAAAAAGGCCAATGGGATCTTCCTCCCGGCTTTGAAAATGGAGGAAATTCAAGGTTCAACCGTTTGATTGGACTAGAGTGCATGTCGTGCCATAATTCCTATCCGAAATTTGTACAAGGCTCCGAAAATAAATACGATTTTGTAGATCAGGGTATTGGTTGTGAACGATGCCACGGACCCGGCGGCAAACATGTGACGGATAAAAAAGCCGGTAACATTGTAGATGTAGTTCAGGGTATTGATTATTCTATTGTTAATCCGGCAAAATTACCAATTAGTCTTCAACTTGATGTTTGTCAGCGTTGTCACATTCAAGGTAATGCTGTATTAAATGATGGCAAATCATTTCTCGATTTTAAACCGGGTATGAAGTTATCGGATGTCATGAATGTTTTTATGCCCGTGTACAAAGGTCGTGATGAAGAGCATATAATGGCCTCCCATGTGGAACGACTTCGTATGAGTAAGTGCTTTGTCGCTTCAGTGGCTCGTGCCGAAAATCAGAAAGAAAAGTCTCTCACTCCTTACAAAAACGCTTTAACTTGCGTATCGTGCCATAATCCTCACGTAAGTGTTAAACATACCGATAAAGAAGTCTTTAATACTGTATGTAAAAATTGCCATCAGAGTGGTAAAGAATATACCTGTTCCGAAAAACCTGAAGTTTTACATCTCAATCTGAATAATTGTGTTAGCTGTCACATGCCCGGCTCCGGTGCCACCGACATTCCTCATGTTTCTGTTCACGATCATTACATTCGTATTCCTGTTAAAGAAGAAAAACAAAACCAAATACGCGAATTTATTGGTATCAATTGCATTAATAATCCCAAGCCTTCTGCGGAAGCCAAAGGAAAAGCATTTATAGCTTACTTTGAAAAATTTAACTATGGCAAAGAAGTACTTGATTCAGCAAGAAAATATTTTCCTGACAATAACGTTTCTGCTATTAGAAAAAACTTAGTTCCCTTGATTCACATAGCCTTTCTTGAGAAAAAACCTGAACTGGTAATTAAATATGTCCAGACGTTTGGAAATGCACTTGAAATGCTTAATAAAAAAACTTTCGACAATTCGGATGCATGGACCTGCTACCGAATTGGTGAATCCTATTCAGAAGTAGGGAATAAGTTAGAATCGCTTCGATTTTATCAAAGAACGTATAACCTGGCTCCGTTATACCCCGAATTTGCAAATAAATATGCAACGGCATTAGCAACCTCGAACCAAGTTCCTCAAGCAATTGCTATACTTAACGAATCAGTAAAAAACTACCCCAAAAATGCCGCTACTGTATCCAATTTGGGTTATCTCACATTGGTTCAGCAGGGAGACACAGCCAAGGCAATGGTTTTGTACAATAAGGCACTGGTTCTTGATCCCGATTATGACCAGGCTATATTAAATAAAGCAGGGTTACTTATTTTTACTCGTAAAATCCCACAAGCAAAAATAGTATTAATGAATTTTTTAAAACGGAAACCTGGACATCCCAAAGCTACAGAACTACTTCAACAGTTGGAAGCTATTTAAATTATGGCGAAAGCAAAACAAAAATCAAAATTAAAACGAATAATCATTTCATTTGTGATTGTCTTGTTGCTTTTTGTACTGTTGATTGGATATGGTTTTTACAAAAAAGTTTATCTTCCAAATGTTACTCTTCAAGACAAAAAGGAGGAATTCATTTATATTCCCACCGGGTCAACTTTCGTTGAAGTAGAAAATATTTTAAATGCACAGCATCTGCTTCAGAACCCGGCATCGTTTGAATGGGTAGCCGAACAAATGAAGTACAAAGCACAGGTAAAACCAGGCAAATACCTTATTAAAAGAAACATGAACAATAAGGAACTGGTAACACTTTTAAGAAGTGGAAAACAGGTGCCGGTAAAGGTAGTTTTCACCAATATCAGAACCACCGAACAGCTGGCATCGGTAGTGAGTCATCAACTGGAGGCAGATTCGGCTGCAATTTTAGGGTTATTAAAAAATGACACTTTTCTTTCCAAATATGGATTTACTAAATCTAATTGCCTGGCATTGTTTATTCCAAATACCTATGAATTTTACTGGAACAGCAGTGCCAAAAAATTTATTGAACGAATGGCAGGGGAGTATACTCGATTCTGGAATCAACAACGAAAAACAAAAGCTGCCAGCATGAACCTCACACAATCACAAGTTACCATATTGGCATCGATTGTTGAACAGGAAACGAGAAAGAATGATGAAAAACCGATTATCGCCGGAGTGTATTTGAACAGGTATCGTAAAGGATGGAAACTCGAAGCCGACCCCACTCTCGTTTTTGCATTGGGTGATTTTACGATTCAAAGAGTATTGAACATTTATAAAGAAATTGATTCTCCCTACAATACCTACTTGTACACCGGATTGCCCCCGGGTCCAATATGTATGCCTTCCATTAGCACTATTGATGCAGTGCTAAATTATTCACGTCATGACTACATGTTTTTTTGTGCTCGGGAGGATTTTTCCGGTTATCATAGCTTTGCCAAAACCTATAGCCAGCACCTGCTGAATGCCAAACGCTTTCAAAATGAACTGAACAGGAGGAAGATAAGGTCATAATTCCAAATTCATACAAATTACTTATTTTTACCCTCCAAAAGAAGCTTAGCCTTGATCCATTCCGTTAAAATACTACTCTTTGTGCTGGTTGCCCAGTTGATACCTTCACTCGCCTATAGTGAAGAAATCCCCGTTTTGCTGATGTTAAGGAAGTCGGAACAAGTGGAGACCTCTGGAACAAATTTTGTGGAACAGGTAAATGCACTTGTTTACAATGAAATTATTGAAAATCGTGTGAAACTTTGGGATTCACAACAAAAAGAAATTCAAATTGCCGGAAGCACTCTTAAAGAAATAGAGAAAAATTCCAAAGTCTCTTTTCTTTCTCAAGAAACCATTTTTATTTATGAGAAATGGGAAAATAATAGGAAAGAAGTATCCACCAAAACTGTAGGATTTTCATTTGTTCAACGCAATAGCTCCGATGAGGAAGTTTCATTTGGATATGTTGACTTTAATGATTTGAATGAAGTTTTTTTAAAAAACAGAATCAACACCAATGCAAATGGAATTTACAGCTCCACCTTTACTACTTATCTGCTCAGTAAAAATTTTGCATATAACATAGTTCAGTTTGGAGGGAAGCAGGTTAAATCGGTAGGTGAATCCGAAGAAATTAAAAAGAATTTTATTGGTAGCTTTAAATTTAATCAATCTTTATTAGGTTATTATTCTCCTGATAAATATATCAGTTATCTTGTCGACACTTATTCTGAAGGTACCGATCAGAAATCGGAAAATAGTAAAATGCTTGTTAAAGCTATTGAAAATTATTTTGTTTCCAATCAGGAAGTTTTTTTCAATATGGGAGGAGATCGGATTATTTCGCACATCCAGAAAAATAAAATTAAAGTTACCAGAATTGAGGTAACTGAAATGTGGAGAAAGGTGAATGATGTAATTTCATTTGAGCCTAAATCGATGGTGATTTACGTGAACGATTCAGCTATGAATGAAATGAGCGCACGAGCTATTTCAGATATGGATATCCAAGTGAATGACATGGATATGCCGACTTTCCTGAAAAGTAAAAGCTTCAATACCATTATTACAAAAATTAATTCTCAATCGATCAGAAGACAAGATTCTTATTTATACTACAAGGGTTTAATGACTGCTGAGTGGAACAACATAATTAGTTATGTTATTAATTACTAAAATTAGTTAAAATCTGTATATTTTTCGTTACATGGATAAAATTAAATTCGGAACTGATGGCTGGAGAGCCATAATTGCCAAAGACTTTACCGTAGATAATGTTGCTCGAGTGTCAGAGGCTTCTGCAAACTGGGTATTGAAACAAAATAAAAATGCTAAGATAGTGCTCGGTCACGATTGCCGTTTTGGTGGCGAGTTATTTGTTGAAACCGTTGCTAAAGTCATGTGCTCAAAAGGAGTAAAAGTAATTTTGGCAAAAGGGTTTGTTTCTACTCCAATGATTTCCATGGGAGCATTGGAAAACGATTGCGATTTAGGAATTATAATTACTGCAAGCCACAATCCACCTGAGTACAATGGTTACAAACTAAAAGGAAGCTATGGTGGACCCTTACTTCCAAAGCATGTTTCAGAGATAGAAACCATTATTCCTGAGATTTCAACTATTGAATTGGAAACTCTAAATTTAAATGAATTCGAAAAAAATGGGATGCTCGTATATGCCGATCTCGAAACCATGTATTGCGATCATGTGGAACGCTCGTTCGAAATGGAAACCTTAAGAAACACTGAACTTCAATTTGCTTATGATGCCATGTTTGGTGCCGGACAAAATGTGATGAGAAGGCTATTGCCAAACATCACTTTTTTACATTGCGATTATAATCCTTCCTTCATGGGACAAGCACCGGAACCGATCCATAAAAATCTCACAGAATTTTCTGAATTAATTCGCCTTTCCGGAAATATTGATTGTGGTTTGGTTACAGATGGCGATGCGGATAGAATTGGTTTGTATGATTCAGCAGGAAATTTTGTTGATTCTCATCACATCATTTTGTTATTGATTCATGTGCTTGCCAAATACAAAAAAATGAAAGGTAAAGTTTGTACCGCATTTTCGACCACTCCAAAGGTGGTTAAAATGTGTGAGCATTACGGACTGGAACTCGACATTGTGAAGATAGGCTTCAAGTATATTGCTGAAATAATGCTTAATGAGGATGTGATGGTGGGTGGTGAAGAATCGGGTGGAATAGCCATAAAAGGCCATATTCCTGAGCGTGATGGTATTTGGGTAGGACTGGTTATTTGGGAATTCATGGCTAAATCGGGAAAATCTCTGGAAGAATTAATTGATGAGGTTTATGAAATTGTGGGACCCTTTTCTTTCGAACGTTCTGATTTGCGTATACACGAAGATGTTAAACAAAAAGTTTTAGCAAATTGTAAAGCCGGTTTTTATTCGTCGTTTGGAAAATATAAAATTGTAAAAACCGAAGATCTGGATGGATATAAATACTTTTTTGAAAATGGCGATTGGCTCATGATAAGAGCGAGTGGTACCGAACCCGTTTTAAGAACCTATGCCGAATCTTCAACTAAAGAAGCTGCTTTCGACATTCTGGAAGCCGGAAGAAAAACTCTGTTGAATTGAAATTTATCCTTTGTCATTTATATTAAAATATAATCCTTCCTTGAAAAACATCACTTGCGGAATTTTGGTGGTGATCTTAATTACTTTATCAACACAGCTTTCAGTTGCTCAGGGAGCAGATTCTCTCAAATTTCTTGATCCTTCATCGGTATACCTTCCCAAAAGAGGCAAATTATTAGAAATTGGAATCGGAACTACCTATGCTTTATCCATGACAGGGTTGTATAGTTTGTGGTATAAAGATTATCCATTAGGTAAATTTCATTTTTTTGATGATAACGATGAGTGGTTACAAATGGATAAAGCCGGACATTTCGGTTCGTCCTATTATCTAGGAAAGTGGGGAATAGATTTATTTCGATGGACGGGGATGAAACGTAAAAAAGCCATTATCATGGGTGGCTCCGTTGGGTTTGCATTCTTAACTACCATTGAGATTTTGGATGGGTTTTCAGAACAATGGGGATTTTCTACAGGGGATATGATTGCGAATACTACAGGTTCTCTTATGGCAATTTCACAGGAACTGCTGTGGAATGACCAACGTATAAAAGTTAGATTTTCCTACCATCCTACTTCCTACCCCTCCTATCGTCCTGATTTGCTTGGAAGTAGTTCGGTAGAAAATTTATTCAAGGATTATAATGGTCAGACTTACTGGCTTTCAGCAAACGTTAAATCATTTTTGCATCAAAACACCACTTTCCCTGCTTGGCTTAATTTTTCAGTTGGCTATGGGGCGGAAGGGATGACCGGGGCGCGTAGAAATAATGGAGAAGTCAAAAATGGTATTCTTATTGAAAGATATCGTCAATTTTATATAGCGCCTGATATTGATCTTACGAAAATAAATACCCGAAGCCGTGCTCTCAAAACTATTTTTGGTGCCATCGGATTTATTAAGTTTCCTGCACCTGCGATTGAATTTAAAGATTCAGGAAAAACAAAACTCCATTGGATCTACTTTTAGTCTACTAAATAAATACTTTTCTATAAGCATCTTTAATTCATTGAAATATTCATATCTTGATAAATTCCAAAGTATCTTAAAAATCGGTAACTTAAAATAGTTCTCAAATGAAATTCAACCCGGGAGATAACGTTAGTTTTATCAATGAAAAACAAGATGGTGTTGTTGTAAAAACACTTTCAAATGGCAAAGTGATCGTTGCTATAGAAGATGGTTTCGAAATAGAAGTGTTTGAAAAAGAATTGGTGCTTACTGGAAAACCTAAATCTAAAAACGAAACAAAAGTACCGAATCCGGTTGAAGAGTCTCCAATTATTGAAAACCTCAATTTAATACAACTTTGTGAAACCGGTTCCATTGTATTAGTTGCTGTTCCTGCTGTTTTAGGTGCCGTTTTGACCGGAAAAATTCAATATGCAATTGTGAATAATTGCGGATATAAATTACATTTTACATTTTTCAGTAAAAGAAATAAAAAATGGTTGGGCATTGCCGAAGGATCCATCGAAACAGGCAATTCTGAATTGGTACTCGAAATAAAGCGAGAAGATCTGGTTGATATAAGTTCATTTCTGATTCAGGGCTTGATTTTCAGCAATGGAGAAATACCCGGAATAGGCTATTTTAAAAAGGAATCTGGCGTTCTTTTGCCTGATCTTCGATCGGCAAATCAAAATATTTCAGGAGTGGCTTCCTATGCCAAAATTGTTAATTTATATTCTGAAACACGTATAGAGGAAATTCAAATTAAAGATTTATTTGAACAGTATCAACAAGAAGATATTAAATCGAAAAAAGAAAATTTATCCGTAAAAAAACAGGAAATAAATTATTCAGCTCAGGGTATTGTTTTGAATGAAAAAGAAGTGGATCTGCATATTGAAATGCTTCGAAAAGAGATAAATGGATTATCTAACAGTGACATGATTCAAATCCAATTAAATCATTTTCATTCAGAAATGGATCAAGCTATAAGGCAACATTTCAAACGCATTGTTTTTATTCATGGCGTTGGAAATGGCAAACTAAAGCAATCCATTCGTGATGAACTAAGGCAATATCCGGGTATTGCTTTTCGCGATGCTGAACAATCCCGATATGGTTATGGTGCTACCGAAGTAATTTTTATGTAATTAATGAATTCCTTTAGCGGCAAGATATCTTTCCGCATCAATTGCAGCCATACAACCTGTCCCGGCTGCCGTTACAGCTTGCCTATATACATGGTCCTGTGCATCGCCTGAAGCAAATACTCCCTGTATATTTGTTTTTGTGGTTCCTGGAATTGTTTTGATATATCCTGTCTCATCCAAATCGAGCCATCCTTTAAAAATTTGAGTATTGGGTTCATGACCAATTGCTACAAAAAATCCGGTAACATCTAACAAGCGTTCTTCGCCTGTTTTTCTGTTGGTAACAATAGCACCTGTTACACCCTTATCGCCAATAATTTCCTTAGTCTCGGAATTGTATAACATTTCAATATTGGGAGTATTCAAAACACGATGTTGCATTGCTTTAGATGCACGCATTTCATCACGACGAACAATCATATACACTTTCTTACAGAGTTTAGCAAGGTAAGTGGCTTCCTCGGCTGCTGTATCGCCTGCACCAACTATTGCCACATCCTGTCCTTTAAAAAAGAACCCGTCACAAACAGCGCAAGCAGAAACACCAAATCCATTATATTTTTGTTCCGATTCAAGTCCTAACCATTTTGCAGATGCTCCTGTTGCAATAATAATTGTATCTGCTGTAATTTCTGTTTTTTCATCAACAGTAATTTTATGCACCGGACCGGTAAAATCCACTGACGAAACATAACCCCAACGGATATCAGTTCCAAAACGCTCAGCTTGTTTTTTAAAATCTTCCATCATCTCCGGGCCCATAGTACCTTTTGGGTAACCGGGATAATTTTCCACTTCAGTAGTGATGGTAAGTTGTCCACCAGGTTGCATTCCCTGTATCATAACAGGTTTAAGATCGGCACGGGCCGCGTAAATTGCTGCGGTATATCCGGCAGGACCGGAGCCTATTATCAGGCATTTGTGATGTTCAGTAGTTTCAGACATGGTGCTAGATGAAATTAAAAGTGGGTGCAAAATTAGCACATTCAACTCAAATTCAGTTATGTTTAAATCAAATCATTGAGCTACAATAGTATCCAGAGTAAAAGAAAAGCCTTCCCAAATACCAATACCACCATTTATATTGCTTTTAAGTGGTGCAGGAGATCCAAAAGGATTGCCATTTGATGAAGCTTGAGTTTCAGCGGCTCGCCAAAAATCAAAACTCTCTTTGGTGATGGAAGCAAATTTTACAACAATGGTATCACCTATTTTAAAAAATCCCGCCTCCTCATTGTTATCATCTTCCGCATTTGAATTTGGAACCTGACCCCTATTATAAGCAAAATTAAAACTTAGCCCATTAAAAAATTTGTCTTCTATCACAGATCCCAATGGCGCAATAAAATCATCATCTTTTCCGAGTCGCTTTGCGAACCATCTGTAACTATTTCCGGGAACAACAGGATCTGTTACTCGAGCCCATGCCCAACCAAGGGTATCTAATCCTTGCTGCACCTCAAACCAAACACTATCTAAAGGTACAGGACTTTCAATATGTGTAACTGAAGTAGCAACTTTACCGTCCTGTGTAACCACTTTCAGAAAATAAGTTTTTCCAATTTCTCCTGTAAGGTGAGGTGAAACATACAAATATCCTAAACCGGGAAGTGGAGCTAATAAGGTATCCACAATAATTCCATCTGTAATTGTTACAATAGCATCTTTAATTGTTGCACTAATTAAAGTAGCAGCATCAACCGGTGCAAAAAATGCATCCGTTGAAGATATGAAAACATATGCCGGTGCGCCGGGAGTAATATAGCCTTCAATAACAAGTTGCTTTTCTGGCTGCGGCAAATCAACAGTGATATCCTTTTCACAACTGCTCATCAAGGCAATTAAGCCTAATAATGAAATGAAAATATATTTTTTAGCGAATGAATTATTCATCATTTAGTATTTAAAATTATAAGTCACTGAAGGAATAACAGGAAACAACGAAACTTGCTTGGCCTGCAACTTGTACTGACCGGTACTTTCATCAATTGAATCATCAAAATAAATAAAGTATGGATTGTATCTGTTGTAAACATTAAAGACTGAAAAATTCCAACTTGATTCCCAACGTTTGTGTTTTTTTCCTTTAAGAGTTGCAGAAATATCTAACCTGTGATAGGCATCTTGTCTGTATGAATTACGTTCTCCATATTCATAGTAAATTTGTCCGGGAGCGCCGGGGTTTGCAACAAGCTGACTCAAATCAATAGGACCGTTTAAAAACAGTCTGCTTTGTGGAAGGTTGAGTGAATTGCCAGTTGCATAAATCCAGGTCGCACCAAAGGTCCATTTTTTATTTAATTCATAGGTAAGCACTACAGAAACATCATGTCTTCGGTCGTATTTAGCAGGAAATATTTTATTCTCATTCAAATCAGGGAATCTCCGAAAGGTGTATGACAAAGTATAGCCAATCCATCCATTCCATCTGCCTTTAGCTTTTTTAACAAAAAACTCCGCACCATAAGACCAGCCTTTTCCATACACAAAATTATTGTCCTGATTGTTTTTAATATCATCATCAGGTTGAGCACCTTCTCGATACTCCACCTGATTTTTCATGTCTTTGTAATAAACCTCAATAGATGTTTCCCAAAAATTATCTTTAAAATTCTTGAAATATCCTAGTGCATATTGCCATCCTATTTGCGGTTTCACTTTCGTGGAAGAAGGAACCCAAACATCAGTAGGAAGAGAAGCAGAAGAAAGCGATGCAAGATGGATGTATTGGTAGTTTTTAGTTGCTGAAGCTTTAATAGATGATGTTTTATTTAGGCTGTACTTAGTAGAAAAACGAGGTTCAATATTATTGTATTGCTGAACACTTTTGCGTTTTGAATAAAAGATAGTATCAATGATTTCGAGATTAGGCCCTTGTACATAACGCGTAAACGGACCGACTTGATTGAAATAAGTAAATCGTACACCTCCATTCACAGATAATTTTTCGTTGATGTCCCAATCATCACTGATGTAGGCTGCACCTTCGTGCGAATACAATTTAACGATATCACCTAAGTCGAAATTAGTTTCACCTGATCGTGCTGATACGTTGGAAGGAGTAAATGTATGGTGGGTGTAATTCACTCCAAACCGCACATTATGCATAATATTCGGAAAATAATTAAAATCAATTTTTCCGTTCCAATCGCGTATGCCACTAAATAATTTAAATTCAAACTGTTGTTGTTCGGCAGCAAAAGAAAAATTGTAATCAGAAAATACCATCGTTGTATTCATGAAGAGCTTATCATTAAAGAGATGGTTCCATCTTGCTGAAGCAGTAGCATTTCCCCATGGAACTTTTACCTTAAAACCCGTCTCTTGACTTTTAAATGAAAACACATCCCTTCCAAAGTATCCACTAATAAATAAACGGTCTTTATCAGATAGCCGATAATTTATTTTTGTATTCAAGTCATAAAAAAAGTAGGAGTTCCCTTCTGCATTAGATCCTTTTTTAACAAAAGGTTCACGCAGAAATAAATCAATAAATGTTCTTCTTCCTGAAATAATAAAAGATGAAGTATCTTTTTTAATAGGGCCTT
>JBBQVM010000055.1:0-14496 GCA_038211525.1 Bacteroidia bacterium
ACCATGTATTAGGAGACGCCACTATAATTTATGCCGAACATAATGGCAAATACATTCAACTCGACAGTATTGTAGCAATGGATCCTAAGAAAGATATACTTATCTTACAGTTAAAGAATGCTGAAAATAAGGAAGAATATAAGTCAATACCTAATATTCGAATTGCTAACAGCGACCTGGTGCGGATAGGTCAAAAGGTATTTGCAATTGGTAGCCCCATGGGTTTTGAAAACACCATCTCAGAAGGGATTATTTCCGGGCTTCGTCAAACAACCAATCAACAGCAGAGTATGATTCAAATATCTGCACCTATTTCTTCAGGATCGAGCGGTGGTGCAGTGTTAAATGCAAAAGGAGAGTTGATAGGAATTAGTAGTATGGTTGTTGCCGGTGAAACAGTTCAAAATTTGAATTTTGCATTGGCTATAAACGATGTAATAGCTGCCGCTGAAAAGAAACTACCAAGCCCAAATGCACCCGTTCAGAATCAATTCAGCAACTACTATCAGCAGGGTTACAGCGAATACCTTTCAAAGAATTATTTATCTGCTATAATCAATTATGAAAAGGCGCTGAAAGAAAGTGATCAGGAGGATTATTGGAACATTTTCTATAGTCTTGGCAATGCGTATCAGGCAATTGGAAATACGGATTCTGCATTATTTTATTTAGACAAATCATTGCAGTTAAAAAAGAGTTTCAATACCTACATAAGCATAGGAACAATTTATGCTTCAGAAGATAAATTTGAGAAAGCAAAAGGCTTTTTTAAAAAAGCACTCGAACTTTCTCCCGCCTCAACAGAAGCTCTCAACAACTTAGGCGTGGTTTCATTTTTACTGAAGGAGTATGAAAGTGCGACCACATATTTTAAAAAATCGAGTGAATTGAATAATAAGCGTGCTCTTCCATATTATATGTTGGGTCAAATTTCGGAAGCAACAGATAATTCGGGTGCGGCCATCGGTTATTACAAAGATGCTATTACCTTAAATACCAATTATGCAGACGCTTACTTGTCATTATCTCGTGTTTTGTTAAAAGCAGGCGACACCGAAAACGCCATGAAATATCAACAAAGAGCCTACCAACTCAACCCCAAACTCCGAGAATCTCGATAAATTTAGCATACGAGATGCCAGAAGTCTGTTATAAACCAATATACGGCAATATAATGCCGAAATGTTAAGCCGTGAGTTTTTTAATCTTCTAAGGATTAATTCCCGCTGCTTGAGGCGATATTTTATCTTTGATGTGTGGATGGGAGTAAAAATATTCTTGTATCGCATTAGGTATCAGTGCTATTGTATCATTTTTTCAACCGAGCAACCCGTCTGGAATAATCACAAAGGGAACGAAACCAAATTATAAAATGTTTAGACACAAAGGGAAAAGCAGAACATTCAAACAAAATTTAGGAATTGCCTCTTTACTTGCTTTTGTTGCCGGTATCGTAAATGTTGTTGGTTATTTGGCAGTGAAAGAACTTACTACCAATGTTACAGGGCATTTTGCCTTTATGGTTGAAGAAGCATTAAAGTTTAATTTTAATCAAAGCATTTTCTATTTTGTATTTATTTTCTTTTTCTTTCTGGGTGCTTTTTTTTCAAGTTTTATTATTGAAATCACCAATAGAGTGACCGATAAATACATTTTTATTGTACCTATTGTGACAGAAATTTTAATTCTGACATCAATAGGAAATTATCTCAAACAATTTCTAAAACCATTACAAATTCTATATTACTATTTCATTAAAAGTGAATTAGTTTTTATAAATAGTGTTAGCAAAAAATAGCTAACGGGAATTTCTGTTAGCTATTTATTGCGAAAAAGAGCCGATCAAAATTTATAGGATACTCCAATATAACCTGAGTAAGTTTTAACTTTAGAACGATCCAAAACATAATAATTATTGGTTGTTGTATTCTTGCTATTGTCACTAATATCTACAATACCAAAAACACCACGGTATCCAACATTTAAATGCAATAATCTTTCCGGGCCAATCCCAAAATCTAAACCTACTCCATAGGCGATGCCGATATCTGATGGTTTCACTTTTACAGAAGCTTGGACAGTATCAATTCCGGAACCGCCATCTCCATCTAAACTTGATCCAGTATTTATTCCGAATTGTGGACCAAACATTACATTTAAGTTTACAGGTTTATCATAACCGGTATGTAAACCAAACAATAATGGAAAATTAATATAAGACAAATTGACTTTGCTTTTTACTCCATCTTTCTCGTATTCCTGAGCTAAGGAGGAATATAAAGCCTCAAGACGTAGTTCGGTATGTGAACTAAAGAAATATCCTAAAAATCCTCCTGCACCATAACCTACCACATAGGAGGTATTAATTGACCCATTTGCACTATTAATTTTAAAATCTGTAAAAGTTGCCTGGGCTACAACTCCGGCATGAACACCCCGCCATGCCTCGGATGATTCCTGATGCATTTTTGGTTCCACTGGTTTTGCAATACTATCAACTCCAGGATTAGCTGGTTTTTCGATCAATTTGTCCTCTGTAGTTGTGGTAGTAGTTGTGGTAGTTTTTGTTTCTTGACTCCATGCATTAAAACTGGAAATTGAAAGAAACAAGGCGCACATAATTTTAGTGTGTAATTTCATAGCTAATGGTTTTTTAGTTTACGTATCCCCACCATTAGCAAAAAATGGAGCAAGAATCATATCAATAAAATTATCGATTTTGAAATTATTTAATAGTTTCAAAATCAGGCCTTTTGAAGAAATATTTTCATCAATACTCCTAATTTCTTTTACCTGTTTTATAAAAATTGTTGTGGAATTAGTGGGCAAAATTTACCCACAATGGACTATGATGATTAATATGTAACACCTACTTTTTATTAAAGAGGACCCTTTGGATTAAAGCGCAAGATCAACCACCTATGTGATAGCAGCTACCTCACCTCAATTGGGTTAGTTTATCTTTGATAGTAGTAAATCATCCTTATAATGTCATATTTTAAAAATGAATGCCCTCAAGACAACATCAGCAATTTAAATACAATAAACTGGTGCTATTTTGCATCATTAATTTTAAACTATTTTTTATTAAGAACAATTCACAGCACATATAGTACAAAGAAATAGCTAAAGGGAACCTGATTATTTACCCTTCTAATGGAATTTTCCATCTGGAAAATATTTCACCAGGTGCACAGGTTGACGTTTATGATATGAAAGGAGTTCTTCAACGGCAATCAGTTTTCGATCAACAAAAAGAATTATTAGATTTAACCGACAAGCCTGAAGGGATGTATCTGGTGCAAGTTACTAATGAGGACAGTTCTATTTCACGTAATAAATTAATAATTTCCAGCAAACGGTAACGTTGATTTTATATGCAATGCAGCTTGAATTTAAAGAGATTTGTGAGGTCACTAAGATTTTAATTTTATTTATTGTGGCTCATATAATTTATATGATATAAAATCTTAAAAGTATTAAGGAAATGGTTTCCATCTCTTCAAATTGTCTTTTGCATACATATATTTACATTGACAGGCTCTACAAATTTTGATATTCCAAAGAGGCTTGATTCTGCATAAAACAAATGGAATTTTAATTTGAGCCAAAGGTTGAAATCGGGAATGCTTTTAAAATTCAATACCAAGAGTAATACTGGAGTTATTGAACATAAACCGTTTTCCTATTTACAAATTCCATAATTCCATCTTTACCTAACTCACGACCGTAGCCTGAATTTTTTGTTCCTCCGAAAGGAAGCCGAGGATCAGATTTTACCAGTTCGTTAATAAAATAGGCACCATCGCTTACGCGGGAAGCCATTGACGTTGCTTTTTTAATATCGTTTGTACATACAGTTACACCTAATCCATAAATTGATTGTTCCGATAAATTAAAAGCGTCATCAATATTTTTGGCCCGTATCATGGCTGCAAGCGGTCCAAATGTTTCTTCATCAAAAGCGGGCATCCCGGGAACTACGTCACCTAAAATGGTTGGTTCGTGATAGGCACCATTTCTGTTCCCACCGGCTACTAATTTGGCACCCATTTTCACCGATTCTTTCACCTGCATGTTCAACTGTTCTGCTAGGTCTGTTCGCGCTAATGGACCTACCTGAGTATTCTCATCCATTGGATCACCTGATTTTAATTTAACCACACCTTCAGTAAATTTCTGTACAAACTCATCATACACAGCGGGAGTTAAAATAAATCGCTTTGCTGCAATACAACTCTGACCACAGTTTAACATTCTAGCAGTGAGGGCCGTATTTACTGCTTTGTCAACATCGGCATCATCCCAAACAATGAAAGCGTTACTACCACCAAGCTCTAACAATGATTTTTTAAGGTACTTCCCTGCAATAGCAGCCACTGCCGAACCTGCTTTTTCACTTCCTGTTAAAGAGACCGCCTTTATTGTAGGGTGAGCCATAATCAGATCTATTTGATCATGGTTAACAAGTAGATTTTGAAATACGCCTTGAGGAAATCCGGCTTTGGCAAACACATCTTCTATTAATTCAGCACAACCAAAAACATTCGAGGCATGTTTTAATAATCCGGTATTACCTGCAGTTAAAGTAGGTGCTGCAAAACGAAACACCTGCCAAAAGGGGAAATTCCACGGCATAATAGCTAAAACACTACCGATTGGATCATGTTGAACAAAACTGGATTGAGCATCTGTTTTAATAATTTCATTTGCAAGGAATGATTCCGCATTTTCAGCATAATATTCACAAACCCAAGCGCATTTAGTGATCTCCGTTCTTGATTCAGAAATAGGCTTACCCATTTCGAGCGTTATCATTTTAGCATAAGTTTCTATATTGTTACGCAATACTTTTCCGGCATTAGCCATTAACCGCATTCTTTCTTTTAGAGGAACAGTTTTCCAGCTAGCAAAAACGCTTTGAGACAGTTCCAGTTTGGCAGTTAATTCTTGTGAAGTTAAACCTGAATAGGTTTTCAATTCTTCACCATTGTATGGATTGATACTTTTAAAATTCATAAATAATTATTTTGTTAAGGTTCCGGCGAATTGGGTTTGAACTCTCTTATCTTCAATCAAGTTGGAAGTAAATTTAGATCTTATGGCGTTGATCCAGTTATTGGCTCTATGGGTAAGTTTAAAATCATCGGTCATCATGCGCCCTCTGGTTACCAGAATTCCCATATCGGCACCTTCGTAAAAATAATCTCCGGGACGACTAATCCTTAGGAAAAATGCTTCATTTTCACTTTCCACGGCGCGACGGTGTGTATCCATTCTGTCGAAGAGAATGTGTCCGTTATCGAACATTCTATAAATTCCTGATCGAGGGGCATCAGTAACGTATTCAATGGTGTCTGCTGTATGTTTGATGATCAATTGACTCCAGCCATCAATATTTTCTTGCCTAGCCCATCGATCGTTCAATGCCTTTACATCTAATTTATATTCGGTATTCATCCACTCTAAAATATGAAACACAAACAACGGGGCGTCTGCCAAAGCAAACACAGCATGGTTGGTAATAGAGCTGGCTCCGGTCACCCGTGGATTGAGTTCACCTAGATAAATTTCACCATTGTCTTGATCAATTAGGAAATCAAGTTCAAAATAACCTTTGTAACCCTCTTTCATTAATTGATCACCAAAAAGTTGGGTGTATTTGCGAGCTTTAATCCGAATGGCTGGAGTGAAGGCATCAGGATAAATTTCATTTCCACACCAACCTCCTTTATAGGGTGTTAATTCTTTAAACCCAACAAGTTCAGTCATTAACGGAGCTACAATGGTTCCATGTCGGGTTACGCAAGCTTCAACTGCCGAGCCTTTGCAATTGATACGTTTCATAATTTTAACCTCTTTTTCTTTAACAATTTCTTCCTCATATTTTAGAAAGTCATTTTCGCAGGCAATAAAAAAAGTGGTGTGTCCTGAATCACCAAATGGTGTTTGAATAACAAGATCATCACCTAATTTGTTAGAGACTGTTTTCAAATGTTTATAATCAACAACCGGAGAAAGCACATAAGGTACGCAAGGCACGCCCGCTTTTTCGGCGAGCCTATTTGTATTCACTTTGTTATCCATGGAGTTACGCATTTTTGCTCCGGGGAACATAATTTCCAATCCCATTTTTTTGGCGAGCTTCTCTGTATGTTCATCAAACATCAGGAACATAGCCTTACTAAGCCTGGACCCTTTACGTCGCGTTTTTAAATAATCTTGCACTTCGGGGTGTTGAAGAAGATAGTTGTTGATGTCTTCGATACTTTCAAATTCATCATGAGGCATTTCCACTTTAGGAGAAAACACATTGGGATGAAGTCCATCGAAGCAATCGATATAACTTATAAACTTAAATCCTTTGATCCATTCATCGGCGCCAAGCATATTAAAATTGGTAGCACTAATGAAATAAATCGGCTGATCATTTTTATGAAAAAATCGACGTATATCAGAAACACCATCTAAATTAGGAACGTTGGTAGTTTTATTTTTGCTCATGTTATTTTTTTTAAGAAGTTAAAGTAGATTCAGTTTTTCTTTTTAGTGCGGAACCCATTGCACCAAAAGCAGTAGTGGTTTTTTGTCGGTTCAGCACACTTTCTTTAAACACACGGAGTCCTAAATCGGCACGATAGCCATGAATTTCAGAAACATCCAGTGCATTCATAAATTGGATGATTTCTTCACTTACTACTTGACCGGGCACCAACACCGGAAAACCGGGTGGATAGGGGATTACAAAAGAGGAAGCAACCAATGTATTTCCCTTCTTAATAGCAGGTAAGCAATCTTCGAGCATCATATATTCATAATTATCCTCATCGTAAGCCATGAAAAAGGCAGCTCTTAAATTTCCTCCCGGTACTCCCGGCACAGCCTGAAACGATTCGTGGAAATAACTAAAATCAGGAAGTGGAGGCACATCCTTTGTGAGTGAAAAAATTCGTTTCTCTCGAATTTTTTTCTCTTGTTGATTTAATGATTTTAATTCTTCATCCAGTTCTTCTGAAATTTGTAACAGCGCATTGGTAAGATAGGTAATACTTCCTCGAGTGGTACCAATATTGGTCATAAACAAAACAGTATTCCGTGATGTTTTGTTGATCTGGATATTGTATTTATCCATGAGATATTTATTTTTAAACGTATCGCCGTCAACACCGGTACGGCCTATATGCAGTGTAATTTTTGTTGGGTCGAGAACAAACTCATCGAGCTCCCAGGCCTCTTCCATACGGTTCCATCCATACTCTTTATCATAATATTCCGAAAGGCCACTTTCGCGGTTGATGTCAGGAATAAAATCGTGAGAGTTAAGAACATCAAAGTATTTATTCAGTTGTGGATTGTCGGCAATCTTGGCACGAAGTACCATGGCAAGTTCAATACTTTTTTCTACCAGTTCAAATCCTTCAAACTGCACTTGTCTTCTTCCTGCATCCAATGAAGCCAGCACCTGGTAGTTTGGAGAAGTGGAGGTATGAGTCATATAGGCTTCAAGAAAAGTATTCTCACTTTTACGTCTGAAATCTTCATCCCAAATGTGAATCATAGATCCTTGTCGAAAACTACTCAATGTTTTATGTGTGCTTTGCGTTGAATAAACGCGAATTCGAACTTCATCTGGGTTAGGGAGCTGAGAGTCTTGTCCCGATTTTAAACTTTTTATATGTTCGTTAAATTTGATTCGATAAGCATCGGTTTTGTATTTTTCATAAAGTTTTTTGGCGGCAAACATTCCGGTACGCTGCTTATAAGTATAGGTAAATCCTGCAAAAGCAAACCAGGCCTCATCCCATAAGAAAATCATATCAGGTTTAATGGCAAGAACTTCTTCCATTACCCTTTCAACGTTATACACCAGTCCGTCGAAGGTGCAATTAGTGAGCAAGAGCATTTTTACTTTATTGAGGCGACCTGCTTTTTTCAACTTAAGCAATTTAATTTTGATCTGACTGAGAGGAACAGCTCCATACATAGAGTATTTTTCTATTGGGTATGAATCGAGATAAACGGGAAAAGCGCCTGCCAGCACTAATCCATAGTGATGAGATTTATGACAATCTCTATCAATCATTACCACATCGCCAGGCTCTACTAAAGCCTGCTGCACAATTTTATTTGCAGTTGAGGTACCGTTAGTAACAAAAAATGTATGTTGGGAGCCGTAGGTATCCCTTGCCATTTCCTGTGCTTTTTTTAATGGCCCCGTTGGTTGCAGTAGCGAATCAAGGCCACCCGTTGTTGCAGATGTTTCAGCCAGAAAAAGATTTCTTCCATAGAAATCACCAAAATCTTTTATCCACCGTGATTTAAATACTGAGTTACCCCTTGAGATGGGCATGGCATGGAATACACCGGTAGGCTTTTGACTATATTCTTTTAATGCTGTAAAAAACGGAGTAGCATATCGCTCTCTTATTCCGCGTAATATCATCAAGTGTAATTCCTGTAAATCTTCAATCCTGTAAAAGATACGACGAAAGGCTTTAATAGTACTGTCTTTAAGGTCGTTTAACGAAGTATCGGTGACGTAATAGGTATCAAGTTCGGGCCGGAAGTGTTTAATCATGGTACCAAGCAAAGGACCAAGATCCGCCTCGTTTTTGTCTGCCAAATCTACATTGAGAACATTCTGAATATAAGGTTTTAAAACAGGGGTGATATTTTTAGAATGAAAGGGAGGTGCGTATCTGATTACCACAACCTGAATATTGTAATTGAATAGTAAAGCAATTAACGCATCCTGGAAGGAACGCTTAACAACTATTTCATAGGTAAACTGTTCATTAGGATCGCGCAATTCTTTAATTTTTTTTCGCAAGGCCTTTTCATCTTCTTGCGACATATCCTCCACAAACATTACTTCGAAATAATTTTTTCTGACTCCTTCCGGCTTTTCAGCGTCTTCAGTTTTTTCCATGCTCAGCGTTTCATCATCTTTCAGATTAGCATGGCTGCGATAACTGTCGCTTACTAACTCTCTGGTTGTTTCAGCTACTTTGTTTGCAAGAGTGGTGAGTTCTTTTCGGTGGAGTGTAGCAAGTAAATGTTCGATTCTTAACTTTCCCGGAAAAGCGAAATAGCGTTCAACACCTTCCAGATCTTTTAAAATAGCCTCTGCAGCTAATTGGTGCTTTTTCTCATGAGCAGATCCACGATGACAACGTGCCAAGTCGGCAGTTTCATTTTTCAGATTATTCCAATAGGCAACACGGAGTTGACCTATATTATAATATGGGGCACTTATGGGTTTTTTCTTCATCGTGGAGTTTTTAATTAAAGTTCTTGGGTTCTAAGGTTCTTGAGTTTTGAAATGCCAGTTTAATTTTCTGAATGAAGCGCTAGTTTATTCCCTTCTGTATCGATAAACACTGCGAAATAGCCCGATTCATCAGAGATAAAAGTTTTAGGCATTACAATGCGTCCGCCAGCTTCGGGAACTTTAGCTATGATGGAATTTAAGTCATTTCCACCATTTAGGTATAGCAAAGGTCCGGTGTCACTAGGAATGGCCCCGGGGCCGGCAACGATGGCTCCACCAATTCCGTTATCTGAAGGAAAAAAGGCCATAATGTAATCCTTGTTTGTTATGTGGCTCATCTCAATTCCATAAATGTGACTGTAAAAACCTACTGCCTGATAAAAATTGATTGCAGGTATTTCAAACCAGCTTACAAAATTTTTAATTGCTACCGGCTTTTTCTGTTTTTTAATTAATGTAGATCCCATAGTTGAATTTTTAGAGTTGTTCTCCTTTGTATCCTAAAGGAGCAACAGGTGGTTCAAATTTATTTTCTTGTATTTTTAATTCTGTTAATTTATCCAATCGGGTAGGTTTGATGAGTGGTCCGAGTGAGTCGAGGTAAGGCAAAGGAGTTCCCTGCTGGTAGATGCCAAAATGTCCAATATAATCGCGAAAACTTTTAAGAGGTTGCCCTAAACGAAGCACTCCTAGTTCACGGCTTCGCTTTACGCGATGCACATCGAGTTCAAGAGGAATAATTTCTTCTGTTCCTCCTGCTGCATAAAGCACTCTTCCGTCTGGGCCGCATATCACTGATCTTCCACTTCCGCCTGAATCAAGTCCGTTAACATCATAGAAAAAGCATTGATTTACTGTGGCCATTGCACGAGCGATAGACAATTCAATATCACGATCGATGGTACCGGTCATGGTAGGATGCAAAATTACTTCGGCACCCATCACGGCTAAAGTCCTTATCGTTTCAGGAAACCACATGTCGTAGCAAATAGAAACCCCAAATCGACCCACTTCAGGCACATCGAATACACAATATTCACTACCTGCTGTAACGCCAACCTCATAAGGATAGAAAGGAAACATTTTCCGGTAGCGGGTCACTATTTCGCCTTGTGGATTTATTACGGTAGCGGTATTAAACACCATTCCGTCCTTAGTTTCGAATACCGATCCCGGCAAGAGCCATATTCCATATTTTGCTGCCATAGCCTGCATTTCCTGTTCGAAAATGCCCGGTAATGGTTGGGCAGTATGTAATAAGGGTCCGAAGGCACATAGTTCACTGAATACAATCATTTCTATCCACGGATAAAGATTCATGCAGATATCTATTTTCAGTTTCATCATTTCCACGTTGGAATTTACCGCGGACACTTTCATTTGAATTCCTGCAATTGCGAATGGTTTCATAATTTATATTGTTGTTGCTTTTTTTATTTCCTGTTCAATTATATCAAGTCCTTTATTTAGTTGTTCATTGGTAATTACTAATGGAGATAGAATCCGTATTACATTTTTAAAGGTGCCGGCGCTCAATAAAATCAATCCAGCTTCGGCACACCCTTTAATAATAACATCACAAAGTTCTCCATTTGGTTTACGAGGGTCTCGATCATGAACAAATTCAATAGCCATCATAGCCCCAAGTCCCCTAACGTCGCCAATCTGTTCATAGCGGGTCATTAGTAGTTGGAAACGATCATTAATAATTTCCCCTATTTCTATAGCGCGCTCATTTAACTTTTGTTCCTTCATAAATTTAATAGTAGCAATAGCAGCGGCACAGCAAACAGGATTTCCAATGTAGGTTCCTCCTATGGTACCAGAGACAGCTGCATCCATCACATCGGCTCTTCCCACAACAGCAGCAATTGGCATTCCTGATCCTAACGATTTGGCATACGTGCTAATGTCGGGTTGAACATGTTTATAATGTTGCCAACATGCCCATTTACCGGTTCTTCCAAAGCCACTTTGTATTTCATCAAAAATCAACATGATGCCATGTAAATCACAAAAAGCCCGAAGACCTTCCATATATTTTTCATGAGCGATATTAAATCCGCCTTCTCCCTGTATGGGTTCAATGATGATGGCAGCGAGATTAGAGGGTTCAACTAGATTGTGCGAACTTTCTTCCAGTCGTTTCAATTCCCATTCAATAAAAGAATCGATATCCCGTGATCCATGATACCGGTAAAAATTTGGAAAGTTGAGCCGATAAACTTCCGGAGCAAACGGCCCACAACCTAAACGGTAATTTACTTTGCTGGTTAAGGTCATTCCCATTAGGGTGCGACCATGAAAAGCATCGGTAAAACAAAGGACTGCTTGTCTTCCTGTGGCTTGACGAGCAATTTTAATCGCATTTTCTACCGCTTCAGCACCGGTGCTAACCAGCATTGCTTTGGTATGATTGCCATGAGGAAGAATTTTTACTAACTCTTCACATAATTCTATATAAGGTTCATAGGTTACTACATTAAAACTGGTGTGAATGTATTTTCCAGCTTGTTCACGAATAGCAGCCACAACAGGCTCAGGACAATGACCGGCATTTACAACGCCAATTCCGCCGGCAAAGTCGATAAGCTCATTTCCATCTTCATCAATAATAATAGCTCCTTTAGCTTCACGTGCGGTTGCAATGTTAAAAATACCTACACCATTAGCAACTATTTTTTTTCTCCGTTCCAGAAGCTGTTCCGATTTGGTCAGATTATTATCACTTTTAGATTGTGTTGACTTTGTATTGCCGATTAAGCTCATAGTTCAATAGTACGATGCAACTGCATCTTTTTGTAGCGTGAATTTATTAATGATGATAGCAATATGAATACAAATTAGAATCCTTCATTACTCAGCATTTAATGGAGAAGGAGTATTGCCAAAGACCTTATTTTATTAATTATATTGAGAATAATTAATTTTTTATTCCAAATAATGAGGAAGAATACTAGCTAAAATAAATTAACTAATTTTTAGACCAATAAAAGTAAATTTAGATTTCATTAAAATGTAATCGTCTACTAAATTTACGAATACGAGGCCTTCTTTCCTAAAACAGCACCCATAGCGAGAGGAATAAAATAAAACACGAAAAGAAATAGTGCATTTTATCAAAATTGCTTGTAGCAATCAATCCCGATTTGTTATTGGAACAAAATAATCGTATGAATCTTAGCAAAGATAACAAAAAAAATTCAAAATTCAAAGTCCATTCTCTGTTATACCTAAAATAAACTAAAACAATCCTATATTAAATTATTTCATTAGTATTCAAAATATTGCTTTTCATAGGTTATATAATGGAATGATTGAATGTAAAAAAATATGTGTTACTTTGTCACGATCCATAATAGCAAGCAAAACAAACATGATTTTTCGGAATTGACTTATGCCAGGCTCCATTTGAGATTTAGTTATATAACGAATCAAACTAATGTTTAGACACCAAGGGAAAAGCAGAACTTTCAAACAAAATTTAGGAATTGCATCTTTGCTTTCTTTTGTTGCCGGTATCGTGAATGTGGTTGGTTATTTAGCAGTAAAAGAACTTACTACAAATGTTACAGGGCATTTTGCTTTTATGGTTGAGGAAGCATTAAAATTGAATTTTCATCAAAGTATATTTTATTTTGTATACATATTCTTTTTCTTTCTGGGTGCTTTTTTTTCAAGTTTAATAATTGAAATAACATATCGAGTTACTGATAAATACATATATATTGTACCGATTGTAACAGAAATAATAATTCTGACATCAATAGGGGTATTAAACTTTGAATACATAATTTCAATTTCAAATTTAATTGCATGTTCCTTACTATTTGCTATGGGACTTCAAAACTCTCTAGTAACTACTATCTCAAATTCTGTAGTTCGAACAACACATTTAACAGGGTTGTTTACAGATTTAGGAATTGAGTTTTCTCAACTATTCTTTTTTAAATCAAAAGAACAACATGCAAAGTTAAGCTCCTCCATAAAATTAAGAATGACAATAATAACCACTTTCTTTATTGGCGGTATCCTCGCAGGTACTTTTTTTTCTGAATACAAAATGAAAACATTGCTAATAGGTTCTCTTACTTTATTAGTGGGATTAATAATTGATTATGTAATGATTAAAATAAGATTTAAAAAAATAATGAAAAAAAAATATGCTAGAGAACCAGATAAATAATACGATAGAGACAGAATGAAGATGAATAAAACTATTAATTTTGCCACATTCGGTAAAAAAAACTGACTTGAATTCCGGGTTGTTTTTTACTTGAAAAGTTAAATCATTGAGGAACGGAAGTTATTAATTGCCCGATAATTCAACACAGGACATTTAGTTGATCCACAAAATCAATCAAGTAACACAATTTGAGCACACACTTTTCTCGACAAACCCACAATATGGGCCATTTCAAGAATTAACACATTTATTTTCAGTAGTTTTGTAGTACGACAATTCCAAAAATGAAAATATACATCAAATACATGGTAAGCCTTCGTTGCAAGTTACTGGTGAAAGAGGAATTGGAAAGAATGGGGTTGCATTCTATTTCCGTTGAATTAGGGGATGTAAACATCAAGGAAACCATTTCAGAAAAACAGCGCCAGCAATTAAAGACGGCCCTTTTAAAATCGGGATTGGAATTGATGAAAGATAAAAATGCCATTCTTATTGAAAAAATAAAAAACGTAATCATAGAAATGATTCACTATAGTGATGAGTTACCCAAAGTGAATTTCTCAGATTATTTAGCTGATAAATTAAAATACGATTACACCTACCTTGCGAATCATTTTTCAGAATCAACTGGTATTACCATTGAACACTATATTATCACTCATAAAATTGAACGAGCCAAAGAGCTAATTATGTACGATGAATTGAATCTTACTGAAATTGCGTTCAAATTACATTACAGCAGTGTTGCACATTTATCAAATCAATTTAAAAAAATAACAGGATTAACCCCAACTTTTTTCAAATCACTGGAAAAAAAGAAACGTTTCAACCTTGAAAATGTGTGAATGATGTAACATATTTTTAAAATTCTGTAACGCGTGTTGTTATTTAAGTATTCAATTTTGCAAATGCAACAATAGCACATTGATTACATGATTCAAGATATTTACAAAATGAAGAATATAGCAATTGAGAAATCAAATATACATGTTTTATTGGAAATTTTAGAGTATATTCCTCATTCCGTAATTAGTAAAAC
>JBBQVM010000056.1:0-14443 GCA_038211525.1 Bacteroidia bacterium
GGTAGTGAAAATAATTATGAAGCAGCTACCGGGCTAAAAGCACAAATTATTTCTAAAGGCGTTACCGATGCGTTTATTGTTGTTTACTCTGAAGGAACCAGATTGCCATTGCAATTAGTGGTACCGGAAACTGATTTGAAATGATAAATGTAAGATGAGGTTTTGATAAGCCTGGAATATTAAATTACGAATTCATTCGTTTTTTTTTAAAGATTTTGTTGCTTTGTTTACACGCAAATTTTGGTCTATTTTAGTTAAAGTTGGTGAATTCAAGAAATTGTTTTAAATTTGTAATTATCAACTCAAATTTAAAGCATGTACGATAACCACCCTTTAGAGGAATACAGCCTGGTTATTGACGCTGAAGTCAAGCCCGGCAATCATTTAGTTGTTTATAACGATGAGGTGAATACTTTTGATTTTGTGATTGAATCACTCATTAAAGTTTGCAACCACGACCGGTTACAGGCTGAGCAATGTACTTACCTTATTCATTACAAGGGAAAATGTTCCGTTAAAGATGGTGATTATTTGAAGTTAAGCCCTATCTGTGAGGCACTTACCGATCGCGGACTTTCTGCAACGATTGAATAATCTGTCGCTTTTTTTACGTATTTTCACCCTTTATAAATTGTACTAAAATTCAGCAATGATGATTTTGATCATTGGGCTTATTGTTATCGGAATAATTTTACTCGTGCTTGAAATTATTGTCTTGCCAGGCATGATTGCCGGAATTATTGGCGGCATATTTTTATTGGTGGCTATTTTATGGATGTATTCTTCAGAAGGGGAAACAGCAGGACATATTACCCTTGCAATTACATTTGTAGCAACCCTGGTTGCGATCTATGCTTCCTTGAAATCGCGTGCATGGCGCCGCTATGGATTGCATGAAATTAATGATGGTAAAGTGAATGATGTTACTGCCTTACAAATACACGAAGGCGATGAGGGTAGAACGCTCTCTGCATTGCGCCCTTCAGGTACTATTTTGATAGGTGATAGTAAATTGGAAGCTCAAACAAATGGCGAAATGATTGATGTGGGTACCAAAGTTGTAGTCACAAAAGTTTTTCCAAATAAAGTAATTGTAAAAATAAAAGTGGTAGAATTATAAATCCATTCTCTTAAATTTAACTAACTTAAACAAACTATAACCATGACAGTTCCATTTCTTATTCTGGTAGTTATTTCATCTATTATACTACTATTTTTGTTTCTTTATTTTGTTCCCGTTAATTTGTGGATCACCGCCATTTTTTCCGGAGTGAAAGTGAGCATACTCGATTTAATTTTGATGCGATTACGTAAGGTACCACCAAGTGTTGTGGTAAATGCACTTATTAATGGAACCAAAGCCGGGTTGAATCTCACCTCCAACGATATTGAAACACATTACCTCGCTGGTGGAAACGTGAACAATGTTATTAAAGCGTTAATTTCTGCCGACAAGGCGAACATTCCACTTACCTTCAAAACTGCAACAGCTATTGATTTAGCTGGTCGCGATGTATTTGATGCAGTACAACTATCCGTTAATCCGAGAGTGATTGATACGCCTGCTGTTTCTGCTATGGCTAAGAATGGAATTCAGCTTTTGGTTAAAGCTCGTGTAACCGTTCGTGCTAATATTAACCAACTTGTAGGTGGTGCAGGCGAAGAAACTATTTTGGCAAGGGTAGGAGAGGGAATCGTTACTAATATTGGTTCGGCGCATGATCATAAATCGGTGCTCGAAAATCCTGATCAAATTTCAAAAACTGTTCTCAACAAAGGGCTTGATGCCGGTACCGCTTTCGAAATTCTTTCCATTGATATTGCTGATATTGATGTTGGTGAAAACATAGGAGCGAAATTACAGACCGAACAAGCCAGTGCCGATTTAAAAGTTGCACAAGCTAAAGCCGAAGAGCGTCGTGCACTTGCGGTAGCGCTGGAACAAGAGATGAAAGCCAAAGCACAGGAAGCAAGAGCAAAAGTTATTGAAGCCGAAGCACAAGTGCCTCAAGCAATGGCAGAAGCTTTCCGCTCCGGTAATCTCGGTATTATGGATTACTATAAAATGAAAAACATTCAGGCAGATACTGAAATGAGAGACTCGATTGCAAATCCGGATAAAGGGAAGAAAGCCGAATGATTTGTTTAATGTTGAAGCTCCGTTGATAATCAGATCAGAATTCTTAAATACTTGATTAATAATCAATTAATCTGCTTTAAATTTTCATTTTTAAATTATCATATAAACCTGTATCTTTGCACCCTTCAAAACAGTAATGGACCTGTAGCTCAACTGGATAGAGCATCTGACTACGGATCAGAAGGCTTGGGGTTCGAATCCCTTCAGGTCCACTTTAAAAATCAATTTTTCTTGATTAATAGATTTAGGCTCTCATAGGCTCACCGGAAAATGCTGCCTCCTAATAATTTATTCACTTTACTACTTCTCTCAATTATAAACAGTAGTATCTACTTTCGTTCCCATAGTTCCTTGTAATCGTTTCCAAAAACTTTCCCGGTCCGGTAATGAGATGAAGTTTTTAACATAGGTGCTTCTAATATCAATTATCGGATCTATCATGGCGGGTTCCATCGCTTTCAATGTATCGTAAACTATTGGAATTAACTTCACATCTTTACTAACGTTAGTACGACTGAATTTCTTTAGCATCTTTGTCTGGAAGGGATCTGATGCTAATGCAATGGATTCAAAACCCAGTTGCTTGGCTTTTTTGTACGAATAGTAAATGTTTTCAGTGCTGTGCTCTGCTTTCTTTTCTGTATAAATATTTTTACGCGGTACACCAATGGCCTCCGCATATAGCGCCATCACTTCGGCTTCAATATAAGGTGTGTAAACAGCATTTCCTGAAAACATAATGTTCTTTGCAATTCCTTTATCAAATAGATATTTGGCCCAGTAAATTCTTGCTTTCATAACCCTGCTCCATTTACCGTTTTCTAACGGAACTCCCGGTACTACAATAATATCATATTTTGTTTCAGTTGCATCTCTCAGGAGGTGCCTGGTAGATCGTGATGTAAATGAACATGATGATAATATTGAAATAAATGCAAAACCTAGTGATGTGTGGTATATATTAAATTTCATTAGTTTGAATTGTGGTACTAGTTGAGTTTTTAACAACCTCATTTCTAAACTCATTTAATTGTACGAAAGTATGTATTGCTTGCTAAATCTAGGATTCAATATCCTGTTCCAATCAAAGAATCTGAACCTGATACAGGACAATTTTGAGCTAGTTTTAGTTTTGTAATTTGAAAAATACATAAAAATAATTGATTTTCAAGTAGATGTGATTGAGTCATTTCGCCGATTCTTCAAAAATCAAGTTTGGTCATCTTGTAATTTCTCCCTTACTTTGAGAAATTAACCTTTAAGTTTACGGCAAATTATTTAATGGTTGCTCCTGTTAAAACTTTTGATTTTATTGAGACAACATTACTTGAATTAGTTTTATTTTAAATGAAGTACATTAAAGGACTTGATAGTCTTCGGGCGCTTGCGGTAATTCTGGTAATTATCGAACACTGGTGGTTACCATTCGATCCTGGTTCATTTCCTCTTCTTACTTATTGGATCCATGGTCTTGTGCCGGACGGTGGTTTTGGTGTAGATCTGTTTTTTGTATTAAGTGGTTATTTAATAACGAATATTTTACTCGATGCAATTGCAAAAAATCCTAACGACAAATGGCGAATCATGAAAAATTTTATTGTGCGAAGATCGTTGCGCATTTTTCCTGTTTACTACGCTACAATTTTTATTTTACTACTTATAAATTTTCCATCAGTACATGAGCACCTGATTTGGTTCATGACTTATACCAGCAATATTCTTTCATTTAAAACAATGTCGTTCAATAGTTTTTCACATACATGGTCATTGGCAGTGGAAGAACAGTTTTACCTTGTGTGGCCTTGGTTTATGGTTTTTACGCCTGCTAAATATGTGAAATATGTTTTTTATTCAGCTATTTTAATTGGCATTGGAACCATGATATATACTATGGTTTTTCTAAATAATTGGGCAGGTTTTTTATTGATGCCATCTTGTATGCAGGCTTTTGGAATAGGAGGCTTGTATGCTTATGCGAAAAGAGGACAATTATCAGAAAAGATCATTGATTTTATACGTCAGGCCTTTCCGGCTGCCCTGCTCGCTCATTTTTATTTCACATTTTCAACAGATGGTGGAGTGAAATATAATTTCGCTTTTTTGACTATAAACAGCATCATTGCAATTTGGATGATTCATCGGGTACTTTCCAATAAATCTGAATGGGTAAGCAAGTACTTTCTCGAAAATAAAATACTCAATAAAATAGGTCAGGTTAGCTATGGCATTTATTTGTTTCACTTTGTTCTCACACCTATTTATGATCAGGTGATGCAACATTATTTCACCTACGATAATTTGATGGGTAAAGTAATGCTCGATTGGAAGTGTAATTATCCTATCCGTTTAACGCTACTGCTTATAATTGCGTTCAGCAGCTATAATTTTTTCGAGAAGCCGGTTATGAATCTAAAAAAGCACTTTACTTACTAATGGATGAGTAAATATTTTAGAGACCATTCTGAATTATTATTTCGAATTTTGACTTAGTTGAACAATTTGGTAACTTATAAATGATGAATCATAGTTAACATCAATTTAACCTTAAGAAAACTAATGCTTAATAGTATCAATCTATTTTTGTTGATAGATAAAAAGCATTGTGCAAGGAAAAATATACATTATAGAGGAAAATCAGGATATCAATCACTTTGCGGAAAAGTTCACTGCAGCCGACAATAGTCATAGTCAGGCGCATGATGCAACTCAAGTGAATGGAGAGGGCTTAATCATCGACAAGGCAGCTTACACTGTTTATATAAAAGGAGATAAGGTTTCTTTTCCAAAGAAAGAATTTGAACTTTTATTATTACTCGCTTCCAATCCAAGGAAGGTTTTTAAGCGCGATGAAATTTTAAAACAGATCTGGGGAGCCAATTACAAACAAAAAGATTCCCGTTCTCTCGATGTCCACATTCGAATGTTACGCAAAAAACTTTTTGATGAGTTTATCACTACCATTCGGGGAGTAGGGTATAAGCTTGAAAAATAAATCCACTCCTGAAGGTAGAATTGTCCTTGAGCTTTTTGATCACTAGGATATCATCCAGCAACTTTATTTACCTTTTTTCTTCCTTGCTTACTGCTAAATGGTTATTCATGCTCCATGGCTATACTTAGTTGGTGGCCATTTAACCTACTTCAATACTTAACTGTTCGTTTTATTCTTAAGTAAACTGCAAAAGCATTTAAGAGAAAAGTAATACCTAACAAAATAATAATACCGGCTGAGGCATTCACTAAAAAGGCAGCTTGGGGACGTGATACCCAATTAAAAATCTGAATTGGTAAAACAGTAAATTCAGATGTAGGTGAGGTAGGAACAAAAGGGACATAGGCCAATGCACCAACAACTATTAATGGTGCCGCTTCACCAATTGCTCTAGATAATGCTATAATAATTCCTGTAATAATTCCGCTACTCGCAGAAGGAATAACTGAACTTTTTACTGTTTGCCACTTACTAGCACCCAATGCATACGAAGCTTCCCGCAAGGAATTTGGAACAGCTTTAATTGCTTCACGTGTGGCCACAATAATGATTGGTAAAATTAACAACGCCAAAGTAAAACTTCCCGCAAGGATACTGCCACCCATGTTTAAAATACGACCAAAAATTTCAATTCCTAGTAGACCATAAATAATAGATGGAACACCAGCCAGGTTGGTAATATTGATTTCAATGATTCTTGAAATTCTCGATTTACGTGAAAATTCTTCGAGGTAAATAGCTGCACCAATACCAATTGGTATTGCTACCAAAGCAGTCATTACAATAATCCACAACGTTCCTGCCAAAGCGGAAAGAATACCTGCCTTTTCCGCATTACGCGATGGATAATTGGAAATAAATTCCCAGCTAATCCTCGATAATCCGGTTTTGAGAATGCTGGAAATGAAAATTGCCAACATAATTAATCCGAAAAAAGTACAGAATATTCCGATGTATTTGAACGCCTGATCTTGGAACCGGGCAATCTTGGTGTGTCTGCTAGACATATTTTTTCTCTAGTTTCTTATTTAACCAATAGCTTATATTATTTAAAAGAAAGGTGAAAACAAACAAGGTAATTCCTGCTGCAAATATTGTTTGATATTCAATTGAATTTTGTGAGACATCACCAAGACTAACTTTAACTATATAGGTAGTGATAGTTTCAATAGGAACCGTCGGGTCGAAAGTTAAACGCGGCTGTTGTCCGGCAGCAATGGCTACAATCATGGTCTCTCCAATCGCACGTGAAATAGCCAGAATCGCAGATACAATTATTCCCGATGAAGCGGATGGTATAATTACTCGGAAAGCAGTTTGAAAACGGTTTGCTCCCAAGGCAAGTGATCCCTCACGTATGTATCGTGGCACTGCTGAAATAGCATCGTCGCTGAGTGATGACACGTAGGGAATAATCATAATTCCCATTACAAATCCTGCCGATAAAGAATTAAATCCGGATATATTTGGAAATATTTGTTGTAAGAATGGTGTGACCACTGTTAATGCAAAAAAGCCATATACAACTGTTGGAACAGATGCAAGAATTTCTAAAATAGGTTTGATAATATTTTTGAATCTTCTGCTTGAATATTCATTAAGGTAAAGTGCTATGATTAATCCTGTTGGTAAAGCTACCAGGATTGCAATAAGGGAAGTAAGTAATGTTCCACTCAACAACGACATAATTCCAAAGTGCTTATCAGCAAATAATGGTGTCCATTGTGTGTCGGTTAAGAAATCAAAAATTGATACCACACTGAAAAATTTTACTGCCTCGAAAAGCAATACGTACAAAATTGCGCATGTGGTTAGGATGGTTAGCAAGGCACATCCGGCAAGAGTCAGCTCAATAATTTTTTCTTTTGTACGCTTTTTCATAGGGTTTAACGGTGAAAAGCACCCCGATTTTATCAGGGTGCTTCTATTAATTATTTTAATATTTTATCTTACTTAGAATGCGTTTCAATAAAATCATCAAATTTCTTTTTCTGTGCATCATATTCAGCATCCGTCATGGGTATATATCCTACCTCACCCGAAAGTGTCTTTGAATGTTCAAGATAAAATTTCACAAAGGCATTTACCTCCGGCTTTTTAACCGCAGCCGAATTTACATAAATAAATAATGGACGCGAAAGGGGAGTATAGGTTTTGTTTTTAACCGTTTCCACCGATGGTAAAACAGCGCCTGTTCCGTTGCTGTCATCCTGATCGTCGATACCAACTAATTTCAATTTATCCTGATTCTCTTCGTAATAAGCGAAACCGAAAAAGCCAAGTGCATTTTTGTCGGTAGATACACCCTGCACCAAAACATTGTCATCTTCGCTCGCCGTAAAATCACCACGACTCTCATGACTTTTTCCTACAACTGCTTCCGTAAAATAATCATAAGTTCCCGATTCAGTTCCCGGACCATAAAGATGGAATTCCACATCAGGCCAACCTTGTCTGATCTGACTCCACCTGGTTATCTTATTTTGTGCCGCAGGTTCCCACATTTTTTTTAATTCTGCAACGGTCATGTCTTTTACAAAATCATTCTGTGGATTTACTACAACCGATAATCCATCATAGGCAATTTCTAATTGTAATGAATGAATATTATTTTCTTCACACGCTTTGGTCTCTTCTTCCTTTATCTCACGGGAAGCATCGTTAATATCAGTTTCACCTCGACTGAATTTTTTAAAGCCGCCACCGGTTCCTGATAAACCAACTGTTACCTTCACCTCTTTGTTTACTTTTCCAAATTCTTCTGCTACTGCTTCAGAAATTGGATAGACGGTACTTGATCCGTCAATCTTAACTTCACCACTTAACACTGTAGTACCATCCTTTGGAGCCTCGTCTTTTGGACTACCGCATGAAATAAAAATCAATGATGCCAATGCTGAATACGCTACTAATAATCTAATTTTCATATTTTGTGTTTTGTTTTATTGATCCTGGATTCACATTAATTTTGTCCCTGTAGGCCTTTGTGTTAAGCCAAAATTAACTAGTGCAAATGTGAATGTATTAGTTTGGTTAAACATTAACTACATGTTAAATTAATGTTAATTAGAGTAAGGTGTTGAAATACAGGATATTATTGTAGTGTGCTCATTTCAATTAACTTATGGTTTTTTGTGACTTATGTCATTACTTATTTCATCGCTTTCCAATAATTTTGTGTAGGATGGGTAGAAGTTTAAATGAGTTGTTGCTACATTATTATTAAACAAGGTGAATTATGCTAAAATTAAAAATTGAAGGGGAACAAAAATTAGGTACTCTCAAATCGGACTTTCATACCTATTATCCATACCTTAAATTAGAATTCTTTAATAAGGTTCATGATGTGTCTGAAGCATCTGCTAAAAAACAGATGATTACCAAAGACGAAAAAATTGATAAAATCAGAAAAAGTAGCGCACAAGGGTATTTTGAGGTGCCGCCGGCATTAACGGTTTCTGAACTAGAAATGGGAATGAGAGACCAATTTGATTTAAATGTTCAGGTTTTTAGGAAATCGGGTAGTGTTTGGTTGGAAACATCTAGTACTGACCACATGACTTTGAAGGAACAAAATGAGTTGGGTTTAGAAAAATCCCATCCTGCTGAACAACCTGATATAACAAATATTGATTACGACTAATTTATGAGCACATTTCAGGAAATGATAAATTCAAATACTCCCGTACTGGTAGATTTTCATGCCACATGGTGTGGGCCATGCAAGATGATGGCGCCTATTCTGGAGGATGTAGCTGCGCAAATGGGACCTTCAGCAAAAATAATTAAAGTAGATGTTGATAAAAACCCTAATGCCGCGGCGGCTTATGAAGTCCGAGGTGTTCCAACTTTGATCATTTTTAAAAATGGAAAACAAATTTGGCGACAATCTGGTGTGGTTCAATCTGCACAACTTGTTCAACAACTAGTACAGGCCGGAAAAAGTTAAAATAAATTTTATTGTCGACAATTTAAACATTGTTATGGTCCCTATTAGTTGCTTTCGCCCTTTTTTTGTTATAGTCTAGCTCTTATTCAATCTCAGCGGAACTTGGAAGCAATAAATCGATTTCTAAAAGTACCTCTTACTTCTAACTTTTAATTCTTTTTTCTTCTTTCTTAACTCCTTCCGGCAACGTGCTTTTTGTTGGGTAGCATATTTTTCATGTTCCATTCTATTTTTTCTTGAAACTCGGCTTTCCTGAATTTACAAGCACTTACCAAACAAACAGTGCAAGAAGCAGGAGGAATGCATGGGTCGGAATGAATAAAAAACTCCACTTCGTTGCCCAGATTTTGTTTGATAAGATTTTCAACAGCACTAACTTCATCATGAGCACTCTCTAGTGTTTCGTACCAAGGTAATGTAATATGACAATCCACATGCAAGTGGGAACCGTATTTGATGACTCGTAAGTTGTGGATGTCGATCCATTTTTCTTTCCTGTTTTTTTGAAGTTCTGAAATAAGGAGTTGTAGTTTTTCATAATCAGCTTCATCAAGCAAACTAGTAATAGATTTTTTTAACAGGCCAAATCCTGTTTTTAGAATGAAAAGACCAAAAATGATAGCTATTACCTGATCGAGCCAATTAAGGCCTGTGGCCCATATAATTATCAATCCTGCAACCAATCCCACGCTGCTAATGGTGTCAGAAATGAGATGCTTTCCGTTGGCGGTCATTAGTAAAGAGTTCGATTTTTTTCCTTCACGGATAAGCATTTGACCCATTATAAAATTCACTATTCCGGCCCCGGCCGATAGCCACACACCCGACTCCAAAGCCTGCAATTTTACCGGCTGGAAAAAGGAATGTATAGAATTAAGAATTATCAAAATACCTGCAATAAAAACCAATCCTCCTTCAAAGCCAGCCGAAAGAAATTCTATTTTACCATGACCATAAGGATGATTTTCGTCTCTGGGTTGGGAAGCATAATAAATACTGAAAAGTGCGAATGCTCCTGCAACAACATTCACTATAGACTCCAATGCATCGGTCAAAATTGCATTTGAATTGGTGAGATACCAGGCCGTAAATTTAACTATCAGCAATACAATGCTGATCAGTAAGACCAATCGTATAGTTCGAATTTTGCCTGCATCGGTCACACTGATATTAGACGATTTCACAAGGGTTTAATTTGTTTTATTTGCGAACAAAAAGCCGGCGCTATTAAGGCACCGGCGGAATAAAAGTAAGAATTATAATTGAAACTAAGCAACTCCATGAATTACCAGCAAAGGTACTTCAGGGTGATAAGAAAACTTTGTCGTTAAACTTTTATCCCATAACATTCGCGGGAAAGTACGGTGATGTGTTACCATGGCTACCATATCCGCCTTTTTTTGGTGAACGAAAAGAGCTATTCCATTCATCACGTCAGGATCAGTGCATACATACCCGGAAGTTTTTGGATATTGAATATGACTTCTAATTTTATCTGCCATTTCTTCTGAAATTTTTTCATTGTCGGTATGAATTTTATTATCCACGAATAGAAAAATTAATTCTGCATTTAAGCTGGTAGCTATTGGGATCAGCTCATTGGCGGATTCTATATTATTGTCATTTAAATCAGTGGCATACACCAGAAAGTTAATGCCCTTAAATTTTGCATTTTCAGGAACAATAAGTACTTTACATTTCGATTTATTAATGAGCGCAGTAGTGGTACTTCCAATTAAAGTTCTTTCTATAACTCCGGCACCGGTTGAGCCGGATATCAATAAATCGGCACCCTCCTCATCGGCTGCTGCTGTAATGGAATCAACAGAAACTCCTCGTTTTGAAATGGTAGTAATTGAGAGCCCTGAATACAATTGATTAATCTCTTTTTCCAATTGAGTCATTTTTTCATCTGCGTCCGATTTAGCAAGCTTCTCAGCAGCTTCAATGGCTGTATATGGCATTTCTGCAGTGTAAAATAATGGACTTTCATAAATGTGAATAATATGCAAACTCGCACTAAAATGTTTTGCAAAATCAGCGGCATAATGAACCGCATTTTTAGAAACTTTGGAGAAATCGGTTGCTACAAAGATTTTTTTCATGGTTGGCAGTTTTTTAAGCGTTTAGTTTTGATAATGCAAAAAGATAATCTAATGAGAAACGGTCCCATTCAATTGGAGTTAATAATAACAGCAACAATATGATCAAACGAAACAATACATGGCCTGATTCCCACATTGGTTTTGCCAAACTAAAACCTATGACAACGATAACCAAATCAAGGCAAAGAAGGTAGATTGCGAAAAATTTGAAAAAACCTACTATCAGTAAAAAACCACACAATAATTCAATCCAAGAGGTGAAGGAAGCAATTATACCTATAAATCCTTTTCCCATTGATTTATTCCCCAGACTTACCCGCATAGTTTCACTTACTTCCCTTATTCCAACGGTAAATACCTTGTCGTACCCTTGAAAAAAGAAGAGAATTCCAACAATTATCCTGGCTGTGGCAATGGCAACGGTGTAATTAAGGTCAGTAAACATAAATATCAACTTAAACGGAACTAAGCAAAGATATCATTTATCAGATAAAAGTTTAGATGATATTGGTCATTGGTATGGAATGTTTTTTGACAGACTTCTTGTACTCTAAATAATTAAATATTTCATTTTTAACCTTTTAAAAACTATCAACACCTTAAATTTGTAATTATAATGCCGCTGCAAACTATTCTAGAAGGGCGAGTTGCTGAAAGTTATAGGTTATTCATTATTTTTGCGTTCAGTGAAGAGAGACCTAAAAAAATGTCATTTTTAACCACTGATTTTTTCAACAAAGCTGTTTATACAAATTCAATATGATTTACCGGAAAAATGTCGGTTGGGTTCTTCTTGTGTTTTTGATGCTTTCTCATGGTGCAATTGCCCAGGAAAAGGTGATTACCGCAGGCTTTCAGTTTAAACCTATCTTTTCCAGTCAATTTTTTAGTTCAGGTACCGATCAGGCTTCCTCCGGGGGAATCAATTTCAAGGTGGCACCTAGTTCAGGGTATTGTTTTGGGATGGTAGTACGCAAAGGAATCACCAACACCATATCGTTTGAAACCGGAATTAACATTGTAAAACGAAATTTCAAAATCGATATTACCGATTCCACCGGCGATCATAGTTCAGGATTTAGTGTTTCGGATTATGAAATTCCTGTTTTAGGATTGGTATTTATCCAGCTTTCCGATCGCATTTTCATGGATGTGGCTTTGGGTCTTTCTATGGATTTTTATCCTAGTGATGTAAGGACCTATGATACCTGGTACGAGCATTATTCGGCCCGGAACAACTGGTTTTCTCCATCAGTTCTTGGAAATTTAGGGTGGGAGTACCGGACAGAAAAATCAGGATATTTTTACCTTGGGGCGTCTTATCATCGGCCTTTCAACTCTATTTATTACTCTTTTGTGGGAGCACCCGACTTGCAACCCGGCAGCCCGCAAACACGCCTCCAGTTACAGGGTAATTACCTTACATTGGATTTGAGGTACTTTTTTCACTCTGATCCGCAAAAGCGAAAAAAGAAAGTTAAGAAGAACGACCCACGAACTAAATAATCCGAAAAATTCCTTTTTTCTGCTACATTTGGATCCAGCAATTAGTTTTCTTTTTTTTAGAATGATTGGTTAAGGCATTAAACATTTAGAATAAATTTGTTAACATTTGCTTAACAAAGACCCCATATACTGGAACTACCTTTGCGACATATTAATGAAAACATGAATCCTGAACATATCAAAATTTTGCTGGTTGATGATGAACCCGATATACTGGAATTCATGGAATACAACCTTAAAAAAGAGGGGTATCAAATATTTCTTGCCAAAAATGGCCAGGAAGCAATTGAGTTAGCTGCAAAAGAACAACCAAACCTGGTGATTCTTGATATCATGATGCCGGTATTGGACGGTATCGAGGCTTGTAGGATCATGCGTAATAATCCGGAGCTCAAAAATACCATCATAACCTTTCTGACGGCCAGAAATGAAGATTATTCACAGATTGCCGGTTTTGATGTGGGTGCTGATGATTATATCAGCAAACCAATAAAACCGCGAGTGCTTATAAGTCGTATCAAAGCCCTATTACGTCGCATTAATGGAAGTGTGAATGAGGATTTGGTAAGGATTGGAAATCTTGAGATAGATCGTGAAAAATATACGGTAACCTATAATAGTCAGGTGCTTACCTTTCCCCGCAAGGAGTTTGAATTGCTTTCATTGCTTATTTCTAAACCCGGAAAGGTGTTTACCCGTGATGAAATTATGACCCGTGTTTGGGGCGACGATATCATTGTTGGTGATAGAACTATTGATGTTCACATCAGAAAAATCAGGGAGAAATTGGGTGATGAATCGATTAAAACCATCAAGGGCGTTGGCTATAAGTTCGACACCTAATATTTTTCAAACGGAGTACTCCTTTTTTTGGAGTAACTTTGGATTCACATTCAGTTAAGATTTCTCATTGAAAACGCATAAGCCAAGAAAAATTTCACTTTATACGGCATTCATTATTGCAGTACTTGCCGCGGTACTTACAGGTTCCGTTCTCGCCCTGTTTAAGGTGCCGGGTTTTTTTCATTTCAGCATTGCATTATTCGTTTTTTTGGGCTTTGCAGGATACCAGATTATCAATTATTCTCTAGATAAATTTTTCTACCAGAACATCAGAATTATTTATAAAAATGTTCTTCAGCTCAAAACATCTCCTACTGCCGCTATTCATAAAAAAATATCCGACGATAATGTGCTAAATGAAATCAACAGGATTTTGATTGAATGTGAGCGGAACAATAAGGAGGAAATTGTTCATCTCAAAGAACTGGAAGTCTTCCGTAAAGAATTTTTAGGAAACGTTTCACACGAATTAAAAACTCCAATTTTTACCATTCAAGGGTACATTCATACCCTTATTGATGGTGGCATTGATGACCATGACATCAACATTCTTTACCTGCAAAAAGCAGCCAGAAGCATCGATCGGCTGATCTCTATTGTTGATGATCTGGAATCTATTTCCAAGTTGGAGGCTGGTGAACTTATCCTTGAACACCGCACTTTTGATATCAAAGAATTGATTGCCGATGTTATTGAATCAGTGGAACTTAAAGCAAAAGAAAACAACATTAATGTAATAATGACCGATGACTCCGGCCAGAAAAATTACGTTTATGCAGACAAGGAAAGAATTCGTCAGGTTCTTGTGAACCTGTTGGTGAATTCGTTGAAGTATGGTAAGAAGAATGGTGAAACAACATTTTCCATCGAAGATCAGGGTGACTTTTTTATCATCGAAATTCAAGACA
>JBBQVM010000057.1:0-14107 GCA_038211525.1 Bacteroidia bacterium
CTGCGAACAAACAGTTCGTTTGTTGAAAGATGAAATTATTAGGCTAAAGAAAATTTAATTCTCCATTTAACATTCAAAAAAAGGTCATAAAAAAATCCGGAAGTACATTCCGGATTTTTAATTTTTATCTGAAACTATCCAAGATAGGATTTCAGCAATTTACATCTTGAATTATGACGCAGGCGCCGAATGGCCTTCTCTTTTATTTGTCGAACACGTTCTTTGGTAAGATCGAATTTCGCTGCAATTTCCTCCAAAGTAAAACTATGGTTACATCCAATACCATAAAACAACTTCACCACATCACTTTCACGTTGAGTAAGGGTAGACAACGATCTGTTGATTTCTTGCCCTAGTGACTCGTCCATTAAAAGGCGGTCGGCAAGGGGTGAATCGGGATTTTCCAAAACGTCCAACAAGCTGTGTTCCTCGCCGGCTACAAAAGGAGCATCTACACTCACGTGCTTGCCCGATATTTTCATAGTATTGGCGACACTATCTTCAGGAATTTCTAAAGCAATAGAGATTTCACTATTGCTCGGCTCTCTCTCGAACTTCTGCTCGAGGATAGAAAAGGTTTTTTTAATTTTGTTAACAGAACCTAACTGGTTGATTGGCAACCTTACAATACGTGATTGTTCAGCAAGAGCTTGCATGATAGATTGGCGGATCCACCAAACGGCATAAGAAATAAATTTAAACCCGCGCGTCTCGTCAAATCGTTTTGCTGCTTTAATTAACCCAAGATTTCCCTCATTAATAAGATCAGGTAAACTCAATCCTTGATTTTGGTACTGTTTCGCTACCGAAACAACAAATCGGAGGTTAGCACGTGTTAATTTTTCAAGAGCAGCTTGGTCTCCCTGCTTAATTTTTCTGGCAAGTTTCACCTCCTCTTCTGCGTTAATCAAACCTTCACGGCCGATCTCTTGCAGGTACTTCTCCAAAGAGGCATTCTCTCTATTGGTAATCGATTTGGTAATCTTTAGTTGTCTCATGGGCCCTGTGTTATGTGTGGTTTCGTATAGATTTAACAGAAAAAAGTTGTGTGTGTTCTGGTAAAATCTTTTTGGCAGGCCGGCAAACTAATTCCGGGTTAAGGTTAACTTATGAATGGTTACATAGATTTCGATTTAGAAATTTTCTTCAATATACACTTTTTTTATCACTTGGCTTTCTTTTCTAATTTTTGAATGGTGGTTTGAATTCTGTTATGCTGCAAATCCGGGGCCTTTTTAAGTGCCAATTTATAATTAACTAGTGCTCCCTTATAGTCGCCTTTGGCTTCTAAAGCTTCAGCCAAACTATCATAGGTATTCCAGCTTTCCGGATTTTTATTTACATTAGTTTTAAAAACTTCAGCCGCAGCATCCAATTTATTAGAGCCCATTAATTGATAGCCGTATGCATTTAGCTCCTCTTCGGTGGCAATGTTTACGGCCCGTGTTCTAAGTTGCTGAGCCTCCTTATTCATGTTTTTAGCTTCTATCAATTCGGCTTTTGTATTCAGGTTATGAAAATTTTCTTTAATAGAAATTGATTTGTCGATCCACTTTATAGCATCTTCGGTGTAGATTTTATTCCGACTACAATAATCCGCTGCCTGCCAATAGGAGCTCCAGTCAAAACCTTTCACCCCTCTCAGCTCCTCTTTCATACTTAACACTACTGTTTCCGGAACATTGATTTCAATGAGAAATCCTGCTCCAATTTTTTCCCAGTTCATCAACACCTGAACGGAAGATGCTTTCAAATCAGTAAAACGGTAGCTTAACCATTCCTGCATGGAAGATGATTCAGGATTAGTTTCCACCCGCAGCGCGTCTTCATCTTTGTTGTAAAAATAATTTCCCCATGAGGAGGAATTTTTAGAAAAAACAATGGTCCAGCTATCCTTGCGGGGAATCATAAACAGGCCGTATTTGCCTGCAGGTAATTTCTTTCCATTAATATTAACGTCGGTTGAAAAGGAGATAGTGGTGTTTTCATTAGCTCCTGCTCTCCACACTTCACCAAAAGGAACCAATTCACCCCAGATTACTCTTCCTTTCACAAGGGGAGAATGGTAAGTAATATTAATATCGGTTAGGCCTATTCGTTGTGATACAGTAGCCGACTGACTGGTTTCAGGAAGGTTAAGTGTACCTTGAGCCTGCATTGTTCCAGAAATAGAAACAAGCAAAGAGAATAGATAAAGGAAGTTTTTCATTTTCTAATTAAGAGCTGTTAAAAACTGAGGCTCTATGAAATTCATAGAGCCTCAGAAATATTATTTAGTACGAATAAGTTGAACGGTACCCTGATAATTATAGGGCTTGTCATCGATACCCTGAGCGTTGATGATATATAAATAAACGCCATCGGGAAGTTCCTTACCATCTTTCGATAAACCATTCCAACCGGAATTGGTGGTACTCCATGAATAAACTTCTCTTCCCCATCTGTTCAAAATTTTCACACTAATAGCACTGATTCCTTTTTCAATAAAGCTGAAAGTATCGTTTAAGCCATCGCCATTAGGAGTAAATACATTTGGAACTGTGAGTGACGCCAACTCATCAACAATAATAAATGAATAGCGAATGGTATCGGTACATCCTAAAGAATTGGAGGCTACCAATATAACAGGATAACTTCCTTGTTGTGTATAGGTATAAGTAGGATTTTCATTGGTGCTGGTAGAACCATCACCAAATGACCACACATAACCTGAGGCTCCAACTGAAGAATTAAGGAAATTAACAGTTAGAGGAGCTTCTCCACCGGTGGTATCAGGAGTAAATCCTGCAACTAGTTCAGGTGATACTGTTACATCAACTGTACCCGTTGCTGAACATGCTCCTGTACTAACGGTAACTGTATATGTTGTTGAAATAGTTGGATTAGCTACCGGGTTAGCACTATTCGGATCACTCAATCCTGCTGAAGGAGTCCAGCTATAAGTTGATCCTCCTGATGCAGTAAGAGTGGTATTTTCTCCATAACAAATAAACGCAGGAGCACTTAAAGTTACTACAGGATAATCTTGCACATTCACCATTACCGATGAATTTGCCTGACAACCATTTGCATCTATAACTGTGACCGTATACGTTGTAGTTACCGTTGGATTCACTGTTTCAGGATTCGAAGTGGAACCATTGCTCCAGCTGTATCCAAATGGAGCTGTACCACCGGTAGCCAATGCAGTCAAAGTAGCAGGCTGACCCGAACAAACATTCTGATCGGTACCTGCAGAAACCAACACATCCGGTATAACCCCAACCACTGCATTGGCCGTTGAAGTACATCCATTCGCATCGGTAACAGTTACTGTATAAGTACCGCCTCCTACATTGTTAATTGCTGCAGTTGTAGAACCATCTGACCACAAATAGGTATATGGTGCATTACCACTGGTAACAGTGGCAGTTGCACTTCCGCTATTAGGTAAATTACATTGAACTGAACTGGTTCCGATGCTAATTTGCACCGGTACAACTGCAGGTATATTCACAAAAGCTGAATCAGCACAACTATTAGCGTCGGTAACATAGATAACATAGTTGCCTGAAGTGATTCCGGAAGCAGTTGCCAGGTTGCCACCTGTTGGCGACCACAGATAGGTGAAAGGAGGTGTTCCACCGGTAACGGTGACAGTTGCCGAAGTGGTGCCTAATGGATCACATGTGAGTGGAACAAATTGAGTGGCAAGAGTAAACAGTCCGATAGAAGAAACGGTAGCCTGCGAAATCGCTGTACAGCCTGATGCATCTGATACTACAACCGTGTAGGTACCCGGCCCCAGATTAGAAGCAACCGGACCATTTCCACCAGATGGTGACCAGGCATATACAAATGGCGGAGTTCCACCACTAACATTTGCAGTTGCCGTTCCTGTAGATCCGGTACAACCGGTTTGGGTGGCAGTAGTAGAAAGGTTAATAGCTACCCCATCCACAATAGTATAAGTATCTGTTTCCGTACAGCCGTGTGAATCGGTTACAGTTACAGAGTAAGTGCCGGCAACTAAATTACCTAATGAGGAACCTGTTGACCCATCACTCCAAAGATAGGTATAGCCGGTGCCTGATCCACCTGCAGGTGTAAGGTCAATAGAACCACCCGAAGTATTGCACCCATTATTTATCACTAACGGATTAAGCAAAATTGCCGGATCGCCACCAACCGGAATGGTAATTACCTTATCACATAAAGTTGAATCGGTTACGGTGATAGTGTATATACCTGCAGGAATATTTGAAAGAGTTGGTGTGGTTGCACCGGTGTTCCACAAATAAGTGTAAGGGGGTACTCCCGAAGCAGTTACGGTGATCGATCCGTCGTTTGCGCTATTACAAGTGGCGTCAGTTACAACAACTGTTGGTACTATAAGAGTGCAATTACAAAATACAGCAGCCTCTTGGGTGGCCGGTGGATCCACACAACCGTCATTTCCCCATGAACCCACAACATAATCGGAATAAGAATTAACATCTACTGTAAGATCCGTTCCATTAGGTGCTGAAGTACATGGAAGCACTTGAATTGAAAAGCAAAAAGTCCAGGTATTGGTTTGACAATTGTCACCGAAATTATTGCCAGGAATACCGTCAAGAGTTCCGGAAACTGATCCTGCAGGAGAATCATAATAAAACCCGGGACCAAAGGATTGTCCTGATGCTGTACCGGTACAATTCGTATACCATGCCCAATTACCTTGTCCATCGCAACTAGCTGCGGCAGAAACAGGTGTTAGCGTAGTTAAATCCCAACCCGGCCCGAAAGTAGGTACAACACCGCAGATCCAATCGGCAGTGTTTTGAGCATAATTCACAGCAGTGTAACAAAAAGTAACTGTTGTACCACTAAAATAGGTTCCGTTGCCGGATGGCAGTGGTGTTGCAGTAAGCGTTTGCGATCCAATGCATGCTTGTCCCCATGAGGCAAATTGGAAACAAATTAGTCCAACAATTACTAATAAAATTTTTTTCATATAGTGTTCTGTTAAGTTATTTCAAAGTAAACTATTTAATTTTAGAAATGAAAGAGAAAAATTTATTTATTTCGTTGCGCTATGCTCAGTAGACGCTATTTACAGCTAGCAAGTTGCGTCCTACCAGAATCAAAACAGCATAAAAACGGAAGCAACAACGGATAGGTAATTCAAAATCCCTTGAATTTCTTTTCCCGGTTGGAAGTATTCCTGATGATTCCCGAAAAAATATCCAGCCTACGACTTTCCAGTTCTTCGTTTTGGAGAACATCAGGCGGAGCAACGATGTCAAATTCATGGAATACCATAGGTCCGGGACCAAGCAATTTCGAAATCTTAGTGTAGTTGGCGTCAATAGAAGACAGTAATTTTTTGTCGGTTTCCGACAATATAACTTTAGCGCTGGTATTCATGGGGGGATGAATGACTTATTAAGGTAAAGATAAAAATAAAATAACCAGTTGACAATAAATCTACTGATAGAAACAAACAACCTTATGAACAACTTTTAAATCCCAATCAAATAACATCGATTCCAAAGCCTTCCATTAGATCAACTATTAAAAAAATCTAATTAGGCGGTCAAGGCTTGCCTAAATCGTCAAAATTAATGTCGGAATAACCCGTACCTGATGGATTCTCGTTCGACTCGGGATTGGTAGTGTGATTCGATTGGTTATTGTTATTGTACACTCTCTCAGTCCATTCAGGTTGACTGGTCTTAATATGATCGATTGCTTCTTTAAGGCCATCAATAAATTTCTCAAAATCTTCCCTGTAAAGGAAAATTTTATGTTTTTCAAAAAAGGGCTTCTCAGAACCCTCTGAAAATCTTTTTTTACTTTCTGTTATGGTCAGGTAATAATCATTCGAACGCGTAGTTCTTACATCAAAAAAATAGGTACGCTTTCCTGCTCTCACAGGCACTGAAAAAATATCTCCCTTTTGCTCGTTATTGTCAAACTCTCCCATTTGTAGTTGTTTTGACTACAAAAATATAAAAATAATCAAATTTTCAAGTTTTATTAATGAAAAAGAACACTTTCCAGAAAACCGAGATTTTCAAATGGATAATTATTGATCAAATACCTATAATACCTTAATTATTAACCATTTGAAGAATATTGAAGTGAGTAAAATTTGTGGTTAATATGCTACAATGATTTCACAATAATCTGATTATCAACTATTTAATTTTTAATGTTTACCTTTAAGAAATACTATTTTCCAATCAGCAGCCAAGTCAACTTAAGTATTTGGAACCACTAATAATTGAAACTGTTGAATTCGACAAATTCGATAAAGATAAAATCCTAGACCACTTATAAGTCAAAACAGCCTCTGTTAAAAGCAGCCAATTGGGGAACCATTCATTCAAAAAACAAATCAAATCACACAAGAATTAAAAAAGTAAAATTAATTGACATTTAAATTAATATATTTATCCCTTAATTCAAATTAATTTTAAAATTTCAATCTGTACAAATAAATTATTTTTTATACTTTTATTTTATATTGCACTGGTTTTAACCCACAACAAAAGTATTCTTTTATGAGCAGGTACGAGAGGGCAAAGGAACACATTTTAGATAAGCAGCGTCTTGAATTTTCAGAGAACCAGTTTTACCATAGTATTGATCATGTTTTAGGCGTGCTAGAGGCTGCTGAAATGCTGGCTTTACATGAGGGTATTTCTGAAAATGATTTAGAGTTATTGAAAATAGCCGCACTTTACCACGATTCCGGTTTTATCATTAACCCTATTAACCATGAAAAATACAGTTGTGATTTCGCTTGGCTTTACCTTCCCTCCTTTGGATATGATGATGCTGAAATTAATACAATTTGTGGCATTATTATGGCCACCAAAGTTCCGCAGAGTCCGCAGAATCATTTGCAACAAATAATTTGTGATGCTGATTTGGATTACCTTGGACGGGATGATTTTTTTTTAATTTGCAATAAAATCTTTTTGGAAATGAAAATCAATGGCAACATCAAAAACGAACACGATTGGAACCAGTTACAGGTGAGTTTTCTTTCAGCACATAATTATTTTACTTCAACTGCTATCAGATTACGCAAACCAAAAAAGGAAAAACATTTAGAAGCAGTAAAAAAACTATTGGAGACCAATTAAAAGTTGCGGTTGTTGAATGACTATTAAACTCGGAGTTTATTAATTTTTTATACTACAACAGCAATTTCAGATTCCACAAAATACATATCGATTTCACCAATATTTTTTGCCGAAATTTTTCCTCGATGAGTGCAACTAAATTGTTCTTTTACTAAGATGTATGTGGCCTCTGAAATATTTACTTTGCCTACTTCACCATTACTCTCCATTCTGCTGGCTATATTTACTGCACTGCCCCAAATATCGTATGCATATTTTTTCTTGCCTACTACACCTGCAGTGATAGGCCCCGTGTGTACGCCTACGCGAAGTCCCCAAACCGGTAAACCCGCTTCCCTCCTGCTAAGATTGTGTTGATTCATGTATTCCTGAATTTGCAAACCTGCTTTAATAATATCGTAAGGGTGCGACGTATTTGGGGTGGGTATTCCACCGGCGCACATATATGCGTCGCCGATAGTCTTTATTTTTTCGAGATTATTTTTCTCAATGATATCATCAAAAGCAACAAAAAAAGTATTGAGTTCGGCAACCAGATCAGCCGGTTTCATGCCTTCAGCTATAGTAGTAAATCCTTTAAAATCTGTAAAGAGAACCGATACACTATCATACGATCGCGGAGTGGCAAAACCATCAGTCTTTAATTCCTGTGCCACTTCTTCAGGAAGTATGTTCAACAACAGATGCTCAATCTGTACTTTTTGCTGATCAAGAATTTTATTCACCCTTACTTTAACTCGGTAGTTTCTGAAAAGAATAAAAGCAATTACTAATATCAGCATTAACCCAACTAACGACGCATTTTTTGCAAGACGCTGACGCCTCAAATCAACTTCCTGTAGTTCCTTATCCTTATTGAGGATGGTAATTTGATCCTGCTTTTTACCAATCTCAAAATTAAAAAGTTCGCCCGACATTTTTTGCTGGTATTCAATATTGTAAAGCGTATCTTTGATATTGGTCAACAAGGCCTGATACTTAAAGGCATTTACAAAATCTCTTTTTTGAGAATACAATCTTGCCAGTCCGTTATAAGCCTGCTTCATTTCTTCCGGCACATTAATAGATTCTGCAATAACTCTTGCTTTATTGAAAGTAGCAAGTGCTTCATCGGATTGACCTTCCCGCGAAAGCGTATTTGCCAAACTCAAAAGAGCAGTGGCCATGTCGCGTTGCAGATCCATTTTTTGTGCAATACCAAACGATTGATTTTGGTATTTTTCTGCGGAAGCATAATCACCACGACTTGCATATACTTTACCGATATTCAATAAGGCAGATGTGAGACTTTCTGAGCCCTCATAACCGGCAATTGACTTTTCAAAGTATTGAAGGGCCAACGTGTCTTTGTTTTGACTGAAATAAATTTCACCAATGTTGGTTGAAATTTTACTGACCAGTTCCTTATTATCAAGTGCTGTTGCGTATTTAAGTGCTTCGAAACTAAATGTAAGTGCCTTTTCGTATGTCTGCTTTTTCTTTCCGTAAATAACTCCGATATTGGTAAGTGCCGACATCAGTCTGCTGGTATCGCTAATTTCTTCAGCTACCTTTTGCGACTTCAAATTAAATTCCAATGCTTTCACATCATCACTTTGACTTTCATAAACTGCACCGAGGTTACTGTACATCCGTGCAACGTTGGCCTTGTCACCAACTGAGTCGTAAGCTGCGAGGCTTTTTAACCAGCTATCAACTGCTTCACCATAATGAGCCTGATAAAATTGAGCAAGGCCTAAATACCTGTTGGAAGAGGCAATGCTCTCCATGAAATTTCTTTTGGTACTTAATTCCAGAGCCTGCTTTGCATATTGTTCAGCTTTGGATAGATCATCTTCCAACTTCGAACTACTCAATTCCAATAGAATCCTTATTTTGGTTGAATCGGGACGAGCATGAGCAAGTTCCTTCTTCAAAGAATCTTCCTGAGCCATGCCGCTGACAGGTAAAAAAATCAGAAATAGTAAGAAGGAAAATAGTTGCTTTTTCATATTTGCACCAAAATTGCAGGCTAAAATTACAAATATTTCATTGGAAGGGGTAATAAATTCCAATTTTCAACGCAACAGGTGTGATGTAAAGCAGAAAGCGCTCCCGAATAGGAAGCGCTTTCTGCTTTAATTGATTATTTAATCCTTTACTGAACTGCGATTCGGAATGTTTTAGTTTCAGCTCCATCCTGAATCAAGGTAAAGAAGTAAATACCTTTTGCCAAATTTGAAACATCCATTTGTTCAACATTTGTTCCCACTTCAGGAGTAACGATTTCGGTTAATAACACTTTTCCTGCCACATCCATTATTTGAAGAGTACATGGGGTTTGATTTTGTGCATCAAACTGAACATTTAAGATTCCTGATGTTGGGTTAGGGAAAACGTTAATTTCAGTTACTTCTTCATTGTTTGTTTCTCCAATAAATCTACAAGTTGGATTCACATAAATTGGGAAGGTTTGATAGGCTGAGTAGGTACAACTGTTCTTTGACTTAACAGAAAGTGTTACTGAATTGGTGTAACATGAAGTGAATTTAATTGTTACACTACTTCCTGTTGATGAGCCAACAATTTGACCACCACCGGTAATGGTCCATTTGTAAGAGGTTGCACCCGAAACCGCAGCAATAGAATAAACGACAGACGTTTGGCTTTTGCATACTGTACCCGGGCCGGATACTGCACCTGGGATTGGAGGGGCGGTTGATACTGTTAAGCAAGTATACGCGCTACTTCCACAACCATTTTTCGCTTTCACTTTTACAACACCTACGTTGGCACAACTTGGTACAAACGATACAGTAATTGAAGTGCCGGTATTTTGAGTAATTATTGCTCCGGAAGGAACCACCCATGTATAACTGGTAGCACCCGGTACAGGATTGATACTATAAACATTACCCGTAGTATAGCATAAATTTGATGAAGGGCCTGTAATTACACCAGGAGCATTTGGTACAGATTGAATAGCTAACACCGAGAGTGAGCTACTTCCGCAAATGTTGTTTCCGTATACTGAAACAGAACCGGAAGTGAAATACCATGGAAGTGTGATGCTTACACAGAAGTTTCCATATTGATCGGTACCAATTACAGTTAATGGATTTCCTGTATGACCCTTACCATCAGAAATAACACTACCATAAGGAGCTGTCCAGGTATAACTGATAGCACCGGTTTCACCGGTTATTTGGTAACTGTAGGTACCACCTGAGCAAACACCTGTTGTTTTGTTTTTACTAGGATTGCCAGTTGACCACACCGGAGGCGCCAACAACGTACCGGAAGAACCAACTTCAGCCGTTGCATTCATGGAACATCCATTTGCATCAGTAACCAAAACATTATAAGTACCCGAACCAAGTCCGGAAGCAATTGCTGTGGTTTGTGCTGATGGTGTCCACAAATAAGTATAACCCGGCGTACCACCTGAAGCAACTACTGTTGCTGATCCTGTGCTAAGTCCGCAACCTGCATTGGTGGATGAAGTAATTGCTGAAACAGCAGCTGGTGCTACTATTGTTGCATTCGCAGAAGCGGTACATCCCGAAGCATCCATCACTGTGTAGTTATATGTTCCCGGTGTAAGTGCTGTAGTTGCATCACCACCGTAACTGAATCCCGATGCACCACCGGTTGCAAGTAAGGTTACGCTTCCTGTTTGTCCATTACACAATGGTTGAGTTGCAGAAGCATTCAATACTAATAATTCAGGTTGTGTTAATGTACCATTTTCATAAGTCAACATATAGTTGCTAGGTTGAATTAATTGAACATTGGATGGCACAATTTGGTAGGTTCCTCCTGGAGGTGTTCCTGAAACCACTTGATTCAAATTGTTAAGCAAGGTGAATGTTGGTGTGTTTGAAATAACAGTAGTCGGAAGATCACTGTTCTTCAATCCAAGCGCATCGTAGGTAAATGTTGGAGACTCGTTACAATAAGGATCCAGATCATTCGCTGCAATGGTTAACTCAGCAGGTAATACGGTAAGGTTTCCTAAGCCATAAGAAATCTCGAAATTCGACGACAACAACGCAGCAGGTGCAATCAAATGCGTACCTACATTGTAACCAGTTATAAGGTTGATTGGTAAGAATACTTCTATAGTGTCGGTAGGCGGAGCGTTGAAATCTTCTTCATCAATAATGATTATAGCATCTGCTGAACTGGTATCACCTGAAGAGGAGCTGTTAACAAGTGATGAACCACTCACTACACTTCTCAAATTAACGGTTGCCGTTCCACTTACTACTGAACGTAAACTCACTACTGAACGCAGATTATTGACAGGGCCAGCGGCAAACAGATTAGAGTTAGCGGAATCTACCTGGTATTCAAAAATTGAGTTGGGTGCAATATCGATCACTTTAGTGGTGTCGTAAATTCCACTCACTACCGAACGTAAGCTAACTACTGAACGCAAGCTAACTACCGAACGTAAACTGGTAAGGAAACTCCTGTTAAGAATGTCGGCACTTACAACAGACCGAAGGTTGACAAAAATATTATCATCTACCAGGGCAACAGCTTCAGCAATATTAGCCTGGTGATCGGCTACTAAACTGCTTTGGAATGCCGCTAAATCACCGGGAGCGATATTACTCTGATTGTAATCGTAAGTGAAACCTAAATGCCTACCATCAATTTCATCACCGTAAGTGATCGTTGTATCGTTAGGGGTTATTACCAACGGCATTTTCTCAATAGAAAGAAGTCCGTTATTGAAGGTATAATTAAAGAAGGTATTGTATGCAGGGTCAATAACGGTTGCAGAAGCACTCACAAAATAAATACCAGTGTTGCTGGTACTAGTTGCAGGGGTAGTAAAAACCAAGGGTGTTAAACCAAGATCACCATACGAATAACCCGAACTTGCTAAAGGTATTCCATCAACAAGAATAGAGGCTGTAAAAACAGGTAATTGCTCACCATATTTTTTCGTTTTGGTATCCACATTTATGGTAACTGCTTTCTTAATATTGGTGAAGAAATACAAGCTGTCAGAGTTTCCACCATCATTAATATTTGGCACTATCGGCGGAGTATATACGTAGAGCGGAAAATTACCAAAAAAGGCAGGGACACTTACATTCAACTGTGTTCCACTTAAGAATGAAGTAGGTAAAGTATCACCATTAAAAATGACCACTGAGCTGGTGGTAAAATATTCACCCGTAACAATTAAGTTGAATGGAACAGAACCGGGAACTATGGTTGTATCATAGTTCAACGCAATGGCATCGGGAGTTGGAGCAGCAAATGTTAATAAGGCATCATAAGCACGAATAAATCCGTAACCGGTACTTAAATCAAATCCCGGTGTGGCCATATCCTGAGCCGTTGAGGTAAGCAGACTCTTTATTTCGGCAGGAGTCATTGTTTGCCCATAGAATTTTAGTTTAGCTTGTTTTACAAGAGCGCCCACTGCTGCTGCATGAGGAGCCGCTGCGGAGGTTCCGAAAAAGTTGGGGAACAAGTCACCATCTACATTGGGTCCTGATAAAAACACAGTGGTGTTTCCACCATTTGGTGCAATGAGATCCGGTTTGTTTCTAACAATACCATTTACCTCTGTTCCACCTCTAGAGGAAAAATCTTGTACAGTAGGGGGATCTACACCAAAGGCAGGTGTATTGAAATAATTTACAGCACCTACTGTAATGGCACTAGCCGCGTTGGCTTGTCCAACAATAGTCGAAGTTCCTGCGGCGTATTCGTTGAACGAAAGCTCGCCTCTAAAAACCACAATTTTAATGTCAGCAGCTTGTGTTCCGCTAGCTCTCACCACTGTAAAGTTCGCCTGAACAGGAAGTGTTCCAGGTACAATGAATGGAAGTACCTCCAGCGGATCACCACCAATATTATTCCTGTTAAAGCCGAAATACTGCGTTCCGTAAGCGTTAGTTAAATAAATATCAAAATCGTTTTGAGTTCCTGTTTGAGTCTGACCCAATGAATAAATAGAGTCGCGCCATTGCAGCACTACAGTGTAATTACCCGGTTGCAAGGTAATACCTTGCAAGTTATCGCCTCCACCAAAATTGTGTGCCTCACCAACTATTCCCAGAGGAGCAGGCATTGGGCTAAAAGGAGCGGAATAAGATTTAGAATCGAAATTTCCTGCTGCAACAAAATAAGAAACGCCTAAAGTTGCCACTGAGTCAACGGCTTTAGCTATAACGCCATCCTGAAAGAATGGAGAAGTGATGAAAGAAATATCATCAACAATAACATCACAACCGGACTGCGCACATTCAATCACACCTGCAGCTAGATCGCCCTCACTAATTACACCTGTTCTGAATGCCAGATCGGCACCGGGAGCAACATCGTGCACCACCTGTAACATACCCCTACCCTCATCGCTACGAGCGCCATAAGGATATTCTTTGATAACTTGAACCGGATTTGTCCCGTTAGCTCCAGGCAAATCACCATTCACCACATCGGTGGAGGCATTATTTCCTGAAACAGTATTGTAACTATCCGAAAGGACACAAACTTTTACTCCGGATCCATCCACATTAAATCCTGCCCTGGAAATATCAGAATATTGTGCAATGTCACCCGCAGTAGTTGTTACGCCACTATTCATTACCGAAGGATAATTAGGACGCACATAATTAATCATGGCATCGGCAGGAGGCAACTGAAGATTATTCAGATTTGCTATAGGAAATTTACCGGTTATGATAAGCGGATTCAATCCATTTGGAATGGTATCGGTTAATCCATAGCCTGCTGTTTGATAAATTAAATTTTTAAGATTCTGTGTTTGCCCTTCAACAGAAATAATTTCGATGTAAACACTATCCCCACCAAAGAAATAAATATCGTTGATAGTATCGGAGCCAACTACGTAATTATTGAAAAGTGAACTTAGTTCACAACCAATTTTTCCGGAAAATTTACCTCCCGGACAAGGTGCATAGTAGGGAAGGATACAAGGGCCTTCTACAACAGTAACTGTGTCTGTTGATGAACAACCATTTGCA
>JBBQVM010000058.1:0-14087 GCA_038211525.1 Bacteroidia bacterium
CTTGACTATGCATACTGTTATCATCGTGATGAGTATAAATTCTTACCACAGCATCGTTCAGTTGCCGATAAATTTTTTCAGCACTTTTGCCCTGAGCGAAGTATGAAAAGGGTAGTAAGAAAGATAGTAGCAGCGTGTAACAATTTTTTTTCATTATAGTCGAATAGCAGCATCAGAATCAGCGAAGATTGATCCTCTGATCCTATTTAAAGTTGCAACATTTGTAGTTTCAGGTGTACATTGAAAATAAAAGCCGGAAGGCATATACATATCAGCCCAAATTTGCAATTCACACTTATTTGTTTTGTCATTTTGTACTTTTTTTACATAACAAATGATTCTGTTTGCTGCCTTTTCAATAAACGAATACTCTAAAGCTGTTGATTTAATGATGTATAATTCAGGATCTCCTTCTACCAATTTGCTATCTTCAACTGCTGCGACTTTTTCTCCTTTCTCATTAAATACATCAAAATTAATTTTGATTTCAGATTCATCCGCATTTTTAATTGTAAAAATATCCTGATCTTTAAAAGTGATAATGTGCTTGCAATTTAAATAATAGTTATCTCCGATTTTTGCAGGACATTCGTTTCCGGATTGTGCTTGGACAGATAAAACATTAAAACTAAACACCAGTGCTAACAGATAAAGCTTTTTCATAATAATTTAGGTTTACAGGTATTCAAATTTACACAAAAATATTATCCTCTACCAGTACTGTCGGGTGTATAACTAAAATCTACAAATAACTAAGCCACCAATAACCCTTTTTCTTTTTGTATTCGCTGAACCATTTGCAGCAGGGGTAGAGAGCGGCCACTATCAATATCCATATAACATAGACCACACTCAGAGACACGCCTTCCCCAACTACCATAAAATAAGTTGGAATTCCAAAAATATTTGCAGCCGGATCAGAGAGTGAATGCCCGTTGGAAACAAAAATAACCGCACATACCGCATGAATCAAATACAAATGAAGAATGTAATATAAAAACGGTACTCTTCCGTAAATGCTCAACACTTTGGTTAGTTTGTTGTTCGTATTTTCAAAAAGGGCCAGAAAAATTAATGCGGGACCAATTGTAATACATAAATATAATAGCGACGGTGGATATTTAAAAACATCAAGAAATGAAAGCAGTGTAAAGAGTCCACTATTTTGAACTGACCAGGGTGTAGGGTTACCATAGGAGTTAGTCATCCGCAGGATAATAAAAAATGCTATGAGCAAAGATCCGGAAATCAGCAATACTTTTTTCCTTTGAACAGGAGTATAATCCGGAGTGTACAACTTACCAAAACCATAGCCCACCATCATCAAACCCAACCATGGCAGAATAGGATAAACGATTAAAACATCTAAGCCCGGAAGTAAAGTATGCTGAGCAAAATGTCCGTTTCTGATTAAATCCCAAGCAAAACCCGAATGGGTACTATCGATGTAATCGAAAATATTATGCCCTACCACTATTGCTAAACCTGACACAAGAATTGCATAAAAGGGTAATCGAATGATAAATCCCATCAGGAACAAACTTACTCCTATAGCCCAAATAACACCCAACACAATTACCGGAAAAGTATAATCAAATGTCCACGCAAAAGTTACCACCACAATTTCTACAATCATTAACCATAACCCACGTTTAAATAGAAACGTACTCAACACCTCTTTGCTTTTTCTCAAACTTTGCAGAAATACCGATGTTCCTGCCAGGAAAACAAAAACAGGCGCACAGTAATTGGTGATCCAACGAGTGAAATACAGGTACACCGATGTTGTTTGTAAATCAAGCGGATCGTGCACATAGGCATCGAAATGTAAGAAATCACGGGTATGGTCGAGTGCCATCACAATCATAACTAAACCACGAAGTAAATCGAGCGAATAAATTCTGTTTTTAGCAGGAATTTCCATTGGTTGTTACTATTAAATGAAGACTCTTTTCAATATTACCTGCGGAAACTACATTAACGAACTTGAATCAAAAAAACTACTCCAGCAGTTCAAGTACACATTCCGGAACAATAGTACTATTTTATTCAGCTTCCACCAACTTTTTAATCTCAATCAAAATAGGATTCCAGCCATCACCATTATTTGAAACATCCTTAAATCGTTTTTCGCCATCAGCAACATTTTCAAAACCATGCTGGGTAACGGTCAAGGTGGTGATGCCTTTTTGAGAAGTTAACTGATAGGTCACATTCAAATGATTTTCCGGTATATCGGGATAGGATGCAAAAGGATCGATAACCGAATATTTTAAGAGTTGACCGAGTTTAATTTCTAATATAAAGCCTTTCACAAAAACCATCTCTTTTCCCTCATGGTTACCTCTCCACAGCAACGGACTACCTACTTTCCAGTCGGAAACTGTTTCACAACCGAACATATAAATTTTTGTCTTTTCAGGATTGACCAACGCATCCCACACTTTTTCAGTAGATGCATTTATTTGAATGGAATTGATGACCTGTAGAGGGGTGTTCATAAGTTGGATTTGATGAAACAAAAGTAGGATTTATTTGACGGCAGGTTAATTGTTGTTCTGACAACTTTTTAGATCATCAGTTAACTTTTTACCCTACGAAGCAGCAAGCTCCGGGAGCAAAAAAGATTGTCCATTAATAAGTGCCTCTTTTTTCTTTCTGCTCCACCCTTGCACTTGTTTTTCGCGATAAAAAGCATGATCTATTCTATCATACTCTTCGCAAAAAACTAATTCAACCGGCAGGCGTTTTTTTGTATAATTAGCTCCTTCGCCGCGCTGATGTTGAGCAACGCGCTCAATAATATCATTTGTACTTCCTGTGTAGTAACTACTATCAGCACATTTCAAAATGTACATATATCCCTTCATGATTAGAAATATAAAAAGTTTATAAAAAGTGAATTCCAAATTTTCAGGACACTAAAGATAGGAATCTTTTTTAGTTTCAACAAATTCCCTCGCTGCAAAGGTGGTTTCGACGGAGCTCAACCACCGGTACTGTGACAACAGCTCCCTGAGCCCCGTCGAAGGGTGACTCGTTGAAACAAAATCCCTCGCTGCAAAGGTGGTTTCGACGGAGCTCAACCACCGGTACTGTGACAACAGCTCCCTGAGCCCCGTCGAAGGGAGATTCGTTCCGGAGACAACAGCTCCCTGCTCGTGCTGAGCTTGTCGATGCAAGCCACGTCGAAGGGTGACTCGTTGAAACAAATTCCCTCGCTGCAAAGATGGTTTCGACGGAGCTCAACCACCGGTTTGCGTGAAATACCGTAGCTGGACCTACAGCTCCCTGAGCCCCGTCGAAGGGAGATTCGTTCCGGAGACAGCAGCTCCCTGCTCGTGCTGAGCTTGTCGATGCAAGCCCCGTCGAAGGGAGATTCGTTGAAACAAAGCCCCGTCGAAGGGAGACTCGCATATTCCTTTTTATTCCTTAATTTTGTAGTCGAATTGTTGATAAAATGAATTTTAAATTATTGAAGGTTAATCCTGTAATTTAGTCCTGTTAATAACTTCGCAAAAAGCAACTTTTCTTTTCACGTGAAACATTCTATTTGAAAACCAATGAATTATCCTGAATATGATGTAATCGTAGTTGGAGCCGGCCACGCAGGTTGCGAAGCCGCTGCTGCTGCTGCTAATATGGGCTCCCGCGTTTTACTGGTAACCATGAATATGCAAACGATTGCTCAGATGTCGTGCAACCCTGCTATGGGGGGCATTGCAAAAGGACAAATCGTTCGTGAAATTGATGCACTAGGTGGTTATTCAGGAATAGTTAGTGATCGATCCATGATTCAATTTCGAATGTTAAATCGTTCGAAAGGGCCTGCTATGTGGAGTCCGCGTACCCAAAACGACAGAATGCGGTTCGCTGAAGAATGGCGCTTGATGTTGGAACAAACTCCCAACGTAGACTTTTGGCAAGATATGGTGAGTGGGTTAATCGTGGAAGATAGTTGTGTGAAAGGAGTGGTTACAGGAATGGGGATTGAGTTTCGATCGAAGGCAGTAGTTCTAACAAACGGTACGTTTTTAAACGGATTAATTCATATCGGAGAAAAGCGCTTTGGCGGAGGAAGAACCGGCGAAAAAGCATCTACGGGCATCACAGAACAACTCACCTCAATAGGTTTTACTAGCGGAAGAATGAAAACAGGCACCCCTCCCAGATTAGACGGCCGCTCTTTGGATTATTCAAAGATGGAGGAACAAAAAGGAGATGAAATCCCAGGTAAGTTTTCCTTTACCGATACCACCGCGCCATCCGTTCAAAGAAGCTGTTTCGTAACTTATACCAATGAAAAAGTACATGAGATTTTGAGAACCGGGTTTGAAAAATCACCTATGTACACGGGACGAATTCAAGGATTGGGTCCGCGATATTGTCCCTCTATTGAAGATAAAATCAGCCGCTTTGCCGAACGCGATCGACATCAGCTCTTTGTGGAGCCCGAGGGATGGAATACGGTTGAGATTTATGTAAATGGATTTTCCTCTTCTTTACCAGAAGAAATTCAATATGAAGCACTTAGATTAGTTCCTGGCTTCGAAAATGCTAAAATGTTTCGGCCTGGTTATGCCATTGAGTATGACTATTTCCCGCCAATGCAGCTACACCTCACTTTAGAGACTAAATTGGTGGAAAATCTCTATTTCGCCGGCCAAATTAATGGCACCACTGGCTATGAAGAAGCTGCTTGTCAGGGACTTATGGCAGGAATTAATGCTCATCTTAAACTAAACAACAAAGATCCATTTATTCTGAAACGTTCAGATGCTTATATTGGGGTTTTGATTGATGATTTAGTCACCAAAGGGACCGATGAACCTTACAGAATGTTTACTTCGCGAGCTGAATTCAGGACTATTTTAAGGCAAGATAATGCCGATATTCGGTTAACATCTATAGGATATCATCTGGGTTTGGCCTCCGCAGAAAGGTACCGAAAAGTCCTTGAAAAAGTAAGTGGAACAGAAGAAATTATCTCTTTTTTCAAAGAAACAAGCATTGCTCCTGATGCTATAAATTCGCTGTTAGAAAAGCATGAAACTGAGCCTATTCGTCAGAAAATCAAACTATTAGGGCTTATCAGCAGACCACAACTGTCAATGCAAGATTTAGCAGCACATTACCAACCTTTAGCAGATAAAATCGCTATTTATCTTGCAGAAACCATTGAACAAGCGGAGATTCTGATGAAATATGAGGGATATATTAGCAAAGAGCAGGATATGGTAGACAAAATGGCCAGATTAGAGCACATTTCCCTTGAAACCGACTACGATTACAACCAAATAAAGTCTCTTTCTAATGAAGCTCGTCAAAAATTAGGTCTCGTTAAGCCCCGTACGTTAGGCCAAGCTAGCCGTATCAGCGGAGTATCACCGGCAGATATCTCTGTTTTAATGGTTCATATGGGACGGTAAAGTGCCGTTTCACGTGGAACGATCCCCGATTTAAGGGTTGAATATACCTTTTTAGAGGGAAAGCAGCTTAGCCTTAAAAAACAGCCCTTTTATAGTCCAAAATTCATTTTTTTGTGCGCGGTTCTATCATTATAACCAGAAAATAATGGCTTAAGGACCAAATTATGTCATTAATCAACCTGCTTGCTTACAAATTAGCAATTCAAAAGCAGGAATATTGGTTCAATTTCCCACATCTTCGCTAGTAAAAGGAGGATCTAACGACATGATTCAGCATCCTGGTAGGTGACTTTTAAAATGAGTATCAAAATTTCATAAATAAGCTTGAATTGGTACGTTAATGCTTATTAACAACGATCGGTTCAAACAAAATAGGAGTTAATTAAATAAAATGGACAAAAATCTTCAAATTTAAAGGAAAAACTTCCTGTACTAAACATGTGTTTAAAGCATTTTACATTGATGCCAACTAGCGACTAAGAAATTCGAGTTGAATGTTATCTAAAACTTGAATAAAATAATGTAATAAACCGAAAAACTGACAAATAATTGAACCCGGTTAGTTAATTCGAATTGAAATTCTTTGAAAGAATAAATATTGATGTTAAAAAGAATAATCGAGCTCGGGAATTTGACTAAAGAATTCATCGGAATTCAGATCATTTAATAAGATTATGAATTCTTGCAATATCAATTACCCAGTGCACGACAAATAACCAATATGATCGTTCTAAAAGAGATTCAAATCTATTCATACCAAAATAAACACGAGTCCGGAACATAAAGAATAACGGTTCCACGTGAAATAAAAATGCATGCTCATACTTTGTCGTGAAATAAAAGAGAATCCGTTCCCAAAATGCAATTAGGGGCGATTTAAGAGTAAAATGTGGCGAGTGAAGTAAATATTCATAAAATATTTTTTAATCAATTATAATTAAGCTGTGCAAGTCATTTTTTTGAAAATATTTATTTCATATGAAAATAAAAATCAAGAAAATAGAATATTTTAAAAATATTTATTTTAATAAGTCTCCTCAAATATGCAAAGTAAACTAAACAGCCTGATAAATTCATTATTGAATACTATAAAACTAATTTGATTGTTCCAGATAAGTTCAAAACGAACAAATCGCCACCCTATGTTTCACGTGAAAATTCAGATATTATTTGAAGCATCGGCTCAGTCATCATAAAACCATTCATCCTCCAAACCTCTTTTCCTTCTTTAAAAAGGACTAAAACAGGTACGCTTTTGATAAAAAATTGGTTAGTTAGCGCAATTAATAACTCGGAATTGACCTTTAAAATCGTCAAATCCACCGGTGCTTTTTCAACCAAATCAAACAAGACTGTATCGAGCCATTTACAAGGTTCGCACCAATCTGCATAAAAGTCTACCAGCACTAAATGCTCACTATTAATTTGGGTGTAAAACTCCTCTTCCGCAGTAATTTCCAGTATCATTTAACTAACGGTTTGTGTATAAACGTTTAACTTTTTGAGCATTTTAAGGCAGATTTAAAATAGTACATTCATAAATACTGAGCATAATCGTTGAATCTAAGACCTAAAGGCATCCATTAAAACGCTCCTTTTAATGAATAGCACAAACTAATGCTCCATCGAATTATACCTACAAGAAACACATGTAAACGTATTTAGATACATATAGTCAACAGCTTTTCACTCAATAATTATTACAAATCCTCTCATTCCTTCCGGATAATACAACCTATCCTCTACTCAGAAAGAGACAAAATAGTTGTGCTAATGTTACAAAATTGTGCAAGATTATTAACCAAAACGCACACATTACCCTAAAGTAATAACTTATATTTTGATGAATGAACAATAAGAAAAAATGAAACCTTTCTTACAAAAATGATGTAAGAAGTCATGAAATAGTCTATTAAAATCATTGATAAACTTATTAAAAATGAAAGAATTCTTTAAGCTAATCAGAAATCATAAATGGATCTTTGGTAGTTCAATTGCAGTCTGTACCGCACTGTCTGGTGTTTATATGTATGTAACACCACCTCAATATCAATCCGAAGCGGTAGTACAGGACGCAACCACCAAACAAGGCAATAGTATTTCACTGTTCAATACAACTTCATCTGCGGCGACGGAAAAAATTACCTCAACTCCCTTTTTGAAAGCTGCTTTTGCAAACAATAACAATTTGGTTTCCTACTATGTAACCAAGGACTATCAGAAAAGTGAAAGTGCTTATTCAACGCCATACATTGTTACTTATAAAGTGTTAGGAAAACATTTTAAATCAGAGGAATACGCTATATCTCAAGTATCAGAAACCGAATATGAAATTACAACCAAAACCTACGGGATTAATCGAACTAAAAGAGGAATTTTTGGGAATGAATTGATCAATAACAACGTAGCTTTAACCATTACCAAAAAACAACAAATCCCTTATGCATCTCCGGCATTACTTCAACAACCCATCTATTCATTTGAAATTAGTTCTCCTGAATACCTCGCTGAACAACTTCAATCAACTACAGATGCTCTTAAAGTAGAAAGCACAAATGGTGTTATCACAATAGCTTGCAGGCAAGAAAATCCTGAAAAAGCAGCAATGATAGCAAACGTTCTTGCGGTAAATTTTGTAAACTCCGCAACTCAAAAAACAGATGCTAATTCAACCGTTTCTGTGAATCAGTTAGATCAAAAAATTGAAACTTTGGGTAACGAGTTAGCGACAACAGAAGAACAAATTGCTATCTATAAAAGGGATAACCAAATTACCGAATTAAATTTCGATACAGAGAAATCGTTATCTGTTTTAAAAGAACTTCAATTGCATAAAACACAATTAGAAATGGAGATGGCTTCTCTGGATAATATTAGCGATTACTTAAGAAAGAATCGTGATTCAAATAACTCTTTAATTGAATATGGTGCAATTTCTGACCCTGTATTTTCACAACAAATTAATAGATTAAACGATATCTATCAAGCTAAAACGAGTAGTGATATTACTGCAAATTCTGCAGAAATAGAAAATTTAAAATCCCAAATTTCAGAGCGATTACTAAATACGAGAAAAAGAACAGCTGTTCAACTTGATAAAATTAATTTAGCAATTAGATCTACCCAAAATCAATTGTCGATGGTACCCGAAAAAGCGAATTCCTTAATTGTGCTTGATAGAAAATTACTCTTAGACAAAAAAGTATATGACTTACTTGTGGAAAAGAGAGCTGAACTGATAGTATCAGGAAATCTTTCAAATGAATCCACTCAAATCCTTAAACCTGCAACAACCAGTAACTTACCAGTAACTCCCATTAGTTGGTTGCTAATCAGTATTGGGTTATTAACAGGTGTTTGTATCGCAACTGGAATTTCATTGTTGAAAGAAGCTGTTTCAAAATCAAAAATAAGCCAAAGGGATGAGCTAAATCCTCAAGTTGGTATTCCATTTATTGGTAATATTGCAAATGAAAAGAAACATCCTGAAAAATGGGAGGAATCAATAAATGATTTGTGCACGAGAGTGCTGATGAAGCCACAAACGAGAATGATTACGATCACCTCGTCGGTTTCCGGTGAAGGAAAAACACATATTGCCTCCAATTTTTCAAAAGCATTTGCTGCCATGGATAAAAAAGTGCTTGTATTAGATATGAATCCGTTCAACTCGGATCTCTCTGATAATTTTGAAGTTACTCCGGAACGAACACTTGCCGACGTATTACAAGGTGATTGCGATATACATGATGCAGTCACTATAACTTCTTATCCGAATCTGGATATATTAACTTCAGGAAGTTTAGCCGCTGGAGTAAACAGTCTACTTTCTTCGAATAAACAAAAAGACATTTTAAATGATCTGCGAAATCATTACGATTTAATTGTGATCGATACCCCTGGAACCGGTAATCATATTGATGCTATTCCAATGATGAAGATAAGTGATCTAAACTTATTTGTAGTACGAGCAAATACTACCAGGAAACAATCTGTTGTTAATGCCGGCTTAATTAAAAGCGATTATGAGATCGATAACATGTACTTTATTCTTAATTCAATTACACTAAATAAATCAACCATAGGTAGTAGTAAAGCTTACCGCGGAAGATTCAGAAAAATGGATAATACTTCAGGAACACGAGTGAAAAAAGAGGTGATTCCATCCTTTCTACGCAAAATAGCATTATGGTTTTATTAATGTATACAAATACCCAATACACGAGATCAACATTTTTGCTACTTTGAAAATATAATTAATAAATGAATTCTCACCGAATACGTTTTGTTGAATCATTAGCCAAAAGCAGTGCACTTCTAAACCTGGTGTTCCTAAATCATTCGGGTGCCCCGTCGAAATTACTAAACGATATTACGTCAATTGATTTGCTTGCTGATAAAAAAGCGATTGCCGATTTTGTACAGTTTTGCTCCATTAACTCATTGGTAAAAGAGATTACCATTATACCGCAATTTAGAAAAACGGAAATTATTGTTGAACTAATTGACCGATCACAATTAAAATTTCACCTTATTGTAAGCATGGTTCGCAAAGCATTATGGTGCTTACCCATTGCGGATATTCGTAAAGAATCTTTCGTAAACGAATTCAACATGCTGGTTCCGTCCAACTCCCATCACTTTGAATATTTACTCTTACAATATCAATTTGCCGGCTCGCCTTTCCAAGACAGATATAAAAATTATTTTTCCTCATTTGATTTTACCAACCGGACCGAAGTGTTCAGGTACATTCAACCACGCTTTGATTTGGTGATAAATAACCTGGATGAATTGTACAAACCCAAAGCGAGTACCTTACTCAAAATAATGGTTTCACTTAGAAAGAATAAAGAGAATTCACTTTTGAAAATGATTGTAAGAACAATAGAATATGGATTCTTCAATCTTTTTGGTGTTGTTACTAAAAAAATAACTCATTTACATCCATCAGCAGATAACGCTACTGAAGTTGCCGGGCAGAAGCGGAACAGAACTGCAGGTCAGGCCGTGCTTTAATCTGCAGAGTATTATTTTGAAATGTTTCTCTTTATAAACTTTCAAACTTATACATATGTGAGAGTGCAGAGTTAGAATTAAAAGTCACATTCAAATCTTTTACAATTCCATCGTGAACATCATACACCCAACCATGTATGTAGGGGTATTCTCCTTTGTTCCAGGCTGTTTGAATAATGCTCGACTTACACAAGTTATAAACCTGCTGCATTACGTTGAGTTCCACCAACCTGTTATAGCGCAGTTTTTCGTCTTTAATTTGCTCGAGTTCATCAATGTGGGTGCGATAAACATCTTTTATGTGTCGCAACCAGTTATCAATTAATCCAAACGATTTATTGCTCATCGCTGCAAGAACACCCCCACATGCATAATGACCGCATACTATTATGTGTTGCACATTCAGCACTTCAACACCGAACGACAATACACTTAGCATATTCATATCGGAATGTACGACCATATTCGAAATATTGCGGTGCACAAAAACTTCGCCCGGCAAAGTTCCAATGATCTCATTTGCCGGCACTCTTGCATCTGAACAACCTATCCACAAGACTTTAGGTTCGTGTCGCTTATTTAGTCTTTGAAAATAACTCGGATCAGTATCAAGTTTGCTTTTAACCCATTTTTGGTTGTTGTCAAGGAGTTTTTTTATAAAATCAGGCATCTTCTTACAATTGTTTTATCTGTTTCATTAGTTTGAATACATCAAAAATACATTGTTGAAGTTACAAATGGATCATTTTTAATAGATAATAACATTTTAATCCTTCAATTAACCATGTTACTGCAAATAAAAAGGAAAATAAAAAGGAAAATCTTACAAATGTAAGATCGCTACAAGCACCATCAAGCGTTTTTAGGCACTCTATTGTATAATACAAGAACCAAACAGGAGCCTATTTAAACCTGATGAAATCAATCTTTACCTTCTTACTTGTCCTCTCGCTTACTGTTGTCGATGCACAATCAGTGAGCACTGTTGCCGGTGTTGCCGGTGTAGTTGGATCCAATAACGGACCTGGCGCTGCTGCAACATTTAACAATCCGCATGGGATTGCCTGCGACCGATCAGGAAATATTTACGTCGCCAACCGATATGGTCACACAATTCGTAAAATCACATCAGCAGGTGTCGTTTCCACATTTGCCGGATCGGGTTCGATGGGTGCCAATGACGGAACCGGAACAATGGCATCCTTTAACGAACCTTGGGCAGTTGCCTGTGATACTATTGGAAATGTTTATGTAGCAGATACAAAAAATTATAAAATTCGTAAAATAACTGCCGCAGGAGTCGTAACCACTATTGCGGGAACCGGTAGTTTTGGAGTTACCAATGGTCCTGTTAATGCAGCTCAATTTGGCTTTCCAAGCGGAATAGCAGTAAATAAAAATGGTACCTCCATTTTTGTTTGTGACAGAATGACGCATACCATCAGGAAAATCTCCGGTGGAAATGTAACTACGCTAGCCGGGGTGGTTTACACTCAAGGTGATGTTGATGGTCCGGGTGCGACCGCCAAGTTCGATCATCCATACAGTATTGCCCTAGATGGAAACAATAATGTAATTGTTGCCGACGAGTATAATAACAAAATACGAAAAGTAACCCAAGCCGGTGTAGTTTCTACCTTGGCAGGAGATGGCTCTCAGGGCAGCATCAATGGTGCTGCATTGAATTCATCATTCAACGCTCCATGGGGTGTTTGTGTAAACGACCAGGATGAGGTATTTGTGGGTGATGGTAATAATTTCACCGTCAGAAAAATATCACAAGGAACAGTATCCACTTATGCTGGACAAGATGGAATTCCGGGATCTCAAAATGGTCCGGCAATCGGCTCATCTTTTAATGGAGTGAGCTCGCTCTGGTATAACATAACCGACAATACAATTTATTTATGTGATCCTTTCAGTCAACTGGTCAGAAAAATAACTGTTCAGGTAAGTGTCACCTTAACTTTATCAACACAATCAGGTGGTAGTTCGTTCTGTGCCGGAGCACCTGTTACCTTGGTAGCAACACCGGGAAATCTTTCAAACTATGTTTTTAAAGAAGGCGCTACTGTATTAGGAACTTCCGTAAATGGAACTCTTACCTTATCGTCGCTGAACCAGGGGAATCATAACATTACCTGTACTGCTAACAATGCGCAAGGCTTTCCGATTAATTCCAATTCACTTGCGATAAGCATCACTCAAGGACTAACGGTATCTATAAACGTTCAAGGAAATACTTCCATATGTAATGGGGATACCGTTAAACTCTCTTCATCAATTTCGGGAACTTCCTACTTATGGTCGAATGGTGCCACAACCCCATCTATAAATGTACTGACTGCAGGAACGTATACACTTACCGTTAGTAGTGCTCAAGGCTGCAGTGGGCAGTCGGCACCGGTACAGATACAAGTCCTCCAGGCACCAAATGTCAATATAACATCCTCATCTGTACTTCCGGTTTGTCATGGCGATTCGGTGCAATTAACCGCTAGCAATGCAACCAGCTTTTTATGGTCAAATGGATCTACTTCACAAGTAGTATATGTTTCATCGCCAGGTAATTATACGGTTTTGGTGACGAATGGGTCGGGGTGTTCCGCTATTTCCCTACCTCAAGCAGTTACCTTTTTCCCTGCAACTAATTCAGCAATTACACCTTCAGGAAATGTTTACATTATTCAAGGTTCTACAACAACATTAACAGCAAATAGTGGAACCGGATATTCCTGGTCAACAGGAGCAACTACACAAGTTATTACTGTTTCACAAGCCGGTAACTATCAGGTGATCGTCACCGATGCAAACGGATGTTCTTCTAATCCGGCAAGTACACAGGTAACCTATATCAATTCATCCACTATGGTAAGTGCCGGTGGGCCTACCACTTTTTGTGAAGGTGACAGTGTAGTATTAATCTCTTATTTCAACACCGGAAATCAGTGGTACCGCAACGGAGCTACTCTTGCCGGAGCTAATCAAAAAAATTACACTGCAAAACAGTCGGGTTTTTACCAGTTAAGGTATTCACCTGTTTCAGGATCGCCGGTTTTTTCCGATTCAGTGGAAGTGGTTGTTAAGACAACTCCAACAAGTATTGTAGCAACGGCAGATTCAGCGTGTAAAGGTTCAACAGCTCAATTATCAGTACAGTCGCAAAGTGGAATTACTTATAAATGGTACAGTTCCGCAACCGGTGGGAGCGCATTAGCAACTGGCTTATCGTTTACCACTCCGATATTACAGCAAACCGAAACATATTATGTTGAAGTCATTAATAGTTTTGGTTGTGTTGGGTCCAATAGGTTTGAAGTAGTGGCCACGTTGCTTCCTCAACCACAAGCCACATTTACTGCGTCAACACCAATAAAAACTGAAACCGGTTTTGATGTTGCCTTCACCAATAATTCTTCTACCGGTTCAACATCATTCTGGGATTTTGGTGATGCCGGGTCTCCCGATAACAATTCTTCCGACCCCAATCCAACTCATCAATACAGTGCCCCCGGAGATTACCTAATCACTCTGGTGGTTACTAATAGCAATGGCTGTTCCGACACTTATCAGAAAGTTGTTTCTGTAGTTCTTGATAACAACCTATTTATTCCAACAGGCTTTACCCCAAATAACGAT
>JBBQVM010000059.1:0-13571 GCA_038211525.1 Bacteroidia bacterium
CCATGATTAGGATGATAGGTCATGGTTCCTGCCGGATGATCCCAATAACTCATGGTTTGTCCGTTTTTATGATAAATCCTTTGAGTGATAAGTTGTTTAGGGTAGGAACCATCAGGACATAAAGGAGTGCTACATCCAACAACGACTGTATCACAATAACAAACATTAATTCCTCTTACTTCAAGCGGACCATATCCAATATTCGGTGTTGCATTGGAAAGAGTAAGATATCCTGGATATTCGGTATGAAAATTTTGAATGATTAATGCCGAGGCTGTCATATCAGGAAATAAATCACAATCTGTTATTGCTGTATCGGGACAAGAGCATCCGGAGGCATTTGTTATGGAACAAATACCCGGAGGAAGGGGAGGATCGGGCGGAGGATTGTTACCAAAAGTGATTGATGCACTATTTAAGCTACCAAAGTCAGCAGGAACCTCATCGGTAATACACAATTGCCATATTCCATTGGGGTTCATTCCATTATTCAAGAGATTAAGAGATTCCTCAGGAATATAAGTCCCTGTAAAAGGAGCAGTACCGGTGACAATGTAGCTATTTACCCCGTTTTCGGCCATGCAGGTAGCTGTAAAATTATCGTTTCCACCGCCTACGTTAAAAGCAAGCAACGTAATTGTATTATCGGGCGCAACCAGTTTAATTCTCAAATCGGCATCGTAGGTATGGGTAATATCAAAGCAAACGGTAAAAAGACCGAAAGTGGAATCAATTTGTAGAGGTAAACCACTCACTACAATGGGAAAACACACCTCAGTGTTGTTATCCGGGATAGGACCTACAAAAGAAGCATTGAATGTTTGAGCACATGCCAGTTGATCAATTCCTAGAACAATAAATGTAATCAAGCTAATGAGTAGTAATTTTTTCATGAACGGAATAGTTAGATGGTAAAGATAGTGAAAGGATATACAAATTCCACCCCTGATATTAGTAGAGAATTAACAGGGTAAAAAATAACAAAATATTGAAAATCAGATCTTTTTGACATTAAATGCTGACAATCCTTTCCCACCTTCTTTCTCATCAAAGGTCACTTTATCATTCTCCTGGATGATTTTTTTATCAACCATCCCGGTTGCGTGAACGAAAATCTCCTGCTCCGAATCGTCGTACTTAATGAAACCAAATCCTTTCCTTCTGTTAAAGAATTTAATAGTACCGGTAGGCATGTTGTTTTAGATTAATTACAATTTAAACACTATCAAATGTAAAATATATTTTACAAATTACAAATTATAGCCTAAAAAGTGGCTTCAAATACATAATAATGTGAGTTTGAAAGTTTCCTTTGATCAGAATTTAATGAAAATCTTAAAAAAAATGTACATTAGCGCCAAACTCACAATCTAAAATTTCCAAATATGGCAGAAAATAGTACCGCGGCCCAGGGCCACCCTAAAGGACTTTACTTGTTGTTTTTCACAGAAATGTGGGAGCGCTTCAGTTACTATGGAATGCGCGCCATCTTTATTTTGTTCATGAGCAAAGCCTTATTCATGACCGATGCTGACTCTTCCAACATCTATGGAAGTTTTACCGGACTCGTATATCTTACTCCTTTATTAGGAGGTTATATTGCTGATAAATTCTGGGGTAACCGCCGCAGTATTTTAGTTGGTGGAATATTAATGGCTATCGGGCAGTTTTTGATGTTCATGAGTGGTAACATGGTGATGGATGGAGTACAAAGTGCATCGAGCATTTCTATGATGTGGGCCGGATTAACATTTCTTATCGTCGGAAATGGATTCTTCAAACCGAACATTTCTACAATGGTTGGTCAGCTATATCCTAAAAACGATTCCAGAATTGATGGAGCTTTCACTATTTTCTATATGGGAATAAACATGGGGGCTTTCTTTTCGCCTCTAATTTGCGGTGGCCTAGGTGATACCGGAAATATTCACGATTTCAAGTATGGTTTTTTGGCTGCAGCAATCGGAATGATTGTTAGTACTATTTCTTTCGAACTTCTTAAAAACAAACACCTTATTGACCCTGAAGGTAAACCACTTGGAATGCCTAAAGCTAAAATGGGATTTGATACCTACGGAGTTATTTTAGGATCTATTGCTTTTATTTATGCCTTACTCAATTTTCAACAAATTGTGTCTTGGATATTTGGAGCCGAAGCAATTGTTGCTGAAGGAACTTTCGCTTACACCGTTGCACATCTTGATCTTATCGCTTATCTTATATACACCTCAATGGTTGTAATGCCAATTGTTATTTTAACAGATAAATCATTAACAAAAGATGAACGTGAACGAATAATAGTAATTTTTATACTTGCCTTTTTTGTGGTCTTCTTCTGGGCCTGTTTCGAACAAGCGGGAGCTTCGCTAACGTTGTTTGCAGATACTCAAGTTGACAGGGCTGTTCAGATAAATATAAGTAAATACATTACAATGGGTTTTTCAGTGGTGTTAACTTATTTCCTTGCAAAGGCTTTGGGTTGGTTCTTTGAATGGTCTGCGAAAGCAATAAAAGTAATTCAGATTGGTGTTGCCCTTTTAATTGTAGCACTCACTTTCGTGGGGAAAATTTCTGATATTCATTTCGATGAATTTCCTGCATCTTGGTTCCAGTCTATCAATCCACTTGCTATCATCATACTTGCACCAATGTTTACCATTCTTTGGGGAAAGTTGGCAAAAGTAAATATGGAACCATCCTCTCCTCTCAAAATGGCATTAGGATTAGCGCTGGTTAGTTTAGGGTTTGTAGTTATTGCATACGCCGTTCATGGAGTTGATTCAAGTACTAAAATAGCTATGTTCTGGTTGTTTGCACTTTACATTATTCATACTATGGGCGAACTTTGCTTGTCGCCGATAGGGTTAAGTATGGTAAGTAAACTTGCTCCCCTACGTCTTTCATCGTTATTAATGGGAACATGGTTCCTGGCAAATGCTGCTGCGAATAAATTTGCTGGTACTCTAAGTGCCTTAATTCCTCCCGGTGCAGGTGAAGGAGGTGCTGAAGTTGCAGTTAAAATCCCAAGTTTCCTGGGCATAGAAATATCAAATCTGTTCATATTCTTCTGTGTATTTATAGTATTGAGCGGAAGTGCTGCATTGCTGCTTGTATTTATTTATAAGAAATTGATTAAAATGATGCATGGCGTAAACTAATTGTAACATCCATCAAAAAAAGCTGTCTGATAAAGACAGCTTTTTTTTTATTCTTTTTTTTATTAAAATTACATCCTGCAAAACACACTCTATGGAAACACCAGAAAAGAAAGTCTTTAAACCTTATATTTCAGCAACTGATTCTGTTGCAGAATTTACGGTCAAATCCATTTTACTCGGATCTATGTTCGGAATTATTTTCGGAGCAGCAACCGTTTATCTCGCATTGAAAGCTGGCTTAACAGTTTCGGCTTCCATCCCAATTGCGGTATTGGCCATTTCCATTGGAAGAAAGTTCTTCGGAACCACCATTCTGGAAAATAACATTATTCAAACAACAGGTTCTGCCGGCGAATCAATTGCCGCCGGAGTGGTATTTACTTTACCGGGATTTCTCTTTTTATCAGTTAATGAGGCTGGAATTAGTAGCGGTGCTGCTTATTTTAATTACTGGACGATTTTTATCCTAGCTGTTTTCGGAGGGATTCTTGGTACCTTGATGATGATTCCACTTCGGAGATCACTCATTGTAAAAGAGCACGAAACGCTCCCCTATCCCGAAGGAACTGCTTGTGCATCGGTACTTATTGCAGGTGAAAAAGGTGGCGATTTTGCCAAAACCGCCTATTATGGACTCGGTTTTGCGCTTTTATATGCCATGATGCAGAAGGTTTTTCACATTATTGCTGAAGCCCCGGCATGGGTAACCGCTCAAACGAATAAATACTTTCCATCAGCTACAGTAAATGGTGAAATAACGCCTGAGTATTTGGGTGTTGGTTATATTATCGGACCTAAAATAGCCGGCGTTTTGGTTGCCGGTGGCGTGCTTGCATGGTTAGGACTGATTCCATTATTAGCTACATTGGTGCCAGGTGAAACAATAGCCTTACAGTTGGTAAAGCTTGGTTACTTACAAGATATTCTCACACCTGGCGGCCCTGGTGGATGGCATCCCGATTCACAAACATTTACCAGTACAGCAAATGCAGTGTATAGAGCCTATGTTCGTCAAATTGGAGCAGGAGCTGTTGCTGCCGGTGGTTTCATAACCCTCATTAAAACTCTTCCAACAATTGTTTCTTCCTTTAAAGAAAGTGTTGGTTCTATGAAAAGTAAAGTGGAGGGTGCTAAAATTTCAAGAACTGAAAATGATTTATCTTTTAAAACTGTTATCGTTGGTAGCATCGCACTGGTACTTTTAATGACTTTTCTTCCGCAGATTCCGGGAGACAGCATCCTCAACAAATTACTCATTGGGGTTTTGGTGGTAATATTTGGTTTCTTCTTCGTAACTGTTTCCAGTAGGATCGTAGGTATTATTGGCTCCTCCTCCAATCCAATTTCAGGTATGACCATTGCCACACTCATGGGTACAGCATTAATCTTTATTGCAGTGGGCTGGACGGGAAAAGTATTTGAACCAATGGCTCTTGTTGTTGGAAGTATGATTTGCATCGCCGCGGCTAATGCGGGAGCAACATCGCAGGATTTGAAAACCGGTTACATAGTAGGTGCCACTCCTAAATATCAGCAAATATCTCTTTTTATTGGGGCCATCGTTTCTTCTATCGTGATTGGATTAACTATCAAAATTCTCGATCAACCTACCAAAGAGATGGTTGCTCAGGGAATTACTCATGCAATTGGAAGCGACAAATTTCCTGCCCCTCAGGGAACATTAATGGCTACACTTATTAAAGGACTGCTTTCCTTTAACCTCGATTGGCAATTTGTACTAGTAGGAGTTTTCCTTTCAATCACAATGGAATTGTGTGGTGTTAAATCATTATCGTTTGCCGTTGGTGCCTACCTCCCACTTTCAACCACGCTTCCAATATTTGCAGGAGGTCTCATTAAAGGAGTGGTAGATTGGCGAGCAGAGAAAAAAAATGAAACTACTGAAGATGCTGAATTAGGTAAAGGCAGTTTATTTGCAACAGGATTGGTGGCTGGTGGTGCGCTGGCCGGAGTTATTGTGGCGTTACTTTCAGTAAATGAAAATATAGCTGATTCATTGGCGAAAATTAATCTCGAATACTTCCTTACTGAAGCTCTTGGTGAAGAAGGATATATGTTATTAGGGGCAGGTTTTTTTGTAGCTTTAGGGTTAGTACTTTACAGAATTGCCACCAGAAAAAGTTAATTTCAACAAAAAGAAAGGTGAACTTTTCGCCTTTCTTTTTGTCTTTGTTTTTACCTGCGATTTTGTTTTCAACCTTTCTTCATAGGTATTTACTAATTTTGTATCAAAGAAAACCAGCCGTATTATGCATCATTTAATTAGAATTACCTATCTATTACTTTTTATAAATATCTTTTCATCCTGTAATGGTGAATCCGACACTGTCGGTTCTGAAGGTTTCACCAATGATCCACATGGAATTAAATGGATGAGCTTTGAAGAAGCAGTTAAACAATCTGAACTAAAACCTAAAAAAATATTTATTGATGTTTATACTCACTGGTGTGGGTGGTGTAAGAAAATGGATGCAACCACATTCAAAGAGGATACAGTTGTAAATTACATTAATGAAAATTATTATGCAGTCAAGCTGGATGCAGAAACTAAAGATACTATCCATTTCAGAGAGAAGGAATTCGTTTTCGTTAAAGAATACAAAGCGAATGAGCTTGCTATTTCTCTCCTCAGCGGAAAAATGGGCTATCCCTCTTATATTTTGTTGGATGAAAAATTTACTTTGATGACACCACCTGTTCAAAGTTATCTGGAGAAAGAAGATCTGATGCCACTACTGATATTTTTTGGTGATAACATTTACAAAGAAAAAAGCTGGGAAGATTACCAGAAGTTGAACGGTAAATAAAAACTGTCTCTCGAAAAATTAATCAAGCAAAAATAATAGTTGGGATTTGATCACAAAGATCATTTATTTTAAAACCCGGCAACCAATTCAAAGCACTATTAAGGCATAAAAAAAGAGAGCCTCGCTCTCTTCAAAAATTCACTCCAGGGTGAAAGACGGGGCTCGAACCCGCGACCTCCTGAACCACAATCAGGCGCTCTAACCAACTGAGCTACAATCACCATTTTCCCGCTTAATCGGTTGTATTACAATTAGGAAGGTGAATTTCCACACCAAATACCTTCTCATTTAGGGAGTGCAAAATTAGCTATTTCAATTTAATAGGCAACTACTTCCTAACAATTTTGTTTTAGTGGTAACTTTGTACCAATTAAATACCAAAATGACCGAAAAAACCGTCTTGAATGTGGAAGGGATGACCTGCACCAATTGTGCGATGGGGGTTACTCGCTTTCTTGAGAAAAAGGGTCTTAAGGATATTCGTGTTGACTTTGCTACAGGCGAGGTTGTTTTTAAAGAAGTAGCGTTCGATAAATTACCTGCTGTTATTAAAGGTATAAATAATTTAGGATACCATGTTGTAGAGGAAAATGCCGCAGGCGAATTAATAGGCGCAAGAAACCCATTCGGAACAATAGAAGTGAAATTTGCAATCTGTGTTGTTTTTACACTTCCACTCTTGCTGCACATGGTTATTCATATTGAGTTATTGCAAAATCCGTTTTTTCAATTAATAATTTGTTTACCTGTCTTCCTTGTCGGACTACTTCATTTTGGAAAAAGTGCAATAGCCTCACTCAAAACAGGAATTCCTAACATGGATGTATTGGTTACCATTGGTTCAAGTGCTGCATTTATTTATAGCATTGCCGGAATGATCCTTTATACAAACACTTCCGAAATCCATAACTACCTGTTTTTTGAAACAACAGCAACCATAATCACCTTGGTATTGTTAGGGAATATTATTGAAAAAAATTCTGTAAAAAAAACTACTTCGGCAATCAGAGAACTGGCTGCTATGCAACCAATTGTTGCTAACAAAATTACTATCGATAAAGGTCTGTCAGAAACTGTTTCGGCTACTGATATTGCATCCATCAAAACAGGTGATTTGATATTGGTTAAAAGCGGAGAAATAATTCCGGTTGATGGCAAAATCTATTGGGGTAGTGCTTCCGTTGACGAATCATCCTTGACAGGTGAAAGCATTCCTTCAGAAAAGGAAAACGGGATTGAGGTGATGGCCGGTTCATTAATGGTTTCCGGTTCAATAAAAGTAGTAACCGGAAAAACAGGAAGCCAAACCGTTTTGTCAAACATAATTGAGCTGGTTAAAGAGGCACAGCAATCCAAACCGGAAATTCAAAAATTGGGAGACAAAATAAGTGCATGGTTTGTACCGGTTGTGCTAGGTATTTCGATGCTTACTTTTCTAGTAGGATTTTTTGCATTCAATCTACCTGTACAAAAAGCAGTAATGAGTGCCATAGCAGTGCTAGTGATTTCTTGTCCATGTGCCATGGGATTAGCAACACCAACAGCAGTAGCAGTTGGTTTAGGAATGGCAGCAAAAAAAGGTATCGTAATTAAAGGAGGTTCAACTCTTGAACAATTCGACAACATTAAAACTGCGGTTTTTGATAAAACAGGAACGATTACAACCGGCAAATTCAAAATAGCTGAAATTAACACCTATGATTTCCCTGAAATGGAGGCCATTAAAATAATTTACAGCATTGAACAACATTCTACACATCCTATTGCCATATCGTTAGTAAAGGAACTTTCTCTACTAACATCCGGATGGGTTCCATTCAAAAAAATTAGTGAGGAAAAAGGCATAGGTATGAAAGCCGAAGATGAAAATGGAAACGAGTATTTACTTGGCTCTTTTCAAACACTTCGGGATTTAACTAATGATGATTCTCATTCGGTTTATCTTTCCAAAAACAATAACCTTATTGCAACTATTAATTTAAGAGATGAAATTAAAAATGGCGCCAAAGAATTAATCATTGCACTTAAAAAAGAGAATATTACTTCGGTGATATTAAGTGGAGATAGTCGCGAACGTTGTTTGGAAATTTCGAAAGAATTAGACATTGAAGAAATTTACAGCAATCAACTTCCACACGAAAAAACAGCAGTGATCAAACAGCTTAAACAGCGAGGGAAATTACTCATGGTGGGGGATGGTATAAATGATGCTCCCTCCTTAGAAACAGCCGACTTAGGTTTATCTTTTGGTGAGGCAACAAAAATTGCAATAAATTCGGCTCAGGTAATTATATTAAACAATCAGGATTTGACTGCTATACTAAGTGCGATGCGAATTGGTAAATTGACAATGCAAACAATTCGTCAAAATTTATTTTGGGCTTTCTTTTATAATATCGTTGCAATTCCAATTGCAGCATTTGGTTTTCTTAGTCCGATGGTTGCAGCTTTCTCTATGGCTTTTTCAGATGTAGTTGTAATTGGAAACTCTATCCGACTTAAATTTCGTTCCTGAACAAAATAAAATAAATTGAATCGAAAAAAAATTCTTTTCATCGCCAGATGGTACCCCGACCGGAACGATAATATGCTCGGACTGTTTGTTCAAAAACATGCAAGGGCAGTACAACTGTTGCACGATGTTACTTTGATTTATGTTACTGCCGATAGTACACTCAAAAAAGGGGAGCTAATTATTGATGAACAAAATCATTTCGGAATTCATGAAATAAGAATTTATTTTGGGAAATATAAAACTGAAATCAGAAATGCAATTGAATATATCATAAAATATTTCACCGCCTTAAAATTGGCAAAAAAACATTCAGGCAAATTTGATTTAACCCATGTTCATATTTTGTCGCGAACAGCTTTTTTAGCTATGTGGTTAAAAATCACGGAGGGAATTCCTTTCGTAATTACTGAACATTGGTCGAGGTATTTACCTGTAAATATTCCTAAGGGCTCCTACTCCGGCTGGCTAAGGAATTTATTTACAAAAGTGGCTGTCAATATGGCTTCTTCAGTTACAACGGTAACTGCAAACCTAGCGGATGCAATGCAAAATTTGGGATTGAAAAATAAATATTATATAACTCCTAACATTGCGGACATGGGTGATTTTTATCCATTGGAAAATAAAAAGAATGAATCTATAAAAAAACTGGTTCATGTATCTTGCTTCGACGAACCTGCAAAAAATGTAAAAGGAATTATTGATGTTGTGAATCAACTCGCAACAAAACGGAATGATTTTATTATTGAAATTGTCGGAGATGGAAAAGATTTTAATGAAGTATATAATTATGCTTTAAAAACAAATCTGGTGAATTCCAGAATTTATTTTACCGGATTGCTAACCGGAAAAGAACTTAGTGCCAAAATGCGAAATGCCGATGCATTTGTTATGTTTAGTAACTATGAAAACTTCCCTTGCACCATCGTTGAATCATTTGCAAGTGGTGTACCAGTAATTTCAAGTGATGTGGGTGGAATCTCAGAGCATCTCAAACCTGAATTTGGAATTCTGGTTGAAGCCGGAAATAAAGTGCAATTGGAACATGCATTTATAAAGATAATGGATGAACCTTCCATGTTCAATTATAAAATGATGCGAGAGTATGCAAAGGAAAAATTTTCCATAGAGCAAAGTGCAAAACTTTTTTCGGATATATATCACTCAGCAGGAATACTTTAGAGGCTTTGAATGAATTTTTGAACATTGATTATTCCGAAATCAAATTTCTAAATAATTTAACATTCCCACATTTTAATGTTAAAATAGCTATTTTTGTAGTTAGATATCGCACGATCAAATATCGTTGTTCTATTTAATCTATTAATAACCAGGGAATTAGTGTCATAATTAAATTTATTATTAACCTATAAACAAACCAACATGAAAAAATTATTACTAAGTGGGTTGGCTTTAACAGTATGTCTTTCTGCATTTGCTCAAAGCAATAGCAGACAAGTTGTACAGTCGAAGCTGAATAGTGTAACTGCTAACAAGGTGGCAAAACTTCAGAAACCTTCTGATGATCTTATTGCTCCTTTATCAACTGTAAATCCTACAGTTTCACAATCTAAAAACTCTATGGTAGAAGTATCATTGGGACAAACAACTTACGATCTTCAGTCGAATTACGGATGTGTAGGAAACAGAGTAAAGCTTTGGGACGACAACACAATTTCTGTAGTATGGACTAAAGGGGATGTACCTCCTGGATTCTCTGACAGAGGAACCGGTTACAATTATTATGATGGTACAAGTTGGGGTGCTGCTCCGGCAGCAAGAGTTGAGTCATACAGAACAGGATGGCCAAACGTAAGTGGTACCGCTACAAGTGGTGAATATATTGTTAACCACGGTACTAATCCAACTAACTTGGTTTCAAGAGCTAATAAAGGAACCGGGCCGTGGAATGAAGCTGCTTTAGGAACTACTACTGTTACCTGGCCAAGAATGGTTGTAGGTGGTGCAAACGGTAATAGCATACACGTTATCGGCCAAGAAAATGCAGGTTCATTTTATGTAAGATATTCACGTTCATTAGACGGTGGAACTACATGGATTGATGAGAACATCATACTTCCAGGTGAAGATGTTGACTTCTATAAAGGTTCTACTGATGCTTATGACATTGACGCTCGTGGTGATGTAATTGCCGTTGTGATGGGTGGATTTTATGCAGATCTTACTTTATGGAAATCATTAGACAATGGCGCTAATTGGACTAAAACAACTATTAACGCTTTCCCGTTATCTCCATTTGATTACACCACTACTATTACCGACATCGATGGTGATGGAGTAGCAGATACCATCCCAACTACTGATTCAGGTATTTCTTGTGTAATTGACAACAACAATATGGTGCACGTTGCAGTTGGAAGTACAAGAGTATTCAGTGATACTCCAAATGCAAATGGTGCTTCTTATTTCCCTGGAACAGATGGATTACTTTATTGGAACGAATCAATGCCTGCTGGTGACATTACAAACAATGTAATTGCTCAAGTTCAAGATATTGATGGAAACGGCACAATCGATTTAGCTCCTGGTTTAGCAATCTATCAGTGTGGTCTTACTTCACAAGCTACTCTAGGTGTAGATGCTTTAAATCATATTCATCTTTGCTATTCTTCATTAATTGAAAATACAACTAACGGAAACCCTGATCCACTTTTGGAAGAATCATTTAGAAATGTTTATTACATGAATTCAGTTGATGGTGGAATGACCTGGTCAACTCCTAGTCGTGTTGAATCTTCTGATTTTGATGAGCAGGTTTGGCCAAACATGGCAAAGAAAGTTACAAATACGGTACAACTTATCTACTTCAAAGATGGTGAGCCGGGAAATACTTTCCAGCCTTCTGATAGCCCTGCAGGAACACCTGCGCCAGATGCTTATGGACCTTATGATATTATCTACAATTCATTTGCTAACCCAGTGGGAATCAACGAAGCTGCACAGAACACGATTCGTGCGGTTATCTATCCTAACCCGGTTCAAAGTGTATTGAATGTTGATTATACCTTCAACCAAACACAAACTGTTAAAATTCAGTTAGTTGACGTTCTTGGTCAAGTTGTTTATACTTCTGATTTAGTTGCTACTTCAGGTTTGAATAACGTTCACATTAACGTTAACAACTTTGCTTCAGGAATCTATTCTTTGAATACTATTTCTGGAAATACAGTTAATTCTGTAAAAGTTATTGTTCAATAATAAAAGCTTTATTAAAAAATAAAAAACCCGCCCCATTAGGGCGGGTTTTTTATTTCTCCCTGTTTATCAATCACTAACCCACATATTTGGGTAGGAACCTTTTGATTGAATAGCAAAGTCTATATATTTACAGTTCGGAAACTAAAAACTAATCAAAAAATGAAAAAACTATTACTTACGGGTTTGGCGTTTGGACTCGTTTTTGCGGTCAATGCACAAAACAGACCAGCTCCAACAACCACAGTTATTGAAAGATTAAAAAAGGCAAATACCCATGCTCCGGTTACATACCAACAAGCGGTATCAGGAAATGAAATGCCTTTAAACAGGAACATCAATCTTCCTGCTGCCAGACCTTCATCAGCATCCAAAACTTCTATGGTTCCTCAAGAAGTTGTTGGTACTTCAACTTATGATCTTCAGACCAATGGTTCTGTTCAAAATCGTATTTACAAGAAAAATGGTAACGTAGGTGCGTCATGGACATTTAGTACCGATTTAGGTGGTACTTATCCTGACAGAGGTACCGGTTACAACTATTATGATGGTTCAGCATGGGGAGCATTACCTACCAGCCGCATCGAAACCGACCGTCGCGGATGGCCTAGTTTAGTTCAACTAGCTAACGGGGGTGAAGTAGTTGTTTCACATCAAAGTGTTACTGTATCAACAGCAACTGTTTCTCGCCCAACTGCAGGTTCGGGAGCATGGTCGCAAGCAGCTACTCCAACCTTCCCGGGTGGAGAAGTTACTCTTTGGACCAGAACTGCAGCAGGTGGACCCGATGGAAACACTTTACACATGATTGATATCTCTTATCCAACCGGTAACGCAGGTCCAATCGTAAATGGTCTTAATGGATGTTTAAACTACAGCCGATCATTAGATGGTGGAGCTAATTGGGATATAGTTCGTGTACTTCCTCCCGGAGTAAATGATGTTGAATATAATGGTTTTCGTGCTGATGGTTATGCTATCGATTCAAAAGATAATACTGTTGCTTTTGTTGCAGGTGATATTACTGATGATTGGGCGCTTTGGAAATCTATTGATAATGGCTCGAACTGGACGCGTACGGTAATTCAGGATTTTCCTTTCACGAAATATGACGGAACTACTCAAATTACAGACGTTGACGGCGACGGTGTTGCTGATACTGTTTTAACGACTGATGGATCTTATGCAGTTTTGATAGACAATAACGGAATGGTTCATTGCTTTGCTGGTGCGATGCTGATTCTTGATGATGATCCAACAACAAACGTTGGGCTTTTCTTAACAACTGATGCTTTGCTGTATTGGAACGAAAGTTTTGGAACCAATCCTCCGGTAGTTATTGCAACTGCTCCTGATCTTGATGGCTCAGGCCAAGCTGATGCTTTTGCTGCTGATTTAGGTGGTCGTTACGGTAATGATGGAATTTGTTCCATGCCAAACGCAGGTATTGATGCATCAGGAAATATATTTGTTTCTTATTGTCCTTTAATTGAAGGAACCGATTCTGGTAACCCTTCTCCATTGGCATTCAGCTATAGAAATGTTTACCTGACAGCTTCTACAGATGGCGGTGCAACCTGGAGCAGCGGACTTAATATTTCTGATAGTCAGTTTGACGAAGCAGTATTTTGTTCTATGGCTAAAGATGTTGACAATTGCGTAAGTTTATTATGGCAGCAAGATGGTGCACCAGGTTATGCTGTTCCACCAAATGGAGAGCATGCAATTGGTAACAATGATTTCGTTTATGCTTGTGTCGACAAAAATCTTGTTTTAAGTTCTATCAATGAAGTTCTTACAAATGGTGTATCTATTTCTGTTTACCCGAACCCTGCTTCTTCTAACGTAGTTTTA